>JACMLW010000131.1 GCA_014379385.1 Phycisphaerales bacterium
GAGATCATGAACTACATCGGGGCCCTGGCGCTCGACGGCAAGAAGTTTGAGTACAACACCAATGCGCGCCTGTACAAGGCGCTCGAGCTCAAGCTCTTCGAGGACCAGCGCGACACCATCAAGCTCAAGAACCTCGTGAGCAGCGTGGTGGACGACGAGACCCAGCAGAAGATCGACATCGTCAAGCAGCGGCTCATCAAGCAGTTCGGGTACAACGAGACCAGCGCCACCGACGTGCTGAACTACGTGGCAAGCATCTTCGCCCGGGGTGATGCCAAGAGCAAGTAGCCCTACCCTTGGGCATGGCAACGGTCACGGCGGCGAGCGGGCTCATGGATGCTCCGGCGGAGGGCCGCTTTGGCCGCGGCCACCGCGATCGGCGGCTTGACGCCGTGCGCGAGAAGGTCGAGGCCGGCGAGCGGCTCTCGCTCGCCGACGGCGAGTTGTTGTACGCGACGCCCGACATCTGGGGCGTGTGCGAGATGGCCGACGGCGTCCGCCGCCTGCTGCACGGCGACGCGGCGTACTACAACGTCAACCGCCATTTGAACTACTCGAACGTCTGCGCGCTCTCCTGCAAGTTCTGCGAGTTCTACCGCAAGCAGGGCGATGAGGGCGCGTACACGCGTGATCTTGAGTACGTGAAGGAGGAGGTCCGGAAGGCCGTCGCCGGCGGCGCCACCGAGATGCACTCGGTCGGAGGGTTGCACCCATACCTTCCGTTCGAGTATTACACCGACCTCGTGCGCACGATCCGCGAGACCGCGCGCGGGCTGGGCAGCGAGCTGCACGTGAAGGCCTTCACCGCGGTGGAGATCGTGCATCTCGCGAAGATCGCGAGGGTGTACAAGGCCGCGGATCGGGTGGCGGGCATCCGCTGGGTGCTGGAGCGCTTGAAGGAAGCGGGGCTGGGTTCGCTGCCGGGCGGGGGCGCCGAGGTGTTCGACGACCGCGTCCACGACGAGGCGTACAAGGGAAAGATCCGGAGCGACGTGTGGCTTGATGTGCATCGCGTGGCGCACGAGCTGGGCCTGAACACCAACGCGACGATCCTGTACGGGCACATCGAGGAGCGGCGCGAGCGGCTCGTGCATATGGACATGCTGCGGCGGGCGCAGGACGAGGCGCTGTCGCGGTTGGGATACTCGGCAGCCGAGGGCGGTGCCACAACACTCACTCGCCCCGGCACGCCACTGCCAGAGCACGTGGCCTTCGGTTCCGCATCAGCGCCATTGCCCATTGCCCAATCCCCATTGCCCTCCTCTGCGGGGTACTTCCAGACCATCATCCCGCTTCCCTTCTTCCCCGATGGCAGCGAGCTCGAGCACCTGCCGGGCCCCGCGGGCCTGGAGAACCTGCGCACGCTGGCGGTGTCGCGCCTCATGCTCGACAACTTCCCGCACGTCAAAGCCTTCTGGATCATGCAGACACTCCCCATGGCGCAGCTCATGCTTCAGAGCGGCGCCGACGACATCGACGGCACGGTGGTGTGGTACGACATCACGAAGGTGGGAGGCACGTCCACGCACCAGGAAGTCAACGTGTGGACGCTCCAGAAGGCCATCCGCGAGGCCGGATTCGAGCCAATCGAGCGTGACACGCTCTACCGGCGCGTGATCCGGGATGGGAATGCGTGGCACGTTGAGTAGTAGTGGTCATTGTCAAGAGAGTGCCGTGTGAGCGAGCGAGTGAAGCTGGATGCGCTCAAGGGTGGCAGCACTGGAAGTTTCGCGGCTGTAATGGTCAGGGTGGCGGTGGGGGCGGCAGCTTTGCTCTCGGAGATAGGCAGCCCACCACCGTGGTGCCTCATTGCTTCAAGAGGCGATGTTCACACGATCTCGATGGACGGTAGTTATTGCCGTCCGAGCGCTCCGAGCGAGATTCCAGACGCCTTGTGGAGCGAGTTGCATAACCGATGGGACTGGATAACCTAATCTAATGCGAGCTCGCTGGAAGTTTCATCCGCGCAGGCTTCGTGTGCTGGTTCCCCTGGCGGCAGCCACGACAATGTGTCTGCTGCCGATCGTCAACTCTACCTGGCGCGGGAATCTCAACCTATATGGGTTGTTCCCAAGCTATGTGCTGGTTTCGACTATCACGGCGCGGGGATGTAAGGCTCCTTGGTTGAGGTTGGTCATTCTTCTCGCGTATGGAGCGTCCTTTCCATGGTGGTTTTACGGCTCGTCGATCTGACTGAGCAAGCCGGTCTTACTCCGGCCAGCGCTCGAGCAGTGTCTTACAGTGCTCGGCCCTTTGCAACAGCCGTCGCTGTCGCCGGAGTGAGTTCGGCCTTGCTGCTCTGGTGGCTCACTCGGTCTCGACTCGTCTTGGTTGGCACGGGGATCGCTGCGATCTTTGCAGCGACTCTGATGTACCTTGAGTTTGACATCGAGGGGATCGCTTGGCACCTCTTTGTCTGCGGCACCCTTGGTCTCTGGGCCCTCGGGCATAACGAGTTTGCCCCGGCCATTGTGAGCGTTGCGGCTATGACCTCGCCGGCCTCTCCTCACCGGTTTGCCCCGAGTGCGGAGCCGCGGCCGAATCGCGCCGCGAGGCTGTCCCCTCTACCATCGATCGATGACCGAAGCCGGCCAAGAGTCCATGAAGTTTGCCGCGGGGCTGTCGGGACACGCGCAGGCGGTCCGCGCCGCCGAGCACGCGTGCGAGCGAGTCAAGGCCGAGCTGGAGCGGATCGACTTCGCGGCGGTCTTCATCTCGGTTCATCACGTGGACTCCGCGCAGGCCGTGAGCGCAATCGTGCGGCGGCGGCTCTCGCCCCGATGCCTGGTCGGGGTCTCCGCCGAGAGCGTGCTGGGCGGCGAGGTGGAGCTGGAGCAGACGCCGGGGATCTCGGTGCTCGCGGCGCGGATGCCGGGTGTGGGCATCAGGCCGTTCCGGCTTGAGGAGCTCGGGCGGGTGACGCCCGAGGCCGCGCCCGAGACGCTGGCTGAGCGATCGGGGATGAACGCGGCGTTTCGGGGGATGATGCTGCTCGCCGACCCGTTCAGCGTCCCGGTCAACACGCTGCTCCCGTCGCTCTCCAAGGCGCGTGGGTGGATGCGCGGGGCGGCCGGCGCCGGCGAGCGCCGCACCCCCGAATCCTCTCCACTCCCGCCGATCCTCGGCGGCATGGCCTCCGCGGCGAGCAAGCCCGGCGGGAACGTGCTTTTCATGAATGACCAGCTGATGCGCTCTGGCGCGGTGGGCGTGAGTTTCTCGGGCCGGGTGCGGATCGATTCGCTCGTGTCGCAGGGGTGTCGACCGTTCGGGCCGGTGGTCGTGATCACGGGGGCGAAGGGACAGATCATCACCACGCTCGGCAGGCGCAAGGCGCTCGACGTGCTGCGCGACGCTATTGAAGGGCTCGACGAGCCGTCGCGCGAACTGCTGAAGCGCAATATCTTCATGGGGCGCGCGGTCAGCGAGTACAAGGATCGTTTCGGGCGCGGCGACTTTCTGGTGCGCGGCGTGGTGGGCGTCGATCAGGAGAGCGGGGCGCTCGCGGTGGCCGACATGGTTCGGGTGGGGCAGACTGTGCAGTTTCACCTGCGGGACGCCGCGACCGCGGATGACGATCTGGGTTTGCTGCTCGACGGGCAGAAGATGCACGAGCCGCCGGCCGGTGCGCTGCTGTTCACGTGCAACGGGCGCGGGTGCCGGCTGTTCGACGATCCCAACCATGATGCCCTCGCGCTGACGCGGGCATTTCTTCCGGATCCGACGGCGGAGGAGCGGGCCAAGGGGGGCCAGCCGCTGGGACCGAGTTCAGCGAGAGTGCGCGGGGGGGAGGCGCTGCCGATCGCGGGGTTCTTTGCCGCGGGGGAGATCGGCCCGGTGGGGGACGAGGTGTTCCTGCATGGGCACACGGCGAGCGTGATGCTGTTCAGGGAAGAAGGCACCAGGCATTAGGCACCAGGCATTAGGTAGCCGGCCACTGGGCACCGGAGAAAGAAGCCGACCGCGAGAGGGCGCGGTCGGGGTAGATGGTGGCCGTGGTGCAGTTGATTCAGACGGGCTGGAAGCCCCTGTCATCAAAGCTCGTTCGCACTAGCGGTTATCGTCCTTCACCTCAAACTCGGCGTCAACGACCGAGTCGTCCGTCTTCTCGCTCGTGCCGCCGGGTGAGGCGCCGCGGCCTGCCGCCGAAGCGGATTCAGCGCCCGAGCCGCCCGATCCACTCGGCCCTGCCGCGCCGCCGCCGCCGTGTTTGGCGGCCTCGGACTCGTACACGGCCTTGCCGAGCTCCATGCTCGCCTTTTCGAGTTCGCGGAGAGCGGCTTCGATGGCGCCCTTGTCCTCGCCCTTGATCTTCTCCTCAAGGCTGGAGAGCGCCGACTCGATCTGGCCCCGCGCCTCGGGAGAGACGTTGCCGCCGTGCTCTTCGAGCGCCTTGCGGGACTGAAGAACACTGGAGTCGGCGCGGTTCTTGAGGTCGACGAGCTCGCGCCGCTTCTTGTCCTCGGCGGCGTGGACCTCGGCGTCGCGCTTCATGCGTTCGATCTCATCCTTGGAGAGGCCGCCGGAGTTGGTAATCTTGATGTCGCTCTTCTTGCCCGTGCCCTTGTCGGTGGCGGTCACGGTGAGGATGCCGTTGGCGTCGAGCGTGAACTCGACCTCGATCTGCGGCATCCCCTTGGGCGCGGGGGCGATGCCCGTGAGCTCGAACTGGCCAAGTGTGCGGTTGTCGCGCGCGAACTCTCGCTCGCCCTGAAGGACGTGGATCATGACGCTGGACTGGCTGTCCGACGCGGTGGAGAAGGTCTCCTTCTTGCTCGTCGGGATGGTCGTGTTCTTCTCGATGAGCTTGGTCATCACGCCGCCGAAGGTCTCGACGCCCAGCGAGAGCGGCGTGACGTCGAGCAGCAGCACGTCCTTCACTTCGCCCTGGAGCACGCCGCCCTGGATAGCCGCGCCGACAGCGACCACCTCGTCGGGGTTGACCGACCTGTTTGGCTCTTTGCCGAAGATCTCTTTAGCGATCTGCTGGGTCTTGGGCATGCGGGTGGAGCCGCCGACCAGGACGATCTCGTCGATCTTGCCCGCGTCGAGCTTCGCGTCCTTGAGGGCCTGGATGCAGGGCTCGCGCAATCGCTTGAACAGGTCGTCGCAGATGCTCTCGAACTTCGCGCGAGTGATGCTCACCTGGAGGTGCTTGGGCCCGGTCTGGTCCGCCGTGATGAACGGCAGGTTTACCGTGGTCTCCTGCATCGTGGAGAGCTCGATCTTGGCCTTCTCGGCGCCTTCTTTCAGCCGCTGCAGGGCCATCGCGTCCTTGCGGATATCGATGCCCTCGCGCTTGCGGAACTCCTCCGCGATGTAGTCGATGAGTTTCTGGTCCCAGTCGTCGCCGCCGAGGTGGGTGTCGCCGTTGGTGGCCAGCACCTCGACGGTGCCCTCGCCGATGTCGAGGATGGAGACGTCGAAGGTCCCGCCACCCAGATCGTAGACCGCGATCTTCTGGCTGGTCTTCTTGTCCAGGCCGTAGGCGAGCGC
>JACMLW010000132.1 GCA_014379385.1 Phycisphaerales bacterium
CCGGCAAGAACATCATCGCCTCCAAGAGCGTCACCGGCCGCATCAGCGCCACGCTCAACGACGTCACCTTCACCGACGCGCTCGACGCCATCCTTCACGTCAACGGCTACGGCTACATCCAGGAGGACAACTTCATCTACGTCTACACCGTGGACGAGCTGGTGAAGATCCAGGAGTCGCTCAAGAAGCGTGTCGCCAAGGTCATCCACCTCAACTACCTCAACGCCACCGACGCCGCCTCCTTCGTCGAGCCCCTCAAGAGCGTGGGCGGCGAGATCAAAATGTCCTCGAAGACCGAGGCATTCGCCATCCCTGATAACGCCCCGTCCGGCGCCGACAACTATGCCAACACCTCCACGATCGTCGTCATCGATTTCGAGGAGAACATCCAGGCCATCGAGAGCCTCATCGCCGAGCTCGACACCCGCCCCCAGCAGGTCCTCGTCGAGGCCACGGTCGTCCAAACCGCCCTCAACGAGGCCAACGCCTTCGGTGTTGACTTCTCCATCATCGGCGACCTCGACTTCACCGACTTCCTCTCCATCGGCGGGCCCCGCGGCGTCGCCGACGCCCTGATCAACGGCGGCTCGGGCTCAACCGGCGAGGGCCTCTCCCCGGGCGACAACTCCGGGCAGGCCCTGCAGAGCACCCCCGGCAACACCAACGGCCGCTCCACCTTCAAGGTGGGCCTCGTCTCCAACGACATCTCCATCTTCCTCAAGGCCCTGGACGAGGTGAACGACACCACCATCCTTTCCAACCCCAAGATCCTGGCCCTTAACCGCATGTCCGCCCGCGTGCTCGTCGGCCGCCGCGTCGGGTACCTCAACACGACCTCCACCGACACCGCCACCACGCAGACCGTGGAGTTCCTGGACACCGGCACCCAGCTCTACTTCCGCCCCTTCGTCTCCACCGACGGCTCCATCCGCATGGAGCTCAAGCCGCAGGTCTCCGAGGCCATTATTCGCGAGTCCACCGACTCCACCGGGGCCTCGGTCTCCATCCCCGACGAGATCACGCAGGAACTCGTCACCAACGTCATCGTCAAGGACGGCCAGACCATCGTGCTCGGCGGCCTCTTCCGCGAATCCACCGAGTTTACCCGCCGCCAGGTCCCATTCCTGGGCGACATCCCGCTCATCGGCGCCGCGTTCCGTGGCCACGACGATGAGACCCAGCGCAGCGAGATCATCTTCATGATCACGCCCTCCCTCGTCACCGACGCCATCATGGCCGACGCCGCGCAGCAGACCTCCGAGGATATCGAGCGCCTCCGCGCCGGCAGCCGCCAGGGCCTGCTCCCCTGGAGCCGCGAGAAGATGACCGCGGCCCACAACGTCGAGGCCGAGAAGCTGGCACGCGAGGGCAACTACGAGAAGGCGCTCTGGAACATCCAGCGTTCGCTCGCCCTCAGCCCGCTCCAGCCCGACGCCCTCAGTCTCCGCGAGCGCATCACGGGGATGCGTGAGGTGTGGCCATCGCGCAGCCTCCTGGAGAGCGCCCTCAACGAGGAGGTCAAGAAGCGTGCCGGCCTCATCGATCCCGCGCCCACCCCGATCCCCCACACGAATCCCTATGGGCACCATAACCTTCCCAAGGAGCCCCTGCACGGCCTTGAGAGGGCGGTCCCCGAGCCGTCCGTGAACGCGCCGGTCGCCCCCGCCTCGCCCGACCTCACCGAGCAGGCGCCGGTCACCGAGCCCGAGATGCAGGCTTCGGCCGATCTCTCCTTCGACCCGAGCTTCCAGCCAGGCCCCGATGGCCAGTTCGTCCCCGGCACAACCCTCGAGCCCGGCGACACGAGCGAGTCGAGCAACGAGTCCGACGAATCGCAGTTCGCATTGTCCGACTCTCCCGACTCGTTCGGCTCTTCAGACTCCTTTGACTCCGGCTCATTCAACCTCGCCAACCCTGTTGACGAGCACAACGAGCAGGGCTCATCCGCACCTACGACCCCCAGCCCCACCACCAGCGATGAGCCCGGCACCACCAGCGAGCCGCCCGCCGCGAGCGAGCCCGCTACCGAAACCGTCAGCAGCGGGACGACCGTCAGCAATCAACCCATGGCCGTGAGCCCGGAGTCCACCCCCATCGTCTCCGAGACGCCCGCCCCCGCCGCCGCCTTCCAGCCCGGCCACAACGGCGGCCGCCCCTTCCTCGCCAGCCTCTTCGCTCACTTCCGCAATGCCGCGAAGCGTTCCGGTGGCGACACCTCGATCACCAACGTCCCCACCGAGCCCACGCACTGAAACCGTGCCCCGGTCTGGCCGATGAACCATCTCGGCCGATAAGCATCAACTACACCCCTTGCATATTCGGATCCGGAGCCCCACGTGACCACTCGCCCCGCACTCAGAATCGCTCTCCTCGCCGGTCTCGCCCTGCCGCTGGCCCTTGCCGGTTGCGGCGGGCACGGCCAGTACACGCAGGAGCACCTGAACGGCGCTCAGGAAAAAATGGTCCTGCTCAAGAGCGGCACCGAGTGGAAGATGGCCCAGCAGCAGTTCCTTGCCGGCGAGCTCGACAAGGCCATCAAGAGCGTCGACAGCTCGATCTCCATGAACCCGGGCGTCACCAAGGCCCATGTGCTCCGCGGCCGCATCCTGATCGAGAAGGGCAACCTTGACCAGGCCCGCATGTCCTTTGAGCACGCCATCGAGCTCGACAAGGAAACGCCCGAGCCCCGCTACTACCTCGGCATCATCCACGAGCGCCTCAGCAAGTTCGAGGAAGCACTCGCCTGCTACGAGGCCGCGAGCACCATCGATCCCAACGATCCACAGGCCCTCATCGCCTCGTGCGAGATGCTCGTCCAACTCGATCGGATGGACGAGGCCGAGTTGCGCCTCGCCGAGAGCCGCTCGCGCTTCGAGTACAACGCCGCCGTCCGCCAGTCGCTCGGCCACATCGCGGTGATGCGACGCGACAACGAGAAGGCCGTCCAGTTCTTCAACGAGGCCCGCCTGCTGGCCCCCGACGACGCCACGATCCTCGAGGATCTTCTCCGCGCACAGATATCGAGCGGCCACTACGCCGAGGCCGAGTTCAACATCGGCCGCATCACCGACAAGCCCACCGCCGTCCGCCGGCGCGACCTCGAGCACCTGCGGGCCCGCTGTCTTGTGTGCATCGACCGCCCCGTCGAGGCCCGCGAGATCCTCATCCGCCTGACCTCCGAGAAGGACGGCTCCGGCGATGTGAACGCCTGGATCGGTCTTGGCAACGTGGCCGCCCTCCTGAACGACATGGCCCGGCTGCGCACCGCCGGCAACCGTGTGATCGCCATCGCCCCGGAGCGCTACGAGGGGTACTTCCTCAAGGCCCTCTACCTGCACGCCAACGGCCAGACCGATGAGGCCGTCTCCCTCCTCCAGAAGGCCACCCGCCTCCCCGGCGCCAGCGCCGACTCCCACATCCTCATGGGCCTCATCCAGCAGGATCGCGGCGAACTCGACGCCGCGCGCACCAGCTTCAAGCTCGCGGTCATGCTCGACCCGACTAACATTGCCGCGGCCCAGCTCGCAGGCGTCGCCCCGGCCCTTGCAACCCACCCCGACGGCCAGTGACCCCGGGGGCCCGGGTGCCACCACTCACCGCTTCGACGCAGTGGTGAGTTATGAACTCCCGGCCTTCACAAACGGATTCGATCGCTTCTCGCGCCCGATCGTCGTCTCCGCGCCGTGCCCCGGCAGCACGCGCGTTGCATCAGGCAGCGCGTACAGCTTGTTCCTAATTGATCTCTCGAGCTGCTCGAAGCTGCACCCGGGGAAGTCGGTCCGACCGATCGAGCCCGCGAACAGCGCATCGCCGCTGATGGCGACTCCTTCGCTTTCGCTGTACAGCCCCATGCTCCCCGGTGAATGTCCCGGCACATGCAGCACCCGCCACTTCGCTCCGCCAAGTTCAAGCACATCTTCCTCGCGCACCACCCTGTTCGCCGGTCGCGTCGTCACAGGGAATCCGGTGAACGCCGAGAGATTGAGTTCCGGGTCCGTCAGCCACCCGCGCTCCGCCTCGTGGACCACGAGCTCCGCGCCGGGGAACGCCTTAAGCACGGCCTCGACGCCGGCAATGTGGTCCACGTGACAATGCGTCAGCACTAATGCCTTCAGCTCCAACCCCGCCTCGCGGATGTGCCGGATCATCGGTTCTGGACCGAAGCTCGCATCCACCACCCAGCACGGCGCCCTTGCCGAGCCCGTTAGTCCCGACACGCCTGTCGTGCCAGGCAACTGATTCGGGACCTCCACGATGTAGCAGTTTGTCTGGTACGGCCCTAGCGTGAACCGCCGCAATCGGGTAGTTGTCTCACCAGTCTGATTCGCCACCGGATCGCGCATTGAGCATAATAGAAGTAGGCAAAGGGTCGGGAACGTTCCCACCGTTGGTCGCTTGAAATCCCCGGTCGGCTCCTCACAGGCACTCATGGTCATCCGCAACATTAACGACGTTCAGCAGTCCCCCGTCACCATCCCCGGCGTCAAGGGCTGCACCATGGCCGTGATGGCCGGGCGCGCCGACGGCTGCCCCAACTTCTCAATGCGCCACTTTAAGGTCGAGCCCGGTGGCCATTCACCGCGCCACGCCCACGATTACGAGCATGAGGTCTTTATCGTCGAGGGGGGCGGCACGGCGTACTTTGAGGGGTCGGAGCGCTCGATCCGTTCAGGCGACGTGATCTATGTGCCCGCCGACAAGGAGCATCAGTTCATGGCCGGCCCCGCCGGTCTCCGATTCCTTTGCCTAGTCCCCAGCAGCCGCAACTGCGGCGACCCAACCCCCGGAAGCTAAGCCCGCGCACGAATGGAGTCGTACCCCATGCCGCACAGCAACGACCAGATCACCTCCGCGGACTTCGCCCCCACGCCGATCCCACGGCGCAAGATGCGCCTCGGCGTCGCCGTCGCCTCGGTCTACTACGCGGCCCTCCTTCTCGTGAGCGTCGCCGTGCTGCTCGTCGGCCTCTTCGGACCCGACAAGCACGAGGGGCTCGTGACCGCCGGTGCCGTTGGTGTGCTCCTCGCGCTCGCCATCGCGCCGCTGCTCATGCAGCTCGACAAGCTCAACTCCTGGTGCATCAACCCCACCATCTCGCGCAATATCGACCAGCTCGCCGTCGCCGTGCGTGTGCTCGCCGATCACTCCAACCTCTCCCCAGATGCCCGGCGCGTCCTCAACCGTCAGGCCGAGCGGGAGCTGCTCTGCCGCGCCATCGAGGAGGACATCAACAAGCAGGAGTGGGACGCGGCGACCGTCCTCTCCACCGAGCTCGCCGACCGTTTCGGTTACCGCGTGGAGGCCGAGGCCTTCCGCTCGCGCATCGATCGCGCCCGCGCCGGTATCCAGGAGCGCAAGCTCGCCGACGCCATCGCGCAGCTCGATGGCCTCATTGTCCAGCGCCGTTGGGATCCCGGTTTCCGCGAGGCCGCGAGCATCGCCCGACTTTTCCCCGATTCGCCGCGCGTCGAGGGTCTCCGCCACCGCGTGGAGCAGGCCCGCACCGTCTACCGCGCCGACCTTGAGCGCCGCTTCCTCGAAGCCGCGCAGGGCGGCCGGATCGATGATGCCATGACCCTCCTCAAAGAGCTCGACAGCTACCTCACCGAGGCCGACGCCGAGCCCTACCGCGAGGTCGCCCGCGGCGTCATCTCCAAGGCCCGCGAGAACCTCGGCGCGCAGTTCAAGATCGCCGTGCAGGACCGCCACTGGTCAACCGCCGCCGCGATCGGCCGCCGCATCATTAACGAGTTCCCCAACACGCGCATGGCCCAGGAGGTCCGCCAGATGCTCGACGGCATCCTCACCAAGGCCAACGCCGCGGCGAACGGGGCCGCGGTAACGGCGTGAGTCGAGCGATCTGTCCCAAGTGGCACTGGGCCGCCGCTGCTCGAAGCGGCAACCAATGCGCCTGCGCGTAAACCAAGGTTCAACTTCCGGAGGCGCCACTCCTCCCCCTCCGCTCCGTCTCCGATGGGGATGTGTCCTTGCGCCATAGGAACACCACCAGCATCCCAATCCCCACCAGCAGGAACAGGTCGGCCACGTTCGACACGTACGGCCACACCTCGCCCTTGCCGCCGAAGGGACGCCATCCAAAGGGGAATCGCACGCCCGGCAGCGGGTGCAGAAAGTCGCGCACGCACCCATAGATCAGCCGGTCGTACAGGTTCCCCAGCCCCCCCCCGATCAGCAAGCCCAGCCCCACGTGCGCCGCCGCGTCCCGCGGCCCGGTCCACCGGCCGAACATCCACACGCCGAACCCCAGCGCCACGGCCGTGAATGTGATGAAGAACCACCGCTGCCCCGGGCCCATCCCGAACACCGCGCCCGGGTTCAGCACCAGCGTGAACTCCAGCACCTTGGGCACCACCACCACCGGGTCATGGCGCGGGACCAGCGTCGCCACATTTCTGGGATTCCCAGCGCTCACCGCCATCACGTCGGCGCGCCTCACCACCACCGGAGCATCGTGCACGCGCTCGAACGCGACGCTCTTGCTCCCCAGGTCGATCACCAGCGATGCGATCGTCACGATCAGCAGTACCGCCCACGCGCGAGCCGAATCCCACGCCGCTCGGTGAGCAGGGTGGGGGGGGAGCTCGCGCGGCAACACCGCGGCCGGAGATTCACTCGGACTGGTGTCGTTCACCGCGCTCAACGCCGGTACGGCCGGCGCTCGATCTCGCGTGCCGCCTCGATCGAATACCTTGCCCACGGCAGCTCCTCGAGCCGCTCCGGCTTGATCGCCTTTCCCGTCAGCTCGCACACGCCGAACGTCCCCGCCTCGATGCGAGCCAGCGCCGCATCGATCTCACGGATCAGGTTCCGGTCAACCTGCGCCAGGTCCAGTGAGAGCGACTGGTCCGACACGTCGGTGCCTTGGTCCGCCATGTGCTGCGGCAGCGCCGAGAGCGAGCCCGAGCCCGACTGTCGCAGTGCCTCGTCCTCGATGCGCGAGATGTCGCCCACGAGCTCCGACCGCTTCTTCAGCAGGATCGTGCGGTAGCGGTCAAGCTCCTTCTTGGGTAGCTTCGTCTTCAGGCTGGTGCCGTCGGGCAGGTTACCCAGGTGCTCCTGGCGCGGCGCCGACGGGCCCGACGTGATTAGCGGCTTCCACTTCGCCCCCGGCTTGAGCAGGGGCTCCGTCACCGGGAGTTGGAACTTCACCTTTGTCTTGGGCGCCTTCACCGGCCTGGGCGTCACGATCGTGATGCCCTTCGGAGGCTTCTTTTTGTCCGCCCCCGCGCCAGCCGCTCCAGCAACTTCGGCAATCGGCACCGGCACCTTTGCAGGCGCCCCCTTCGACGGTGCCGCGGCCCCACCCTTCGCCGGTGGAGGAGGTGGCGGCGCCGCAGCGCCCTTCGCGGGCACAGCCGTCTTGCCCCCCGTCTTCCCTTTAGACTCCGCAGCGCCCTTGGCCTCGCTCGCGCGGTGCTCCGGCGCCTTGGACTTCACCGCGGGCGCGCCGGGCTTCACGGTCGCGGGCTTCAACTTCGATTTCACGTCCGCCGCCTTCGTCGCGACCTTGCCCGTCGATGCCGCCTTCTTCGCGGCGCCGGCTCTCTTACTCTCGACCTTCTTCGCACCCGCCTTGCTCGAGGGCGATTCCTTCTTCGTATCTCGCGCGGTCTTTGGCACGTGTTGCTTTCTGGTCCGGGTGTCGCTACATCAATCTTGGCGCGCACGCCGCTAACGCTCCCGCTTCAGCGGAAGCCCACGGGCCTCCTTAGAGGGGCGCTCTGAAAAGCCGCATAGCGTATCGACGCCCGCACACCCTGTCAAAGCGGAATATTCCTACAAAACCCGAACAGTAACCGGGACTCGTCTGGGTCAGTCCTCCCAAAAATCTCCCGTGCTACGACGAAGCACTCGCCGTCTCGGCTTGCTCCGCGGCCTTCTCCTCGGCCTTATCTCCCATGATCATCATGCGATGGCCGCCCACGTTGCGCTATACAGCACCACCGACAACACCAGACACACGATCGCCAGCCCAAACGCGCCGCGCCCCTGCCGTCCCTCGCTTTTTTCTACGCTCAGCGCCGCCAGCCCCATCCCCACCATCGCCGATGGTGCGAGAAAAACTCCCGTCAATGATAACGCCACCGCGGCGTGCGCGTAAGCCCTGCCCGGGGCGTGCGGTGTCGGTCCGATCTCCGAGCCCATTGGGTTCTCCTCTTCGTGACATACCCGGACCGGCCGACCACCCCTCAGTAGTCAGCCGCTGACTTCCTCGTACACCCCGATCTTTCGGAATCGTTCGTACCTTCTTGCCGGCAGCATCGCCGCCTTGTGCCGCCGCAGGTCCTCGATCTGTTCCAGAATCCACTTCTCGATCGCCGACGCCGTCCCAGCCGGGTCGCGGTGCGCTCCGCCTGGGGGTTCCTGGATGACCGCATCCACGATCCCAAGCTCAAGATTGTCCTTCGCGGTCAGTTTCAGCGACGTCGCCGCGGCGGAGTTTGTCTGCTCGTTCGCTTGCTTCCACAGGATCGCGGCGCACCCCTCCGGGCTGATCACCGAGTACCACGAGTTCGAGAGCATCGCCACGCGATCCGACACGGCGATTCCTAACGCCCCGCCCGAACCGCCTTCCCCGATCACCACGCTCACGATGGGCGTCTTGATCCGGCTCATCTCGCGCAGGTTCACCGCGATCGCCTCCGCCTGGCCGCGCGCCTCGGCGCCCAGCCCCGGGTACGCGCCGGGCGTGTCCACGAACGTCACGATCGGCAGGTTGAACTTCTCCGCCAGGTGCATCTTCGCCAGCGCCTTGCGATACCCCTCGGGGTGCGCACACCCGAAGTGGCACACGATTTTCTCCTGCGTCGTGCGGCCCTTCTGGTGCCCGACGATCAGGCACTTGACCGAGCCGATGCGTGCGAACCCCGTCACCATCGCGGGGTCGTCGCCGAAGCGTCTGTCCCCGTGCAGCTCAGTGAACTCCTTGCAGATCCGCGCAATGTAATCGCGCGTCTGCGGCCGCTTCGGGTGGCGCGCCACCCGCACCGTGTCCCACGGCGTCAGGTTCGCATACAGCTCCACCATCTTCGCGCTGTGCGCCCCACGCAGCCGACGGATGTCCTCCCGCAGCGCGACCGCCTCCAGGCTCTCCAGCCCCACCTCCCCGGACGCCCCATCGCCGCCCTCGACCCCGCCCCCTCCCCCAAGCGCGCGAAGCTGCTGCTCCAGCGGCTCAATCCTCGACTCGATCTCCGCGAGCGGCTTCTCGAAATCGAGCTGGTAGAACGTGCTCATGCGGCGGGTTCCTCCCATAAACTGCGGCGGACGCCAACTCTAGGTGACTCGGACACTCGTCTCCGTCGGTTCTACAAATGCCCCACCCTGCCCCCGCAGACAATCGCGGCCCCGGTGCCTATCAGCCCGCCCGCCTGAACCGACCCCTTGCCATCATCGGCGGCGGCAACATGGCCCGCGGCATCCTCATCTCCGCTGCCGGGCAGCACCTCCTCCCCGTTCGCGACCTCATCTGCATCGCGGAGCCCGACACCGCCAAGCACCCACACCTCCGCCTCCTCGCCGACCACGTTGTTCCCTCCGCCGCCGCGGCCGCCACTTGGCTTCTTTCTCGTGAACGAACCCCCGGTGACAGTGTCATCCTTCTCGCCGTCAAACCCCAGGTGCTCGCCGAAGTTGCCCCGCCGCTCAAAGCGCTCCTCACCTCGGCCCCTCGCCTCGTCATCTCCATCCTCGCCGGCACCACCATCGCCAAACTCCGCTCCCACCTCGGCGCCACCGTCCCCACCATCCGCGCGATGCCCAACCTCCCGGCCCAGGTCGGTCGCGGCACCACCGCGCTCGCGATCCCGCCCAACATCACCCCCGCCGACGCCACGGTCGCACGCACGCTTTTCTGCTCCGCCGGCGAACGCGCCTTCGAGATCGACGAGTCGCTCATGGACGCGTTCACCGCCGTTGCCGGCTCCGGGCCCGCATACTTCTTCTATCTCGCCGAGGCGATGGCCGCGGCCGCCGAGCAGCTCGGTTTCCCCCCGCACCTCGCCGGCGAAATTGTCCGCTCCACGCTCGCCGGCTCAGTCGCGTTGCTTCAAACCATGCCCGATGATCCCGGCCAGCTCCGCGCCGCCGTCACCAGCAAGGGCGGCACCACCGAGGCCGCCATCTCCGTGCTTGTTGCCGGCGAGTTCAAAGAGTCGCTCATTCGCGCCATCACCGCCGCCCGCGATCGCGGCCGCCAGCTCGGGGTTTGAGCCGGCTTGTCCCTGCTGGTCGCTTGGCTCAGAGCCGCAGGCTTGACAACGGAGTGCGTCACCACCAGAGGACTAGGTGTCACCATCGTTTGTCTATCGCCGCGCTCTGGCCAAGCCTCCGAGCACGCGGCCGAGTTCGACATAGGCGTTGGTGAAGGGCTCGGATCGGAAGAAGGTGGTGGCCGCGCCGGGCTGGCCGATGAACGGGCGGATTGTCCACGCGAGCTGGATTCCCACGAAGACATAGAGCAGGCCCCACGCGACAAGCAGCACACCAACGCCCGGATCGCGCGCTCGGAGTTCGCGGGTCTGACGGCGCAGCACGATGTGGGCCACGATCGTCGCAACGGCAAAGAGGACACCGTTGATAAACTTGGCGGTGTTGTAGGTAATGGCACTGACATAGCAGAAGACGACGAAGGGGGCGAGCGAGGCGAGGGAGATGCTCATCGCGGCCTGGCCCGCGAGGATCGCGCGGATGATGAGCGCGAAGGCCTCTCGTCGGCCAGCGACCGTGGCGACGACAAAGAGCACCGGGAGACACAGAGCGGTCGTGAGCAGGAGCAGGATCGGGAGCTTGATTGCTGAATACAGAACCTGCAGGGCGCGCTCCGGTCGCTCGAACGCGAAGGTGCCCGCGGCGGCGCCGTAGAGCGGAGCACCGACGAGAATGATGAGCAGGGCAGCTCGATGCGCGACGTGGCCCCCGCGGAGCAGAGCATCGGCGATGTGGAGGAGCGAGCGCATGGGCGATCAGTCGTTGACGCCGAGGAGCTCGCTGAGGTGATGGAAGAAGGCGCCGAAGAAGTTGCCGGTGCGAGCGCGGAACCAAGTGAAGGGCGCGCTCGGATGACCGATGAACGGGCGGAGCAGCCAGCCCATCTGCGCGCCGACAAGCCCGTAGATGATGACCCAGATATAGAACATGGCGTACGTGGAGTCGGGCTCGGCCTTGGCGCGGGCGAGCGTCGCGGGGTCACCCTCATCCTCGGCGTCGGCGATGGCGTCGCGCCGGGCGGCATCCGAGAGCTGGCGCAGCACCTTGAGGAGGAAGCCAAGGGCGACGAAGCCGGCCGCGCCCAGAAGGCCAACGTTCAGCACGATCATGAAGGGATAGCTCGTGGTGCTGAGGGTGAAGAAGGCGAGGATCGGGCCGAGCGAAGCGGCGACGGCGAGGTTGACGACGACGGTGGCCACGAGGAGTCTGAGCACAGCAGCGAACGAGAGCCTGCACCCTGTCAGGGCGCTGAAGACGTAGAGCGATGGGAGTGTCACGAAGAGCGTGAGAAGGAAGAGCGCGGGGAGCTTGACCGTTGAGGCGATAAGCTGATCCCACCCGGGTGGGATCCTCGACGTGGATGGCGTACCACCCGACGAACGAGCCGTAGATGACCCCGAGCAGGATGGCCGCGGGGAGGAAGAGACGGACCGGGAGGGCGGAGCCGCCGGCGATAAGCGCGGCGGGATCGGTTCGACGGCCCCGAAGGAGCTCGTCGAGGTGCTGGAGCATCGATCTCATGTTGGAGTCTCCCACGAGTGCGGGGTGCGGGACACCCCAGTAGACGAAGAGTGTTGCACCCGAGTTCGTGGGGAGAGATGGGTTTTTCGAAGTCCGCAGCGTGACCACGACTGTCAGCCGTTGCCGTGTTTGAAGGCCTGCATCTGCGACATCGCCTTGTCGAGCTGCTTCTTGAGCAGCCGAACGCGGAGCAGGGACCGAACGCGCGTGAGCAGTTCGATTCGGTTGACGGGCTTGGTGAGAAAGTCGTCGGCGCCGGCTTCAACGGCACGCTCCACGTCCCCTACTTCGTTCAGCGCCGTCACCATGATGATCGGGATGTCGCGCGTCGCCGGGCTCGCCTTGAGTTTCTGGCACGCCTGGAACCCGCTCATGCGCGGCATCATCACGTCGAGCAGGATGATGTCGGGCTGCTCGGCCTGCACCGAGGCGATCGCCTCGGCTCCGTCGTGCGCCGTGCGTACGGGATACCCCAGTTCCTCCAGGTACGCCTGAAGCAGCTCGAGATTCTGGAAGTTGTCGTCAACAACCAGGACGGAGCAGGACGCTACCTCATCCGAGGGGTCGGACTGGACGTTTTCGCCGGCTCGTGCGGATTCTGCCATGGCTCTCCATCCGTGCCCCACCCCCGACCCCCCTCGGATCCTCTTACCACCCTTTCCCCACACCCATCCTGAGTCGCCGCGAGCCCCGCTTCCTCTGTTGGCCGTCCACTCGGGGCCATAACCATTATTCAAGGCATCGGCCTACGCTCCATCCTAGCGGAGCGCGCGCCTTGGGTGCATGGCATGGATGGGAGGCTCGCCCTCGTTCTCGCGGGGTTTGTTCGTGGGCATTGAGAGAGAACCTGCACGCCGCGGCGTGAATTGCCTTGAAAGTAGCGATGTTGAGCATCATGTCTGGAGCGTCATCTCGAAAGCCGGCGTGGGAAGACAAGTTCCGGCGGCCAGCGTCCGCGGAACTGATGGCTGGGATCACCGACACGACGCTCGCGCAGGTGGTGGTCGAGGCGCGTGGGCTGCTCTCGGGCCTCGCGGGTATGGCGGAGACTGTCGCGTGGCAGGGGCTGCCGTGGCGGTGGGCGTTTATTTATCGGCACCCGGCGACCGAGCCGGTAGCGTGGGCGTATTTGATCCCCGACCCGACGCGGCCGCAGATCGCGGTGCCGCTGCACGCGCCGTCGATCGAATCACTGGGCGTGAAGAGGTTCAAGCGGTATGTCCGCGAGGGCATCGCTCGGGGCCGACCCGTGGGCGAGACGCTCTGGACGTCGTGGGACGTGATGAGCAAGTCGCAGCTCGAGGAAGTGACGGAGCTGCTGGTGCGGAAGTTCAAGCTGACCATCGCGCCCGGGCCGGATGAGGAGTAAATCCGGGTGTTGGCGCCGCCGTTGAAGGTTCGGGCCGAGACGGGCCGATCAATCGAGTCGGCGGAGCGTGTGCGGGCGGTTTGTCCGCGATGTGTGTTGGCTCATGGAGAGAGAAGATGACGGCCAGACGGCTCATGACGAGTGGTCGGAGGGGCGAGGCGGGGCGTACCCGGGGGACGCCGCGGGTGCTCGTGGGGGCCGCGATCAGCCTGATGCTGGCGGCGGGGGCGTGGGCGGACGATCTGGGGCGGGAGATCTCGGGGGTGCTGACGCGGGCGAAACTTGGGACGGCGCGGGTGGGGATCTCGATCGTGGATGTGCAGTCGGGCGCGACGCTCGCGGAGATGCGGTCGGGCGAGGGGTTTATCCCGGCGTCGAACATGAAACTGCTGACATCGGGCGCAGCGCTGCGGACGCTCGGCGCCGACTATGAGTTTCACACGCGGCTTGTACAGGTGGGCAATGCGCTGGTGGTCGAGGGATCGGGCGACCCGGCGTTCGGCGACCCGGAGCTGCTGAAGGACATGGGGATGGGGTCGGGCGAGTTCATCACCAAGCTGGTGGAGGCGGTCTCGAACACGGTTGGCGCGGGGGTGGGCGGCGAGGTGGCGCCTTCGTTCCGCGAAGTGATCGTCGATGACCGGGTGTTCGACCGTCAGGCGGTGCATCCGACGTGGCCGGCGGACCAACTGAACCGGTGGTACTGCGCGCAGGTGAGCGGGCTGACGTTCCACGCGAACGTGCTGTGGCTGTACGCGTGGCCGGCGGCAAAGGAAGGGGAGCAGCCGCGGCTGAAGACCGAGCCGAGCGCGCCGTGGCTCGAGATCACGAACCGGGCGCGGACGGTGCGGACGCAGACAACGACGCTGTGGGCTGACCGGGAACGGGGCACGAACCGGTTCAATGTGCATGGGGCGCTGCGGGGCGCGCTGGAGGAACCGATCGAGGTGTGTCTCGATCAACCGGCGGGGGTGTTCGGGCGGTTGCTGGCGGAGAAACTAGGCGCGGCTGGGCTGGGGAAGCCGGTATGGCGGATGGCGGGGCTGGATGAACAGATCGGAACCGAGCGGAAGGTGCTGGCGGTCGTACAGACGCCGATCTCGCAGGTGCTGGAGCGCTGCAACGGCGACTCGCACAACCTGTACGCCGAGGCGCTGATCAAGCTGATCGGGCATCAGATTACACAGCAGCCGGGCTCTTGGACCAATGGCGCGGCGGTGATACGGATGCAGCTTCGAGATAAGGTGGGGCCGAGCGCGGCGGCCGCGGTGAACATCGCCGATGGTTCGGGGATGAGCCGCGACAACAAGGTGACGCCGGGGGTGCTCTCGGCGTGGCTGGCGTCGATGTCGCAGGACGCGGCGGTGGCGGACTCGTTTATCGAATCGATCCCCGTGGCTGGCGAAGAGGGGAGCGTGAAGAAGCGATTCCGCAACAGCAAGCTGGCGAACGAGGTGCGGGCCAAGAGCGGGTACATCAATGGGGTGCGGTGCCTCTCGGGGTATGTGACGGACACCGCGAGCGGGCGGCAGATCGCGTTCAGCATTCTGGTGAACGAGATCCCGGCGAATGTGTCGGGACAGCGCGTGAAGGAGTTCCACGAGGACGTGGTGGAGCTGATCGACAAGCGGCTGAGCGAGAAGGTGAGGGCCGCGGGGGAGCGGGAGGCGGTTGGGGGATAGGGGGATAAGGTGTCGGGGGCTTGAGCCCCTCACCCGATTTCTCGCGCATCGAGATCGGCTATGTCTTCCTGGCGCGTGCGTTCTTTGTGGTACGGCGGGGGTTGCCGCACATCGGACAACTGCACTGGACGAGGTTGTCGGCGAGGCGATTGGCCATCTCCTGCGCGGTGTGGGGGTCGCTGACGCCGGCGAGCAGGATCGAGGCGCGTGCTCGCGCCTTGCACCGCAGCGTGGGCGCGTCGTGCGGCTCGTTTCTTTACGTCGAGCTTCATCGGTGCGTCCTGTCAGCCCAGGCCGTATTCGCGCCAGCGGGAACTGACCAGTTGCCGCATCGAGTCTGACATGTGGATGATCGGCGGCCAGGCGCGGACGGGGAGTCCGTGGGCCGCGTCTCTGGGGAGCTTCGGGGTTGCGTCGAACGCGACGCGGCGACCGCAGACGCTCAAGTACCGGTCGCGCTCGGGGCAGGTGTTTGCGAGCCAATGGAAGAAGGCCTTGTCCGCGTTGGCTACGTCGGCGTCGGGGTCTGGCCCCACGACGATCGTCCAGCGGGGAATCGCGGTGTCATTGGCAAGACCGCCGATCGTCTTGATGATGGCGAGGCCGTCGCCGGAAGCCCGCTTGTCGGCGCGGACCAAGAGCCACCAGCCGCCAAGCTCATCGGGGATGCGAGCATCAAGGGCGCCTGGGATGGTAGAGATCCGGGCTTCGGCGGAGCGGGCGGCATCGCCGGTCACGGGTCCGATGGGGTCGGCAGCGCAGAGCTGGGCCGCCAAGGGCTCCTGCGAGCGGGGTGCGGGGTGTGTCTCGGCGTCGCCTCGCTTGCGGGTTGCATCGAGGCCGAGCTTGCCACCCGCGCCCAGGAAGGGCGCCGCATGGTCCAGGATGTCCAAGGGCCCGCGGACGAGCTCGGTATCACGGGCGGGGACGCACTGCTCTCCCACCGCGCGCATCACTGCCGCGCTGTCATGAACATCAACATCGTCGTCGACGACGGCGATCACCTTGGTCCATGACATCTGTCCGGCGCCCCAGATGGCGTGCATGACGCGACGGGCGTGGAGCGGGTACTCCTTCCTGATCTTGATGAAGGCGGCGTTGTGGAACGCGCCGAAGATGGGAAGGTCGTAGTCGATGATGTCGGGGATGAGGGTGCGGAGAAGGGGGAGAAAGAGACGCTCGGTGGCCTTGCCGAGGAAGTAGTCCTCTTGCGGTGGGAGGCCGACGATGGTCGTGGGGTAGATGGGGTCGCGCCGGTGCGTGATGGCGGTGACGGTGAGGATGGGGTACCGATCGGGGAGCGAGTAGAAACCGGTGTGGTCGCCGAACGGGCCTTCGAGCACGGCGCCGGGGCCGACGTACGTCGAGCTCGGGATCATGCCGGGCCCGGCGGCCTCGTGGCTCACGTACCCCTCGATGACGATCTCGGAGTTGGCGGGGGCGTCGATGGGGATGGTCTTGCAGGGGACGAGCGGGATGGAGCCGCGGTTGAGGAACCCCGCGAGCAACAGTTCGGAGATGCCGGGGGGCATGGGGGCGGTGGCGGCGTAGGGAAGGACGCTCTCGCCGCCGAGTGCGATGGCGACGGGCATGGGCTCGCCACGGGCTTTCCAGGAGCGCCAGTGACGGGCGCCGTCGTGGTGCATGTGCCAGTGCATCGCGAGGGTGCGGTTGCCGAGGAGCTGGGCGCGGTACATGCCGATGTTGCGGCTGGGTGGCGCGGGGTTGCCCACATCGTCGGCATGGATGGTGTGGACGGTGCCGAGGGTGATGTAGCGCCCCCCCCCTCCCCCCGGGCCCGAAGCGAGCCAGTCGCTGTCGGTGCGGACGCCGGGGACGCCGTCGTTGAGGTTGGAGGGGAAGCCGACGGCGGCGGCGTCGCCGTCGAGCGGCCAGCACTTGAGGATGGGGAGGCTGGTGAGGTCAACCTGATCGCCGGTGTGGACGACTTCCTGGCAGATGCCAGAGCGGACTCGCTTGGGCGGGATCCTGGCGAGCTCGAGGAGTTCGGGGAGTTTCTGCAGCTTGGCGAGGAGCGTGGGCGGGGGCTCGGGTTTGATGAGCCTGCCGAGTCGCTCGGCCAGGGCCTCCATGCCCCCTAGGACGTGCCCCGCGTCGGCCCCGGGGCCGGGGTCGTTGCAGCCGAGGGCGAGCTCGACGCGGCGGTAGGAGCCGAACTGGTTGATGAGGACTGGGATGTCGGATCGACCACCTCCCCATGCTTCGACATTCTCGAAGAGAAGCGCGTGGCCGCCGAGGTGATGGAAGCGCGGATCTGTGGCGCGCGCGGCAGCGGCCGGGAGGTGGGGCGCGGGCGACTTGCTGACGCGGTCGGTGATCGCGGCGATCTCGAGGACAGGGGAGACGCGGGCGGGGATTCGCTTGAGCTCGCCGGCGCGGTCGAGCGCGGCAACAAAGTCACGCGTGGTTTCGTACATTGGTGGCAGCGTATGGCAAGCGGACCAGGAATAGCGGGTGCGGAGGGGGGGGGAGGAACACCGGTCTGGATACCGGCGCCGCCGGGCACGAAGCGTGCCCAGGAGTACGCCGCGGCGGGAGACTGGCCGGGGTACTTCTCGGTGATGGATGGGAAGCCGGCGCGGGAGACGCTGCTGGCGGCGCTGGCGGGGTTTGAGCGCGAGGGTGTGGCGCCGGGATTGTCGCTGGACTTGGGGTGCGGGGAGGGTCGCGACACGATCGAGCTGTTGCGGCGCGGGTGGCGTGTGGTTGCGGTGGATTCGACGCCGGAGGCGTTCGGGTATCTTGAGCGCAAGGTGTCTGGCGACGAGCGATCTCGGTTAGCCCCTTGCGTGTCGGCGCTGGAGGCCTTTGAGTTTCCGCCCGCGCGGAGTGTGGACCTGGTGAACGCGAGCTTCACGCTGCCGTTCGTGAATCCGGGGGAGTTTGGACGCGTGTGGCGCGGCATCGCCACATCGCTGCGCGCCGGCGGGCGTTTCGCGGGGCAGTTCTTTGGCGAGCGAGATGATTGGGCGAGGGCGCCGGGTCGGAGCCACCATTCACGGGCGGAAGTGGAAGCCTTGCTGGCGGATTTCCAACTAGAGATGCTGGATGAGGTCGAGAAGCAGGAGGCGCCGGAGCTGGGCGGGGCGAAGCACTGGCATGTGTTTCATGTGATGGCGAGAAGAAGGCACTAGGCATCGGGCACGGGGCACTCGAGGAAGGCAAATGGTCATCGATCTGGACGAAGTGTCGAAGGTGTATCGCGGGCGGGTACACGCCCTGCGCGGCATCTCCATGAAGGTGCATAAGGGCGAGGTGTTCGGCCTGCTGGGTCCGAACGGCGCCGGCAAGAGCACGCTGGTGAAGGTGCTGACGACGGTGGTGAGGCCGACAAGCTGCCGCGGCACGATGCTGGGGCAGCCGGTGGGGACGAAGTGGGTGCTGGGGCGCGTGGGGTACCTGCCGGAGCACCACAAGTTCCCGGAGTATCTGACAGGCGCGCAGGTGCTGGACTATTACGGGGCGCTCTCGGGAGTTCGGAGGCGGGAGCGGCGGCGGCGCGCGGAGGGGCTCCTGCGGCAGGTGGGGATCAGCGCGTGGCAGAAGAAGAAGGTCAAGGGGTACTCCAAGGGGATGCGGCAGCGGCTGGGGATCGCCCAGGCGCTGATGAACGATCCCGACCTGGTGATGCTCGATGAGCCCACCGACGGGGTGGACCCGGTGGGCCGGCGCGACATCCGCAACATGATGGTGGAGCTGCGCGAGCAAGGGCGGACGGTCTTCATCAACTCGCATCTGCTGAGCGAACTCGAGATGATCTGCGATCGAGTGGCGATCATCGTCAAGGGCGTGGTGGCGATGCAGGGGACGATCCAGGACCTGACGGACTATGGGCGTCGGTATGAAATCGAGGTCGAACTTCCGCAGGAGGGCGCTGGCGGGACGAAGGGACTTCAGACACTGCTGCGCGCATCGGGGGTGCGGGCTCTGGGTGCGGGGAGCACGAATGACGCGATGATCGGGGTCGAGACGCTCGCGGCGCCCGTGCTGGGGTTGCCGGTGGGCGCGAACGCGGTGCGCGGGCAGCTTGCGACGGGCGAGGCGGTGGTGGTGAGCGGGAGCACGATTCGAATCGGGACGGACGATCCGGCGCCGATCCAGCCGGTGATCGATGCGGTGCGGCGCGCGGGGCTAAGCATCCGCGCGGTGAAGCAGATGAGGCCGTCGCTGGAGGATCTGTTCATGCGGGCGGTGGTGGACCCCGAGACAGGACAGGAGTTCACGCCGGGGGCTGAGGTGGGGCGAGCGAAGGGCAAGCCTGGCGCCCAGCCGACGATGGGAGGCAGGCCATGAAGCTGCTCGCAATTCTGCACGATCAGTACCGGGCTCTGGCCGCGGGGAAGATTTTCTGGGTGGTGCTGGTGCTCTCGGGGCTGGTGGTGGCGGCGTTCGGGGCGGTGGGGATCAACAAGACGGGGCTGACGGTGCTGTGGTGGGAGTTTGATGCCATTTTCAATACGAGCCTGCTCACACCGGCGACGTTCTACAAGCTTGTCTTCGTGAACGTAGGGATCAAGTTCTGGCTGGCATGGATCGCGTCGATTCTGGCGCTGATCTCGACGGCGAGCATCATCCCGGAGTTCATCTCGAGTGGAGCGATCGAGCTGACGCTCTCGAAGCCGATCTCGCGGGTGAAGCTGTATTTCACGAAGTTCCTGGCGGGGCTGCTGTTCGTGACGCTGCAGGTGGGCGTGTTCACGACGGCCGCGTTCCTGGTGATCGGTGTGCGCGGGGGGACATGGGAGCCGGGGCTGTTCTGGGCGGTGCCGTACACGGTGCTGTTCTTCAGTTATCTTTTCAGCATGTGCGCGCTGCTGGGGCTGCTGACGCGGTCATCGCTCGCGGCGCTGCTGCTGACGTTTCTGTTCTGGTTCGTGCTGTTCGGAGTGAATGCGACCGAGCAGTCGTTGCACTATTTCAAGACCGGGTATGCGCTCCAGGTGGAGAAGGTTGAATCTTGGGTGGAGGCGGCGGAGCAGAAGGTGCAGGGGCCGGGGCAGAGCGAGGAGGCGATTGAGCGATCGAAGAAGGAACTCGCGACGAAGCAGACGCAACTGGAGCGGTACCGGGCAAAGGCCGGGGGCATGGGGCGATGGCACGGGTACTTCCATGGGGTCAAGTCGGTGATGCCGAAGTCCAGTGAGACAATCGAACTGCTGCAGCGGACGCTGGTGAGCGAGGCCGACCTCGAGCCGCTCGCCGCGTCGGGGAATGACGGGCAGGGAGGCTTCTTTAGTCGCGGCGAGGTTCCGGTGAGCGAGCGGGAGATTCAGAAGCGACTGGCGGCGTCGATCGCATCGCGGTCGTTCGGTTGGATCGTGGGGACGTCGCTGGTGTTCGAGGCGGTGGTGCTAGGGATCGGGGCGTTGGTGTTCAGGCGGCGGGATTTCTAGAGCAAGAGCGCCGCGGCGGGCTACTGCGGAGTAACGTGGGACATGAACGACACTTGTGGCCTGGGCGCGAGCGTGTCGTGCATGGAGGCGAGGAACAGAGAGTTGAAGGAGGGGGGAGACATGGGGGGGAAGGCACTGGGAATGGGCAGTGGGCAATGGAGAGGAACGGAGAGAGAACAAGCGGTCCCTCTACCCAATGGAGAAGCAGGCGCGCCGCAGCGCACACGGGTGAGCGATCTGGGGGTTATCGGAACGGGGACTCGGCGCAAGTCGAGAACGGGTGCGGAAGATAAAATATCGGAGGATCTCCCAGCTTCGCCTCCCGAATGGTGCGCGCCTGTGCGCTGCGAGTGAACCGGCTGAGCCAAGTACACGTGGCACCTCCACCGCAGAGCTGTGGGTGATGGCATCGGTGGTGAAGTCCTGCCCCGCTGCGTAACCTCCTCTCGAAGCCCCCGTCCCCGTTCCAGCGGAGCCCAAATCATGACCACCTTCGCCTCCCCCAGCTCCTCCAACGTCGCCCCGTCCGCTTCCAGTTCCTCCGGCCGAATCTTCAACTTCTCGGCCGGCCCCGGCGTGCTCCCCGAGGAAGTGCTCCGCCAGGCCCAGCAGGACGTCTGGAATATTGACGGCTCCGGCATCGGCGTCATGGAGCACAGCCACAGGGGGAAGGTCATCGACCGCGTGTGGGATGAGGCCGAGCGCGACCTGCGCGAGATCGGCGGCATCCCCGCCAACTACAAAGCGATCTGGCTCACCGGCGGCGCTTCCCAGCAGTTTTTCCAGGTTCCGATGAACCTGATGTCGCAGGGTCTTGCGGGGGGGGGGGGAAGTGCCGACTACCTGCTCACCGGCCACTGGGCCAAGCTCGCGGTCAAGGAAGCCCAGCGCTTCGGCGCCGTCCACGTGGCTTGCACCAGCGAGGACAAGAACTTCTCGTACATTCCCACCGCTGCGGCAACCAAGTACTCCCCCTCGCCGGCGTACGTGCATTACACAAGCAACAACACGATCTTCGGGACCGAGTTCCGGTCCGAGCCGGCGAACCGGCCCGCGAACGTCCCGCTGGTGTGCGACATGTCGAGCAACATGTTCGCCAAGCCGGTGGACATCTCGAAGTACGGCCTCATCTACGCCGGCGCGCAGAAGAACCTCGGCCCCGCCGGCGTGACGCTCGTGATCGTCCGCGACGACCTGATCGAGAAGGGCAACACGAACATGCCGGCGCTGCTGCAGTACCGCACGCACGCCAAGGACGGCTCGCGCCACAACACGCCACCCGTCTTCGCCGTCTACATGGTCGGCCTCGTGCTCAAGTGGATCAAGGGGCAGGGCGGGCTCGCGGCCATGGCCCAGCGGAACACACTGAAGGCCAAGCACATCTACGACGTGCTTGACTCGAGCACGTTCTTCAAGGGCACCGCCGAGCCGGCGAGCCGCTCGCTCATGAACATCTGCTTCCGCACGCCGACCGAGGCCCTGGATGACAAGTTTGTGAAGGACGCGAAGGGAGCGGGGTTCGACGGCCTCAAGGGCCACCGTTCGGCCGGCGGCATGCGCGCAAGCGTCTACAACGCCTTCCCGCCGGAGGGGGCCAAGGCACTCGCCCAGTTCATGCGCGACTTCGAGCGGACGAACGGGTGAGAGGGGACAGCGCTTAGGGCAGGGTGCAGCAGGATCAGCAATCAGGGTTCAGGAAGAGGTCACAGCAGAGCGTGCTGCCCCTGTCCGTTGTAACCTGTCGGCCACAACCTGTCCGCTCTAGTTGACCCTGTTCTCAAACTCGCCGCTGCTCCTGTATACTTTGACGATACGGACGACCTCCTCGGCCACGGCGTTCTGCGCCTGATCCGTCGAAGCACCCACGTGGTGGGTCGTGTACACGCCCGGGAGCGAGGCGAGCTTGGTGGAGTAGGCGACCTTGTCCTCGGCGGGCTCGTCCTCGAACACATCGAGCCCGGCGCGGATGCCCTTGGACGTTACCGCGTTCGCGAGCGCGGCCTCATCGACGACCGAGCCGCGTGACGTGTTGATGAAGTAGGCCCCGGGCTTCATCGCGCCAAAGAAGGCCGTGCCGCACATCTTCTCGCTCTGGCGGTTGGCGGCGACGTGGACGCTCACGGCGTCGCAGCGGCCCACGACCGAGAGCATGTCGGCGTTGCTGGAGCCGCCGTATGTGACGCCCAGGTCTCGCGCCCGCTCGGTGTTCATGTTCAGCGAGTGGGCGATGCAGCTCATGCCGAAGGCCTGGGCCCGCTTGACGACCTCGCGCCCGATCGAACCGACGCCGATGACGCCGAGCGTGAGCCCCTTGAGGCCGCGGGCCCTGGAGTATTCCTTCTTGTTCCAGGCCCCCGCCCTGAGCTCGGCGGTCTGGTCGGGGATGCGGCGGTCGCAGCAGATGAGCAGGCCGAAGACGAGCTCGGCGACGGCGACGGTGTTCATGCCGGGGCAGTTGCAGACGGCGATGCCGCGCTGGGAGGCGGCGGCGAGGTCGATGTTGTCGTACCCGGCGCCGGCGCGGATGATGAGCTTGAGGCTCTTGCCGGCGGCGATGGCGGGGGGCTTGACCTTCTTGGACCGGACGACCAGGACCGTGGGGTCGAGGGTCGCCACCGCGTCGGCGAGAGACTCGGGCGTGAGCCCGGGCTCGAAGGCGATGTGGTCGCCGAGTGCGGCGAGGCCGTCGCGCCCGGACTGCTCGAACTGGTCAGCGATCAGGACTTTCACGCGGGGCTCCTGGGATCTGAGGGTGCAGCGGACGGGGTCGATTGTACCTGCCACGCCGCGAGGCACTTGGGGCAGCGGACGATCGCGCCGCCTTCCGGTGCGGGCGTGAGGCGCGCCATGCACGCCGCGCAGAGGCCGTGCGCCAGGCGGAGTTGGGCCAGTCGGCGCCGCCTGATGCCGAGGTCGCTCCCCAGGACGGCGAGGCCCACCAGCAGGCCAGGGACCACAAAGAGCAGGCCCGAGATCATGAGGTCGAACCAGGTGTACCAGGTGTAGTACACGGCCGACAGCACGATCGACGCGATGAAGATAAATGCCGCGAGGACTCGGCGGAGCGACCGCCCCTGCGACGCGGCGGCACTTCGGCAGGCGTGGAGGGTCTCGCGGTAAGCCGGCGCCGCGCCCTTCTCGAACTTGATGCGGGCGAGCGCGGGAAGCACCGAAACCTCGAGGCCGGTCGCATCCTTCAGAAAGAGGCTGGATCGCTTGTGGCGCGTGGTGCGCATGAAGCTCGCCGCGGGGCGGGCCTTGCCGCCGTGCGGGAAGGGCGCGGTCCGCGCCACGCGGTCCCGGTTCCACTGTGTGCCGCACTCCGGGCAGGCGATGC
>JACMLW010000133.1 GCA_014379385.1 Phycisphaerales bacterium
AACTCCGCCTCGCCAGTACGGCAGACGCTCTTCCGGGCCGAGCACGCCTACGACCTGTCCGGCAACCGCCTGTACGACCGCGTCACACAGTGGTCCAGCCCCGCGCTGCACAACGGGGTTTCCTATGTACTCGACGCACGCTCGCAGATTCATGCCTACGACGACCTTCATCGCTTGACGCAATCCACGGTTGCGCAGGTCGATCTAACCAGTCCTGGCGCCCCGGTCCCCGTCGCCGGTTCGGTCGTCCGCGAGGACCTCTGGTGGCTCGATATCCTCGGCAACTGGCAACCCGTCGCGGGCATGCCCCCGGCAAGCCTTAACACTGGGCGCTACAGCACGGGCAATCTTGACGGCTTCGACCCCGGGGGGGGCATCGCCCCCATCGGCGGCACGAGCCTCTTGGGCGGTTTCACCGTGTGGCAGGATCCGGCGGTGGCCGCGGACCTCGACCCGGACAACCTCCAGTTCGCGCCGATCACGAACGGCCGCAACGAAGTCTGGGCCGCGCTCTTCCGCACTTCGATTCTCTCAGATTGGGATTCCAACGGCGTCGCAATCCGCCATGACGCGGCAGGCAACCTCGTCTTCGACGGCACCCTGATCTACCACTACGACCCATGCGGTCGCCTCGTGCAGATCAACGCGGGCGCAATGGGCCCGGAAGAGGACTTCATCCCTGGTCGGCCGTACACCGGGTTGGTGCATGGCCCAATGCTCAAGCACTTCACCTACGACGGCCTCGGCCGGCATGTCCGCACCGAATCTCCGTTCCCCAACCCGCAGTCCGCCGCGCCGGGGAATGTGCGATCGGAGCGTTTCTATTACGACGGCATCCGCCGCATCCAGGAGACGCGCCTGGACCCGGCAACGACGCTGCGGGCGAATCCCGGGTCCGAGATGGCGGTGCAAGGCTTGGGCAGCAGCGGGCCGCAACAGGCGCTCGCACCCGTTCCCGCGCCGCTGACGAGACTCGTCCGCGAGTATGTCTGGGGTCCAGGCGACGCTTGGCACCCAGCGAGTGTGGACGAGCTGCTCTGCTACTACGGCGAAGGCCGGGAGGCCTACTGGCCGCTGCAGGACGCCTCGGGCGACGTGGCCGCGGTCTGCGCACCCGGCGCGCAACCGCAGAACTACGCTGCCCGTGTCGTTGCCCAGCAGCGCTACGACGCCTACGGACAGGTTCTTTCCGCTGATCACCTCTATCCCCACGCCTTCTTGGCCGTCGGCCACAAGGGGCTCTTCTCCGACCGCCTCGACCGCGGCGTCTCAGACGAAGCGGCCATGGGAACAGCCAAGCCGCCGAGCAGTACCACCTCGGAGACGCCGCGCCTGGTGCCGTTCGCCCGCGGCGTGCATCACGTTCGCAATCGCAGCGTCATTCCCGGGGGCGGCAGTGCGAGCAATATCGGTCGCGAGTCAATGACTCAACCTTCGCTCGGCACCTGGGTACTCTCGCAGAGCGGGCTGTCCTCGGGCGCCGCGGTGCATGGACGTTTCATGCAGGCGGACCCCAACGCGACGGCCATAGTGTTGGTCGATGGCCTGGTGTTTCATGGTCAGCCGTTCCAGCCCGGTGTCGGCCAGTTCGATCTTCAGACGAGGTTGAGGGACGGTGCGAACCTTTATGAGTACCTGGGTAGCAATCCGTGGGTGCGCGCCGACCCCCTCGGGCTGTACGAGTGGGAGGATGCGTACGAGGATGCCACGGACATCCTCGGCTTGCTCGATCCCTTGCCGGGGCCAAGCGACTTCATTGGTGGCATGCTGCGGTCGCTGATCGAGGAGTATTCATCCAACCTCGAATGGGATCTCGAATGGGCCGGAGACTGGTCGATAGCGGATGATGAGCATACTCGAGGCGACAACAGCTGGGTGAATGTCGCGCTGCTCCGCGGCCTCTACGAGGCCTTCGAAATCTCATTCCCGTTCTCGGATGAAGAGTGGAACCTCCTGGAGCCGTTCGCGTCTGCGAGCGGGTCGTATGCCTCTGGTAGCGCCGGTAGCGGCCGGAAGCGCGCGAACCTCCCGTCATCCAAGTCGGTGCAGGTCGACATTCAGCACATCATCGACCGGCACACATCTGGCGGAAAGGACGCAAAGAACCCGGGCGCCAAGAAGGATCTTTGGCCCGATGGTCTGCCGCCGAGCGCGATCGAGCGCTCGGTCCGGAACGCGTATCGGTTCTCCAGGAAAGTGGGCTCCATGCAGAAGGGCCCGGATGGCGCGGTTCGGATTAAGCTCAGAGGAACATTTAACCGTAGGGTCATCGATATGCACTTGAACATCAACACCAAGACCATTGAAACGGCCTACCCCGTCGGGCGGATATGACACAGCAGAAGATCGCAATCGTAGCGAGTTTGAGTCCGGAGCCCCGCGGCGAGGGGCGGCCAGAGACCGGCGTTCTGTACCTCCGCTTGGGTCAGCGGTCTTTCCCCGCTCGAGACTGGACGGACTTCCCGATTGTCGTCCTCGGCGGGTGGTCGATGTGGTTATTCGAGATCCTTTGTACGGCGCGGCGAACGGCCACGCTTGGCTTCATGGAGGGCTCGTACGAGTTGAAGGTCACGCGTAGCGGAGACGTGCTACGCATCAAGGCTCGAGAAGGCTTCTCGAACGGGAGTCGCGAGCACTGGGCTGGAGATGTCGCGGTGCTCCAGCTTCTCGATGCGATGTCGGCTGCGTACCAATCCGTCGCGATGGATGCCGCACGCTATGGCTACGTCGGTCCGGCCATTCAGCTACTCGAGCGCGAGCGAGACTGCCTTTCGACGGTTGCTACCCATCTCCGGAATGCCGAAACATCGAGAAAGGAATCTGCCAAGTACAGCTGATTTGACGCTATTTTTCTAAACGCGGCCGTAGCCAGTGGAGATGAACATTACTAGCTTCGGGTTGAATCATGAAAGTCAGTGGTCGGACTCGCCGCGGAGGGCGATCTGGTCGAGCATAAAGGCCAGGGCGGGCCCGGAGCCGGAGTTGGCGGTGCGACCGGACATGATGCGGAGACGCGAGAGCTGTGCGGAAGGTTCCGTTGCCTTCCCTGGCCGCGGGCAGTCGGCGGCTACCACGGTTCCCTCGGCCGGTACTCTTTGAAGGCCTCTAACGCAATTCCCGTAGATCGATCACATATCCCCGCACCAACATAACGCCCGCCCGCACACGGGAGCTTGTAATGAGTCCTTTACCGTTTGTCCGCGCCGCCGCTCTGACCTTTGCACTGCTCGCTCCCGGAGTTTGAACAGGAGTTCCCGGGCGATCCGATACTTTCAACCGCCCCAGGATGAGCGCTACGACTTCAAGCGCGAACGTAGCTCGACGCCGACGCTCTAAGACCTGCTTTCTGCCTAGTGATCCAACTTGAGACGCTGCGTGCGTGCCCACGATTTCCAGTGGTGGGAGTCGCCGCGGAGGGCGATCTGGTCGAGCATGAAGGCGAGAGAGGGTTCGGAGCCGGTGTCGGCGGTGCGGCCGGACATGATGCGGAGACGTGAGAGCGCTTGCATGGTGGGCAGGTGCTCGGGATAGACCTCGAGCGCGGTGGCATAGGTGGAGATGGCCTCGTCGGTGCGGCCGGCCTGCTCGAGCGTGAGCGCGAGGTTGAGGCGGGGATCTGGATGACCGGGCATCAGTTTGCGTGCCCACTCGAACTCGCCGGCGGCCTCGAAGAGAAGACCTCGCTGTAGAAAGATCGCGCCGAGGTTATTGTGCGCCGGGCCGTGGTAGAGGTCGAACGTCAGGGCCTCGCGCAGGAGCTTCTCGGCCTGTTCGGAGTCGGAGTCGATGAACTCGGTGGCTTCGAGTGTGAGCCGCTGGGCGCGGGCGGGGTCGCGCTGCAACTCGGTGAGGGGCGCGTAGGGAC
>JACMLW010000134.1 GCA_014379385.1 Phycisphaerales bacterium
GCGGGTTGCGCCAGGCTGCGCCTGGCTTCACCCGCCGCTACATTCCGGCGCCCCCTGCGGGGGCTTTAGGAAGCAGAGAGCAGACCAATGACCTGAGGACAGGTCATTGGCACGGTTCGCACTACGTGCTCCGAGGAAGGGCAGGGCACGTCACGGCTTGATGCAATCGTCGGTGATAAGCCCCCCCTCGGCGGGGTCGCCGTAGGAGGGCGGGACGCCGGGGGCGGTCACAGGGTCGCCCTTGTCGATGGCCATAGCGACGGCGAGATTGAGGTCGAGGAGCTGCTTGAGGAGGTCTTTCTTCGGAGAGAAGCCGTAGGCATCGAGGACGGCGGCATCGAGGGCGGCGTGGGCGTCCTTCAAGGGGTTTTTGCCGGGGAGTTCGAGGGTGCGGTAGAGGGCGCGGAGGCCGCCCTTGATGGTGGGGAGCGTCTCGGCGCGGATGCGGCGGACTTCGCGACCGGCCGCCGCGACGGTGCGGATTTGTTTCTTCGTTGGGGATTGGGGCCAGGGGAAGGTGTCGAAGACGGATTCGGGGGTGTAGCGGAATCGCTCTGTGAGCTTCGAGCATTTGGCGATGAACCACTGCCAGTGTGCGCCCGATTGGAGGACGGAGAAGGAAAGGTCGTCCGCGAACAAGAAAGTCTGCAATGCGTCGCCCGGTCTAACGCTCTTGCACACGAAGACAAAGATCGGCCTCTTGGTGACACGCGAGCAGACCAGATAGCGTCGGGGGAGTTTCTCAATGGCGGCGAGCATGTCCGACCTGCCCCACGCGGGTTGCCACCAGTATTCGAGGAACTTCTTGTGATGCGAGCGGACTTGGCCGTATCGCTTCTGGTCCTTCGCGGCCTCCGACTTCCGCTTGGGTAGCACGAGCTTTTGGATGCGCGAGAAAGCTCCGGTGAACGCGCTCGCCTTGTTCACATCCTTTGCATCGAAATCGATGATGAATCGAGATGGCGAACCATCGCCGGACAGCAGTTCACGTCCGATGAGGTAGGGGAAGGTGACCCGACGCGAGCCCGGGTCTTCTGCCAGGAGCGAGCGACGCTCCTGGGGCGTCAACAGGAATCCTTCGTGGCCCGGCGTAACACCTTGGAAGACTCGTTGCGGCTCGGTGTTGCACAAGAGCGTGCGCGCCGCGCTTGCGTCAACGGTGTCGGATAGCGCCGAGTTAATCAAAACGGCTTCGCGGACGGCCATCTCGTACGACTTGTCCTGGCGGACGCGCCCGCGCTTGCCGGTGGTGACGACTTTGGGGTTGGGGGCGGGGTTGTCCTGATCGAAGAGCGCGAGTTTGGGATCGACCTTGGACCAGAGGCGGCGCGGGGAGGGAATGAGGAGCGCGGGTTCGTTCACGGGCGAGGCGGCGTCGACGACCCCTTCGGGGTCGGGGATGTGCGCGGCGCGTTTTCCGGGGGTGCCGCCCCCCCCGCGCGGCGACCCCCGGCTCCTGGCTTTCAGCCCATCAGGTTGTGATTCCGAAGCGACGCGCGAGACGGCAGGCGGGACGCGTGCCCCATCAGATCCGGTCTTGACCCAGTTGGCGATGGAGACGTGGACGTTGGCCTCGCCGGACCAAGGCAGGTTCTCGACGGCTTCGACGATGACGCCACTCTTTACGATGTGATCGAGGCCGCCGACGCGCGATTGGTTGTTGCGGATGTTCTGGGTGCCGACGAGGCCGGCGCGCCCGGCGAAGGGGTCGGCGGGTGTCGCCGCGGGGAGGTGGTCGTGTGAGCGGCGGAACCAGTAGACGCAGTAGTCGGCCATGCCGGGGACTTCGGGGTAGAGCTTGCGCACTGCGTTGACGTAATCGGGGCCCCGCTCGGGCTTGAGGCGCTTGGCGCCGAGGAAGGGGGGGTTGCCGATGATGACGTCGGCGACGGGCCAGGGAGTGCGCACAGGCGGGACGCCTGTGCCACCAGTGAGGGATGTGCCACCCGATTCGATGAGCGCATCCTTGCAGAGGATGTTCGAGTCGAGGTTTGCAAGCGGGAGCGCGGGCTCGGTGGTGTGGAGTTCGTCGCTCGCGAGCTTCGGGGCGATGCTCAAGGTGACCTTCGCGAGCTCGACCGCGAAGGGGAGGATGTCCAAACCGAAGAACTGGCGGGGCGAGACTTCGGCGAAGGCACCCTGCCCGGTGATCTGGCGCTTGGAGAGCTCGCTCTGCTTCAGGATGATGCTGGCCTCGAGGCGGCGCATCTCGCGATAGGCAACATAGAGGAAGTTGCCCGAGCCGCAGGCAGGGTCGAGGACGCGGAGGCTGGTGAGACGGGCGCGGACGGCGGCGAGCTCTTTGAGGGAGTTGGTCTGCTCGATCGCGGTCGTGAAGGGCTGCACGATCGTCGGACCGACGATCTTCATAATGTCCTGCTGGCTGGTGTAGTGAGCACCCATGGCATGGCGCTCGCCCTCGAGCAACGAGTGCTGGAAGATGGTGCCGAAGATATCCGGGGAGACGAAGGCCCAGTTGTAATCCTCCGCGGCGCGCTTGAGGAAGACGAGTTCGTTGGCGGGGTCGAGTTCGATGGCCGCGGACTGGGAGAAGAGACCGCCGTTGAAGAAGGGGACGGGCTTGAAGCGGCCGCCGGGAGCACCGCCGTGGGCGTTCATGGCCCTGAAGAGGCCGTCGAGGAGGTCAAAGGCCTTGGGGGGATCGACGCATTCCTTGAGGAGCTGAGTGAAGAAGTACTTCGGGAGAAGCTCGATGTCTTCAGCGAAGAGACAGACAAGGGTCTGCAAGATGAAGCGCTGGCAGTGCGCGGGTGAGGCGGCCTTGCGCTGCAGGAGCGTGCGGTACACCTTCGCGAGCAGGTCGGCGGCCTGCCGGGTCGCCTTTTCCCGGTTGATCTTGAACTGAACCGGCTCATTTGTGGGCCAGAGGAAGTTGAGTGGGCCGTAGCGATCGGGGAGTTCGTCGAGGGTGATCGTGTCCTGTGGCTGGTGGATGTCCTGGTCAAAGTCGTAGATGCGGAACTCGTCGAAGTTGCAGAGGACGACGTAGCGCGGGCGGCCGGGGACGAGCTCTTCCCAGTAGTGGAAGGCCTGGAGGAGGTGGCGGGAGAGGTCTTCGCCGCGCTTCTTCATTTCGATGAGGACAACGGGCTTCCAGACGAGGTCGGCGAAGCCGGTTCCGGTGTCGCGGCGGACGCGGTGCTCGAGGGTGGCGCCGGCTTCCTTGTAGCCGTCTCGGGAGAAGGCGCGGAAGAGGCGGTCGAGGAAGACCTGGGCCTCGCCCTTCTCGTCGCCCTTGAGCGTTTTGGCGTAGGTGACGAAGTCGGCGAGCTGCTTCTTGCGGTCGGCGTCCATGCGGAAAGGGAGTGTACCGGCGGCCGCTGGAGTGGGTAGGGTTGGTTCGATTGGATGTACGACGCAGAAGGGCGCGCACCACCCTCAGCGGCGGGACGCGGCCCGGTGAGACGGACGAGCGCACGGCTTTCCCGCAGAGCCGGGCGAAGCCGTGGCACGGGCTCCGGAGCACCGACCACTCAGAGCAGTTGTCCGTGGCACGACGGGCGAAGGCTTGGGCTGGCGCCCTACCCCACCAGAACGACGTCGTCCTGCATGGGGCTCGTGACGCGCGGTCCAATCTTCGGGTCAACGTAGATGTTGATCTCGAGGCGCGCCCCGAGCTCGGGCGTGTAGACACCGGGCTCGATGGTGAAGCCGATGCCGGGGAGCATGAGGCGCGTGTCGTGGGTCTCGAGGTTGTCGAGGTTCATGCCCAGGCCGTGGACGAGCGGGCCGCCCGAGAGGCTGTGGCCGGTGCGATGGCGTATGAACGGCTCGTAGCCGGCGGCCACGATCACCTGGTACGCGGCGTCGTCGAGCTGCCAGCCCTGCACGCCCCCCCCCCCATCCCCGGCCCCTTTCTGGGGCGCGCCCCACGAGTCCATCGCGAGTTTGAGCGAGGCGTCGCGCGCGGCCTTGACGGTCTCGAAAGCCTTGCGGTGCTGGGCCGGCACCTCGGACTGGGACGCGACGGCGCAGCCGCACCAGGTGATGTCGGCGAAGATGTTGGATTCGCCGGGGTGGCGGGCCCAGAGGTCGATGAGAATCCAATCGCCCTTGCGGATGGGCGTGGGGCGCTCGGGCGAGGGACCGTAGTGCGGGTCGCCCGCGTGGGCGTTCGCGGCGACGACGGGCTCGTCGTTGGTGATGAGGCCGGCTTTGGCGAAGGCGTCCATGATGAAGCGGCCGACCTCGTGCTCGTGGATGGGTTGGTTAGCGCGGAGGCGCGAGCGGATGAGGGCGAAGGCGTCGTCTTTGATGGCCGCGACCTTGGTGGAGGCGTCGTCGTGGAGGCGGACGGCGTCGGGCGACCAGCGCGCGATGGAGACCTGGACGAGGTCGGCGGAGGAGACGACGTCGAGAGGTCGCGCGCCGCCGAGGGCGCGGATGAACTCGACGGTGCCGGCGTCGGCGAAGGACATGGCGGGGAGGTCGCCGCCGGGGACGTACTCCATGGCGACGCGGGCGCAGGGCGCCACATGTGTATGGAGCCACTCGTGCATCTGCTTCCAACTGATGTAGACGGTCTGCTCGACGGCCGATTCGCCGGTCGAGGGGAGCGCCGCGAACTGCGCGGCGTCGATGGCGCTCACGAGCAGGCGCGGCGTGCCGCGGGCGGGGATGAGGGCGTAGACGCGCCGGGTGGTCCAGCGCTTGGTGGGGGCGCCGGCGGGTGAGAGCGGCGGGGGGAAGAGCTGGGCGAGGACGGGGTTGCTGGCGCGGAAGTCGTAGATGAGCCAGGCGTCGATGCGGTGGTCGGACATGTACCGCTGGAGGTCGTGGAGCATGGTGGGAAGGGTACAGGGGACAGGTGACAGGGGACAGTCGGAAGAGAGCGCTGGCTGTTTCCCGACCCCTTTCGGCTGTACCCTTTGATCATGGACCGAGCATCACTGGTGAAGATGTGGGACGACGCGTGGAAGGAAGGGTTGTGGGCGGCGCCGTGGTCGAAATCGGTGGAGGGGTTGACGGCGGCGCAGGCCGCGTGGCAGCCGGAGGCGGCGGGTGCGCCGGGGGGAATGAGCGCGGGGAAGCGGCACAGCATCTGGCAGATCGTGTCGCACATGTGCTTCTGGCGCGAGTACGGGCTGGAGCGCGCGAGGGGCGGGGCGAACCGGAGCGAGGCGGATGTCGCCGCGAATAACTGGCCGCAGCCCGCGACGCCGACCGAGGAGGGGTGGAAGGCCCTGCGCGAGCGGCTGGCGAGATCGCAGCAGGCGATCGGCGCGGCGTTCGCGGATGAAAGGGTGCCGCTGGACCGGCTGAAGTACGTGCTGGGTCACGACTGTTATCACATGGGTCAGATCAGCGTCGTGCGCGCGATGCTGGGGCTGGCGGCGATTGAGTAGGAAGCCACAGGGGGCTGAGCGGCGGGCGAGAGGCGTAAGGCACTATGAAAACGATGAGCGTGACGACGACGATCGAGGCACCGGCGCGGCGGGTGTTCGAGGTGTTTGCGGACCTTCGGAACGCCGCGGGGCGCGTGAAGGGGATCACGGCGCTGGAGGTGCTGACCGAGGGGCCGATCGGGAAGGGGACGCGCTTCAGAGAGACGCGGAAGATGTTCGGCAGGGAAGCGACAGAGACGATGGAGATACTCGAGTTCGAGCCCGATCGCGGCTACCTGGTTGGGGGCGAATCGTGCGGGATGCGGTGGCGCTCGACGTTCGACTTTGTGCCGGAGGCAGGCGGGGAGAGGACGCGCGTGACGATGACGTTCGCGGCGACGCCGTTGACGCTGATGGCGAAGCTCATGTCGCCGCTGTCGGGGATGATGACAAAGGCGTGCCGGAAGATGCTCGAGCGTGATCTGGCGGACCTGAAGGGCGCGGCGGAGGCGGGGTCGTAGGGCGGGAAGGAGCGAGGGCCCTGACACTCAGCGTGCCGGACGCCGCGTGGACGTGGGCGGCGCGATCATGTGGGAGCCGGGGGAGGTTGCCGGCCGGGAGGCTTCGCGGCTAACAAAGCGGAGGTCGTAGTCGGGGGTGTGGTAGTCCTCGGGGTCGCTGCCTGGGAAGACCGTGTGGTAATCGGAGTGGCCGTCGAGGAAGAGCATCACCGACATGTTGGTGTCGCCGTAGTCGTTCACGATCGTGAAGCCATCCGAGAAGTTGTTGTTCACGATGGACTGGAACTGGTCGGTGAGCCAGACGAAGCGGGCGGGATTCAGGTACTCGCCGGTCGCGATGCGGCGGGTGCCCTCGTTGAAATGGGCTTCAAAGCCGCCGGGTTGAAAGTTCTGACTCCACCATTCCATGTTGGTTTGGTAGCTGGTGCCGATGTCGTCATAGCAGGAGACGCCGGGCGTCGGGTTGGGCCAGTTGCGCTGGAACGTGCGGTTATCGGCGGGATCGCGGTAGATCTCGGCCTGGGCACTCAGGCGCTCCGAGTGATTCATCGGGAGACGGCCGGGCAGCGGCGGCGCGTAGAACACCGTGCCCGGCATGGTGTAGGCATTGAGCGGGCGATCCGCGGCCTCTACATCGAAGACACCGCCCGCGTAGGGATACCAGAACGGACCATTGTTGTTCTTGCCGCCGAATGCCCAAGTACACCATCCGGAGTTCGGGGGGGTGAAGCCGCGGGGGTTCTTGCTCATGACCATTGGCGTGTAGCCGTAGTTATCGGCCTGGTAGGTGGCGGTTGCGGCGCCGATAATGCGGAGTTTGTTAAGAGACTCATCGGGCCAGACGCGGCGGGCGCCGGAGGCGATGACGACTGCTCCGAGGGCCGATGCCAATACGATCGATGCGAGCAGCTCGGTGCGGCTCAAGGCGCGCCGGGACGTTTGGAACACCATGAGCCCTCCTGTTGCCCCGACGAGTCGTTGGGTCTCTGCCCTTGAACCATCCACCGCCGCTCGCACCCCGCCCCGCAGCATACTTCTTTGCGGCAGGAACGCAAGGGGTTCCGGGAAAGCGGACAGGTTACAGGGGCCGGGGGAAAAACAGAAAGCGCAGAGCTCAGAACGCAGAGCGTCAATCGGAAGTAACAAAGCGGAACTCGCTAGTTACTTGGTCCGGGCTTGTTTCCCGGCTGCTCGCGCGGGTCGATCTCGCGGAGGTATTGCCAGGAGTAGATGCCGGTGTCGTGGCCGTCGGAGAATCGGATTCGGAGCGCGTAGTTGCCGACGAGCTCGGCGGACTCGGCGGTGAGGGGGCCGGACTGGCGCGCGGCCGCGCCCGAGAGCACGCGGAGCGGGTTGTGCTTCGCGGCCTTGCGCTCCTCGCGCACCTCAGCGGAGGGGGACATCTGGCGCAGGTAGGCGATGGTGTAGTAGGAGGTCGCACCGTCGGCCCACTCGATGGTGAGGCCGCGATCTTTCTTGAGGTCGATCTGGCGGGGTTGTTCCATTCGCGATGGACTCTATGGGTGGGAGGAGAGAGGGAGGAGAGAGGAGGTGCCGCGCAGTGAGTGTTGTTACGCCGCGCGTGCTGCCCTCCCATCACGCGGCGTTGAGCGATGGGAGAGCACGCACAGGCGGGACGCCTGTGCCACCAGGAAAGGCGGAGCACCGGTTGCCGCTCAGGGCAGCGGCGAACCGGTGGCACGAGGCACGGCTACCGTCTTTGTGTGAGCACTCATCCGTCATCGTCGTCGCCAATGCCGCGGGCGCTGGGCCTGAACACTGATCATTTCTCGGATCGCCTGTACGGCGCGATCGGCGCGACGGGGACACCGGGGTGCGTGGGGCTGGACCCGGTGTACGAGCGGCTGCCGGGGGCGGTTGTGAACGCGAAGCCCGAGTTCGGGCCGACGTGGGCGATGCTGCTGTTCAGCCGCGGCGTGATGGAGGCGGTGGCGGGGCTGATCCCGGCGATCAAGTTTCAGTCGGCGTGCTTTGAGCGGTATGGGGCGATGGGGCTGGCGACGCTGCACCAGCTTGTGTCGGTGGCGAAGAGCATGGGGTTTGTGGTGATCCTGGATGCGAAACGCGGCGACATCGGCGTGACGGCGGAGCACTATGCCGCGGCGAGCTTTGATCCGACGACGGAGCCGGAGGCGGGGAAGGGGCGCGTGGGGGGCGCCGATGCGCTGACGGTGTCGGGGTATCTGGGGATGGACACGGTGGAGCCGTTTCTCAAGCCGCGGGGCGATGGGCTGGCGCGGGGGGTGTTCGTGCTGGTGCGGACGAGCAACCCGGGGTCGGATGAGGTCCAGAGCCTGCGGCTGGAGGATGGCCGGACGGTGGCGCAGATGATGGCGGACCACGTGGCGGAAATCGGTCATGCATCGCGCGGGTTGTGCGGGCTGAGCGATGTGGGCGCCGTGGTCGGGGCGACGAAAAGTGGCGAGGGGGCTGCGCTGCGGGCGCGGATGCCGGACCAGTACTTCCTGGTGCCGGGGTATGGGGCGCAGGGTGGGACGATCGAGGACATCAGGCCGATGATGCGGCGAGCGGGGCGTGGCGGGAGTGAAGGTCCGATGTCGCCTGCCGCGGAGGCGGGGGTGCTGGTGACGGCGAGCCGCTCGGTGATCTACGCGTTCGAGCAGGATGAGGCGCACTGGCAGGCCGCGGTGCGGAGCGCTGCGGAGCGGTTCGCCGGGGAGCTGCGGGGCTTGTTGGAGTAGGGCGAGGAAGCGGACAGGTTGCAGCCGGACGAATCCGACCGATTTCGTTTGGTCGGTCGTCGTCACAGGGAGGCAGCATCTTTCAATCCGATGCGCAGGTAGAACAGACGCCGTAGAGGGTGAGCTCGTGGCCTTCGAGGCGGAAGCCGGGGGGCGTGAGGGACTTGAGGTTGCCGGGGCAACCGCCGACCTCGAAGACGCGCTCACACTGGCGGCAGCGGAAGTGATGGTGGTGGGCGAGGCCGGAGCGTTCGTAGTGGGGGGCTTGCCCGGGGAGCTCGACGGTGACGAGCCAGCCCTCATCGACGAGTGCGCGGATGGTGCGGTACACCGTCGCCTGGCCGAGGCCGGGGACGCGCTTGCGCGCGACCTTGAGGATGTCGGGCGGGCTGAGGGGACGGCCGGCGTCGTCGAGCACGTCGCGGATGGCCTGGCGTTGGCGGGTGTCGCGGGGCATGGGATCGGGGAAGGGTATGAGGTGGGAGGGGAGGAGTAAGAGGTTGGAACGCGAAGGTCGCGAAGAGCGCGAAGAAGAAAGGAGGATAAGAAGAATGGAAGCAGGAGAAAGAGGGGAGATGACCACGCGGATATTGGGAGGGCACGGAGCACACGGAGTAGAACGGGAGGGTGCGCGGCTACTTGCCGTCGTGAGACATGGTGGGGTCGGGCCCCGGGTGAGAGAAGCCGGGGTCGTGGGTGATGCGAGTGGTCTTGCCGGCGCGCTCGGCGGTGACGATCCAGGCGCTGCGATCGTCCTGATCGCAGAGGATGAGTGACCAGGTGTGACCATCGACGGTTGCGGGGACGGGCGCGTCGTCAATGAGAACGAAGACGCTGGAGCCGGGCGAGACTTCGCCGCGGAGGGTGCCGCTTGCGTAACTGGTGATGACGAGGAAGGGCTCATCGGCGGCGAGGGCGCGGTGGAACGCGGTGAGTGCCGCGAGGGCTTCGCCTTCGAGGGGGGACTGGCCGGGACCGGCCGTCATCTCGCGGACGATGCGGGCGAGGGCGTCGTCATCGGTAGCGGCGGCGAAGGGGCGGTTGTAGTAGTCGCCGTACGGGCCGTGGCATGAGGCGCAGTGGGTATCGAAGTAGGTGAGTGTGTCGAGGCCGGTGGGCGATGCGCCTGCGACGGGTGCGGATGGCGATGATTGCGGCGGGGTTGGAAGCGAACGCTCACCACAGGCAGACAACAAGGGGAAGAGGAGGATGGCGAGCAGGCGTAGATGAGCGCGCACAGGCGGGACGCCTGTGCCACCACAAGGGATGCCTGTGCCACCAGGAACAGCAAAGGGTCCGCTCGTTTGCGATGCGTGTGTCACGGTTGGTGTGAGGCGCCGGTCGAGGCGGCGCTCGGGGTCGTGCGGAGCCGATAGATGCGGCCGGGCTGGTCGGAGCTGAAGAGGAGGGAACCGTCGGCGGCCTGCACGCAGTCGACGGGGCGGGCCTTGATGGCGCGCGTTTCGGGCTCGATGGTGGAGACGATCTTGAGCAGGCCGTAGGGCTTGCCGGTTTCCTTGTCGAAGAGCACGCGCGCGATGCAGTAGCCGACGGGCTCGGTGCTGTTCCACGAGCCGTGGCAAGCGACGAAGCAATCGCCCGCGTGGCCGGCGGGGATGCCGCGGGGGAGGCCGGAGAGAGCGGGATCGATGAAGCAGAACCCGTTGGGGGCCCAGTGGGCGCCCATGGTCCACTCGGGCGGGATGGTGGAGCGCGCGAGGTCGTGGATGCCCTCGCGCTTGAAGTATTCGTAGCGAGGGATGCGGTTGCCAACGATGAATGGGTGGCCGTAGAAGCCGCTCTGCGTGTAGAGGTTGAGCTCCTCGGGGGGGTTGAGGTCGGTGATGGGCTGATCGCCCTCGGTATCGCCGGCTTCGCGGCCGAACCAGTCGGAGCCGTGATCGAAGCCCCAGATCTCGGAGGTGCCGGGTCGGAGGCGGAGTTTCTCGGTGTTGCGGATGCCTGAGGCGAAGAGCTGCTTGCCCGAGCCATCGAGCGCGAAGGAGAAGATCTTCTGCCGGTCGGTGTCGGTCTGATCGGAGATGTTGCCGCCATCACCGATGGAGGTGTAGAGGGTGTCTTTTGTGACCAGGAGTGAACGCCACCAGTGGCCGCCACCGGTGACGAGCGTGCCGGGGGCGAGGACATCGACGACTTCGTCGGCGATGAGGTCGCCGTCGGTGTCGCGGGCTTTGTGAATGGAGCCCGTGGTGGTGAACCAGAGCCAGCCGCCTGAATAGCAGAGTCCATGGAGGCGGGGCTTGCCGCTGGTGTAGGTCTGGCGCTGCTCGTACACACCGTCGCCGTCGGCGTCGCGGAGGGCGATGATGTCGCCGGGGCGCGGGCGCGAGACGTAGAGCACGCCGTGATCGTCAACTTCCATGAAGCGGGCGCCGGGGATGGTCTCGACGGCGACGGAGACCTCGTAGCCGGGACGGACCCAGAAGCCGTCGGCTGCGGCGATTGGGGCCGTGCTGGGGGCGGCCTCGGGAACTGAGCTGGGGGGGGCGGGCTGGGCGGGATGTGTGGCGAGGAGAAGGGCGAGGGTCAGGGCGGACAGTGGCATGCGTGTCTCCGGAGAGCGGGGGCGTTCGGCGGCCGGGCTCGATCAGGGGTGTGCCGCGTGGCGGCGTGCGAACGTCAGGATGTGCGTGAGCGCCCTCGGGTCGATGGTGATGGTGAGGTCGGTGACCTCGTCATCGAAGCCGGTGAGGCACGGCTGCAGCCGGTGGTTGAGACCGCCGAGCAGGTGGACCTCCGCGGCGGGGTTGCCGGCGGCGAGCGCGGACTTGAGGGGTTCGAGGTTGGTGGCGGGGGGGTTGGTGAGATCGCGGGAAGCGACGAGAGCGAGCGTGGGGAGCGTGATCGACTTGAGAGCGGGGATGGGGTCGTGCGGGAGGAACGAGCGGAAGCGGGGGCTTTGGTACATCTGCACGCTCTGGTTGATGAAGGCGTCGCGCTGCCAGTCTTGCAGGCCGCCGCCCTCGCCGCGGCGGGCCTCGGTATCGAAGCGAATTTCCTCGGCGATGGCGGCTCGGAGGGCGGGCTCGTCTCCGGCGTTCGCGGCGTTGAGGACCGCGGTTCGGCGTTCGAGGCGCTGCTGGATGTAGGCGGGGGACTCGCCCTCGGCGTTGAGGCGGGCGCGGTCACGCTCGATGATGGAGGTGGCCCCGGTGGTGGCGCGGCCGGAGAGCAGGATGAGACCTGTTAGCTGGGGCGTGGTGATGCGGGCGAGTTGGGCGGCGATGACGGCGCCCTCGCCGAGGCCGAGGATGAAGATGCGGCTCGGGTCGATGCGCGGGTCGGCGCGGAGGAGCGAGAGGAGTGAGGCCGCGTCGGTGGTGCGGGCCTCGATGGTTGTTTCCGCGGTATCGCCGCCCGAGAGGCCGCTGCCGCGATCGTCGTAGCGGAGGGAGGCGAAGCCGGCGCGGGCGAGGGCGTCGGCGAGGACGGCGAAGGGCTGATGGAATCCGGCGGACTGGTTGCGCTCGGCGCCGTCTTCGCCGATCAGCAGCACGGCGGGGTAAGGAGTTGTGAAGGGCGGGTTCGGCAGGACGAGCGTTGCGCCGAGGGGGGTGAGTTCTTCGGCGGGGGCGACGCGGGCGCCGGAGGAAACCGTGACGGGTTCCTGGGTGTAAGGGAATGGTGGGCGCGGCGTCTGGGGCCGGTCGAGCATCGACTGGCGGGCTTCGGCCTCGGGGACGCGGCGCAGGGTGAGCGGGAGTTGCTGGACGCCGCCGACGGTCACGGTGCCGCGGGCTTCGGAGCCGGCGCGCGTGAAGCGGAAGGCGTTGCGGGCTTCATCGGGGGAAACGAACTCGATGGTGTCGTCGATCATGCGCACGTCGGCCATGAGGGTGGCGGAGGCGCCGGGGAGGGCGGGACCGGGCGGGATGTCGAGGAGGACCGACCACGTGCCCGTGGGCGAGAGGGGTGGGATGAGGGTGATCACCAGCGGGATCTCAGAGAGCGTGCGTTCGGGGAGGTCGATGCGGCCGACCCAATACTCATTGACGGTGGGCGAGGGGGCGGGGGTAGCGCCTGACTGCGGGGGGGGTGTCCACCCGCTGGCGGGCGGGCAGAGGAAGAGGGCGGCCAGGAGACCGAGGCATCCAGGGATGTGGTGTGACAAGCGCATTGGGCCCATACCATAGAGTGCATTGGAATGGAGTGTGCGAGGGGCCCACTCTTAACCGCGTCGCCCACGGAGCGGGAATCCCGGCCGGTCTCGAATCGAGCATTACGTCATGCGGGCCATTGAGCGTACTGAGCATGCGAACAGCCGTAGCCGGGGCGCGGATTCCCGGGGCGGGCGATCAGCGGGGGCGTTCTCGCTGATTGAACTGCTTGTGGTGGTGGCGGTGGCGGGGGTGCTGATAGCGATTTTATTGCCGGCGCTCTCGGCGGCGCGCGAGGCATCGCGCTCGAGCGTGTGCCTGTCGAACCTGCGCCAGGCGTTCACGGCCTGCCGCGTGTACGCGGATGAGAACCGTGGGAAGGGCCCGGCGATCGGGTGGCCGTACGCGTCGCTGCCGAACTGGGCGCTGGTGGTTCAGTCGTACTCTGGGCGAGATGGGGGGACGCCTGGGGAGTTGTACTCGAATCGGTCGGTGCTGGTGTGCCCGAGCGTGGATTCGGTGTACCCGGACCCGATGCAGCGGACGTATGCGATGAACGCGACCGGGCACGCGGGGATGAGTTATCCGGGGATGCGTCCTGACCCGGACAGTTACGACGACCCGCTGTACCGCCCGTTGGGTGGGGCCGGCACGGAGGAGCGTCCGGCGTGCATCAGCTTTGACCTGGTGGACCGGCCGAGCATGCTGGCGGTGCTGGTCGATTCGGCCTGGATCCCCGACACACCGCCGACGCGCACGGCGAGCATGATCGACTTTCGGCAACCGGGGCATGTGAGTATCCGGCTCGGGCGATTCCACGCGGGGAGGGAGCGGTTCGACGCGGTGTTTTTCGACGGGGCCGCGCGGATGTACGCGGAGCCGGGGGATGGGTGGGGCGAGTCGCTGCCATAGCGGGCTTCCCAAGAACGGGCGAGGGGCGGTGGCGAGCGAGTTGGGATCGGGGGTGCGGCTCGGCTTATTCGGGCGCGCGAAAGGGCCGAAAGTGGTCGCGGAACTCGGCTCTCGGCCAACCACCATTTCGTTGGCTCGCATGCATCTGCCCTGCCCGCAGGTTGACGCGGTGAGTATTGACTCCTCGGAGACACCATGAATATTCGTGTCAAACTGATCACCTCCTTCTGTTCCATCGCTGCGCTGTGCGGGCTTGCTGCCGGGGTGGGCCTGTACGGATTGAGCCGCACCGCGGCGGCCATGAACCACCTTGGGGGGGTCATGATCCCCGGCATCGAGGGGATTTATCAGATCGTCGAAGGGCAGGTCGATATACACGGCGCCAGGTCATGTTACTGCAGAGCGACCTGACGCCCGAGCAACGGGAGACTGAGCGGGCGGCGGTGGTGGCGGCATGGAAGTATGTGGAAGTTGGGTGGAGGCTGTACGAGCCCCTCCCGAAAGCTCCTGAGGCGGCTGCACTCTGGAAGGAGTTTGTGCCTGCTTGGGAGAAATGGAAACGCGCACACGAAGCGTACATGGCGATTAGTGACCAGTGGGAGAAGGCCCGCTTCGCCCAGAACACCGAGGAGGCCGATGCGCGCGACGCCGAGCGGATGGCGATGATCCTCGGGCGAGAGCAGGAGACGAGAACCGAATCTTCGGGGCTGCTTGCGGAGATGGTCGCGGTCAACATGAAATCGAGCCACGACCAGACGCTCAAGAACAAGCGGATGGCGTCGGGCCTGAGCCTTGCGGCGATGGCCTCGACGGCTGCCGGCATGGTGACCGCCGTTGGGATCGGGCTGTTCATGTCGAGCCGGATCGCGGGCCCGGTGCGCATCGTCGCCCAGCGGGCCAAGATCATCTCCGAGGGCGACCTGACCAGCGCAGACCTGCCTGTGACGACCAACGACGAGCTTGGGGAGATGACCAAGGCGATGAACGCCATGAGCACGTCGCTTCGTTCGCTTCTCTCGGAGCTGAGCAGCGCGGCGCACCAGGTGGCGGCGGCCGCGGCGCAGATCGCGGCGAGCAGCGAGGAGATGTCGTCGGCGGTTGGCGAGGTTGCGAAGCAGGCGTCCGACGCCGCGGTTTCCGCGAGCGATTCGGGGAGGCTGGCGAGGGACGGCGGCGAGGTGGTCGCCAAGACGGTCGGCGACATGAGAGGGATCAGCCGGTCGGCCATGGAATCGGCCACCGCTGTGGGGGCGCTGGGCGTCCGCGGGCGGCAGATCGGCGAGGTGGTCGCGGTGATCAACGGGATCGCGGACCAGACGAACTTGCTGGCGCTGAACGCCGCGATCGAGGCGGCGCGTGCGGGGGAGCACGGTCGCGGGTTTGCGGTGGTTGCGGACGAGGTTCGCAAGCTGGCGGAGCGGACGACCCGCCCGACGGGGAGATCGGGGAGTCGATCAAGGCGATCCAGGCCGACACGCAGAGCGCCGTGGAGCGCATGAAGGCGGGGACGTTCCAGGTGGCCGACGGCGTGAGGCAGGCGGGGATCGCCGGGGAGAGCCTGGGGACGATCGTCGCGGGCACGTCGCAGGTGGCGTCGATGATCCAGTGCATCTCGGCGGCCGCTGAGGAGGCGGGCGCGGGCGCGAGCCAGTCGGCGAGCGCGGCCGTGACGCTCTCGACCAAGGCCGAGGAACTGCGGGGTTTGGTGAAACGGTTCCGTGTGAACGCGTAAAGGCGAGCGGGTGCATCGCTCGCCACCCCGGACAACTCGTCGGGGGGTTTGTTGATTTGTTTTTGGGATATTGCTGTGGGCGCGAAGGGGGGAGGGCCAGCGACCGCCGGCTCTACACTCCGCCCATGCCGAGCCTCCCCCATTCCTTGCGTCCCAGCAACACCCCGTGCGTGCTGATCGTTCGTGACGGCTGGGGGGAGAACCCGCACCCAACCCATGACGCATTCAACGCGGTTCGGCTGGCGAGCACGCCGATTGACGACCATCTGCGTGCGAACTGGCCGTTTACGTTGATCAAGACGAGCGGGGAGGACGTGGGGCTGCTCGCCGGAACAATGGGCAACTCGGAAGTTGGGCACCAGAACATCGGCGCGGGGCGGATTGTCGATCAGGAGGCGGTGCGGATCACGCGGGTATGTCGCGGCGATGGCGGCAAGGCGTTGGCGCAGATTGAGAACCTGACCGGGCCGATCCGCAGAGCGATCACAGCGGGACGCGGTGTGCATCTGATGGGCATTTGCTCGAACGCGGGGGTGCATGGGCTGCTGACCCACCTGACGGCGCTGCTGGAGCTGTGCGCCTCGCTGGGGGCGGCGCCGGATCGCGTGCTGCTGCACCTGTTCACGGACGGGCGCGACACGGGGCCGTTCACGGGGCGCGGATTCGTTGAGTATGTTGAGAATGAGCTTGCGCGCATCGGCGTGGGTCGCGTCTCGTCGGTGATCGGGCGCTACTGGGGGCTTGATCGCGACGATCGGTGGGAGCGGGTGGCGCGGGCCTACGCGTGCCTGACGGGGGAGTTCGGAGGCGATGAGCGAGCGCCGAGGGGTGGAGGGGCGAGTGGGGGGGCGGCGGCTGTCGGGGGCGTTTCATGGTCGCGGAGCGCGGCCGACGCGGTGCAGGCCTTCTATGACAAGCCGGAAGTCGCGGGGATGGCGGGCGACGAGTTTGTGATACCAACGATGATCGGAGCGACACGGGAGGAGGCGCTCAAGGGGCGCATCCAGAGCGGGGATACGGTGGTGTTCTACAACTTCCGCGGTGACCGGCCGCGTGAGCTGGTGAGCGCGTTTGTGCTCCCGGAGTTCTACGGGTCGCCCTCGGTGAAACCGTCGCCCGACTCGGGCGTGCGCGGGTTTGATCGGGGTCCGCGGCTGGATCTGGAGTTCGTCACGATGACCGGGTATTCCGAGGCCATGGCGCCGCATGTGAAGGTGGCGTTCGAGCGGCCGGCGCGGATGAAGAACATTGCGGGCGAGTATTTATCGGATCTGGGGCTGAGGCAGTTCCGGTGCGCGGAGACCGAGAAGCGACCGCATGTGACGTTCTTCTTCAACGACTATCGCGACGATCCATTCCCCGGGGAGCATCGCGAGGGCCCTCAATCGCCGCGGGTGGCGACGTACGACCTGAAGCCGGAGATGGCCGCGTACGACGTGCGCGACGCGGTGCTGCGGCGGCTGGCGGATCGGGGCTGCGAGGACGTGCTGATCGTGAACTTCGCGAACGCGGACATGGTTGGGCACACGGGCAGCTTGCCGGCGGCGATCAAGGCGTGCGAGGTGGTGGACGAGTGCGTGGGCACGATTATGAACGCGGTGCTCGCGAAGAATGGGAGCCTTGTGATCACGGCGGATCACGGGAACGCGGAGCAGATGTGGGACCCGGAGAGCAATGCCCCGCACACGGCGCACACCGTGTACCCGGTGCCGCTGTACGTTGTGGCGGCGGGGCACAAGGGGCGGCGGCTGCGCTCCGACGGGCGGTTGGCGGACGTGGTTCCGACCATGCTTGATCTGATGAAACTGGCGAAGCCCCCGGAGATGACGGGGGTATCGCTGCTGGCTTAGGGGGAGTGGGGGTGGCGGGAACAACGGTGGGAACTGTCTCGGATTGGTCACCGTCGCCGGGCCGGCTGGTCCGCAACAATAATCGAAGGACATGTCGACGCACCACCCGCCATTCGGATCGAGCGCCAATCCGGGCCATGCCGCGCCTATCGCCCAGAAGCCGTGGGAGCACGCCAAGGCGGAGGGGGGTTCTGGGTCGGACCCGCTCGCGGCCCGCTTTGTGGAATCTCTCTCGTACGACACACGGCTCTATGACGCGGACATCCGCGGCTCGCTGGCGCACGCCAACATGCTGCGCCAGGTGGGGCTGCTCACGCTCGACGAACTGACATCCATCGAGCACGGCCTCGGGGAGATCCGTGCGGAGATCGAGGGGGCGGCGGCCGGGCCGGGGGGACTGGGCTCGTGGCAGGGGTGGCGGACCGAGCTTGAAGACGTCCACATGTGCATCGAGGCGGCGCTGATCGCGAAGGTGGGCGACGCGGGCCGGAAGCTGCACACGGGGCGCAGCCGGAACGACCAGGTGGCGCTGGACCTGCGGCTGTGGCTGCGCGACGCGTGCGGATTGCTCGCTGGGGCCCTCGATGGGGCGCTCGCCGCGCTCGCGGGGCTTGCGGAGCGCCAGGGGCACATCGTGATGCCGGGGTACACGCACATGCAGCGGGCCCAGCCGATCTGCCTCGGCGGTGAGCTGGCCGCCTGGCACGCGATGCTCTCGCGTGATGCGAGGTCGCTGCGGGGGCTGGCGGCGGACGAGCTTGGTCTGGGGCTGTCGCCGCTGGGTTCTGGGGCGGTGGCGGGGAGTTCGCTGCCGCTGGACCGGGCGCACACGGCGCGGGCGCTCGGGTTCGCGGGTGCGTCCTCCAGCAGCATCGACGCCACGGCCTCGCGCGATGAGGCGCTGGACTTTCTGTACATGCTTTCCCGAACGGCCATGCATCTGTCGCGCTGGGCCGAGCAGTGGATCCTGTACTGCACGTCGGAGTTTGGGTTCATCGTGCTTGATGAGCGGTACACGACCGGCTCATCGATGATGCCGCAGAAGCGCAACCCCGACATGCTCGAGTTGATCCGCGGGAGGTGCGGGAACATCTACGGGCACCTGGCGGCGCTGCTCACGATCTGCAAGGGGCTGCCGATCGCGTACAACCGCGACCTGCAGGAGGACAAGCGGCATGTCTTCGGGGCGTTTGACATGGCGATGGACTGCATCCACATGGCCGCGAGGATCATGGGGACCGCGAGCTTTCGCGAGGAGCACATCGCGTCAACGCTGCACCGGGGGTACCTCGACGCTACGAGCCTCGCGGAGTACCTCGTGACGAAGGGGGTGCCGTTCCGCACCGCGCACCAGATCGTCGGATCCCTGGTGCGCCAGTGCGAGCGCGAGGGGCGGGAGTCGCTCGAGCGCCTCTCGCACGACGAGCTCGAGGCGGCGGTGCGCGGCGCCGGGATCAAGGGCGGCAAGGTGGGGCGCGACGTTGCGGGCTGGCTTGGGGCCGCGGCGGTTGTCGGCAGGTATCGCAGTTCCGGCAACGCCGGGCGCGGCGACGAGAGCGGGTACCAGGATTATTTCGGCGCCGTCAGCGTCGATCGAGACTTGTGCTCGATGGCCGTGCCGGGCGGGACGGGCCGTGTTCACTCAAGGCCTGGTGAGCACGAGCCGCACGCGGCAGAGGGGGGTGCGGTGGCCTCGCTCTTCGGTGGGGCGAGCGAAGGACCGAACGACGCAAGCGACCTTGGGCGGCTGTATGAGCGGATCGGCCGCACGCTCGACGATCTTCCGTACACGCAGGAGATGGAGCAGATCTTTGCCGAGTCTGGGGCTGGCGAGCGCGGGTGGTCGCGGGCGGAGCTGCTGCACAAGCTCCAGAATCTGAGGAAGGCGGGGAAGCTGGCACGGGTGGGTCGTGCGGCGGCGTCACCGATCAAGCTGACGGCTGCGGAGGAATCGCAGCTTGAAACGCTGGTGGTTGAGTCGGTGGGGTCGCTCGGTCAGCGCGACCAGCTCCCGCATACGCCGGAGTTCGACCGGATCGTCGAGGTGTTCAATCAGCGGACGGGGCGGGGATTGACGCCGCATGGCGCGTGGCGGCTGGTGGCGAAGCTGGCAAAGTAACCGTGTGGATTCCATGAGGGCTTGGCGGTGTGTGCCTGAGAGAACCGCGCCCGTCGAATCACTCGTGACCCGCATTCCTACCGTTGATCATGTCGTCGCAGCCCCCCCCCCCGCCCCCGCCCCCGTCGCCCCACCCCCATCCGCACCCGCCCCTTCCCGGCGACACGCCTCCGGGCAAGCCGGCGCCGAGCGACACGCTGCAGGCCCTTCTCTCGGGGCTGATCGATTATGCGGGACTCTATCCGCCCGCGAAGTTGCCGATGCCGCAGGCCGTTCAGAACTACGCGGCGCACCTGCGCTCGCCTCAGGCGTGGATGCTGGGCCGCTTCATCTGCCCGGTGTCACGACTCGAAGAGCTCAAGCAGACGGCGGGAGCGCTGCTGCCTCGTGGCGACGAGAGCGAGGAGCATCTCGCGGAGCCGTGGCCGATCTCGGCGATCATCGATGGTGATCTGGATGAGGACCTTGATGCGGTCTTCGCGTTCAATCACGAGCACTGCGAGCCGCGCAACGGGCTGGCGAATGTTGACGCCGTCGAGATCAAGGCGACCTCGTTCGCGATGATCGACGCGGCGCTCGAAACAATGCCGGAGGAGATCTTCCCGTTCTTCGAGATACCGATCGAGCCGGGCGGAACGGGTCCGGGCGCCGACATGCGGGGGTTCATCGCGGCGCTGTCGGGGTCGGATGCGGGTGCGAAGCTGCGCAGCGGGGGCGTGACGGCCGGCGCGTTCCCGTCGCCGGCGCAGGTTGCCGAGTTCATCATCGCGTGCGACGCGGCGGATGTTCCGTTCAAGGCCACCGCCGGGCTGCACCACCCGCTGCGGTCGGAGCATCCACTCACGTACGAGCCCGATTGCCCGCGCGCCTTGATGCACGGGTTTCTCAACGTGTTCCTCGCCGCGGCGTTCGTGCGAGAGGGGAACATGGTGTCGCCGGACGTGGTAGCGCTTCTTGAAGAGACGGACGTCAAGAGATTCCGGTTCTCGGATGCTTCGGCGTGCTGGCGGAACCGGCAGCTGGAGGTATCGCACGTGGCGGGCGCTCGCGAGAGCTTCGCGCTCAGCTACGGGAGCTGCTCGTTTGAGGAGCCGGTGGCGGACCTAAAGATACTTGGCTTGTTGTAGGGCCGCTACCCTCCGGCCATGCCCACCGACGCCACCCACGATCCTTCGCTCAAGAGCTGGGTTGAATCCGCGAATGACCCCCAGACGGCCTTCCCGATCCAGAACCTGCCGCTGTGCAGCTTCGAGCAGGAGCACGATGGTCACTCGCACCCGCACCTCGGGGTGGTGATCGGGGACAGGGTGCTTGATGTCACGACGCTTGCGATGTCGGGGAAGCTCTGCGGGGGTGACGAACAACTCGCGCGGGTGCTGCACGCCCCACTCTGGAACATCGTCGCGGGTCAGCCGGGGCTGGTTCGGCAGCTCCGCGCCGAGATACAGGATTTTCTGAGGTCCGATCGCCCGGCGAGCCAGCCGATCAAGCGGCTGCGCGACAAGGCGCTGGTTCCACTTGCTGAAGCGCGCCTCCGCAAACCACTCCTGAGCTTCGATTACACTGATTTTTACGCCTCGAAGCACCACGCCACGACGGTGGGCTCGATGTTCCGGCCGGACAACCCGCTGCTGCCCAACTACACGCACGTGCCGATCGGTTATCACGGTCGGGCGTCGTCGATCGTGCCGTCCGGCACGCCGATCCGCAGGCCAAGCGGGCAGACAAAGGCCGATGACGCCGCGCTGCCCGCTTTCGGCCCGAGCAAGATGCTCGACTACGAGATGGAGCTCGGCGTGTTCATCGCGAGCGGCAACACGCTCGGCGAGCCGATCAGGATCGGCGACGTGCGCGAGCACATGCTGGGGATGTGCATCGTGAACGACTGGTCGGCGCGCGATCTTCAGAAGTGGGAGTACCAGCCGCTGGGGCCGTTCCTTGCTAAGAACTTCGCGACCAGCGTCTCGCCGTTTATCGTGACGATGGAGGCGCTCGAGCCGTTCCGCATCCCGGGGCCGGCGCGCGGCGAGGGGGATCCCGAGCCCCTCGGGTACCTTCAGACGAGCGAGCCGTGGGGGCTGGACGTAGCTGTTGAGGTTCATCTTGCCACGAAGCAGATGCGCGACAAGGGCATGTCGCCGATGCGCCTGTCGCGCGGTTCGTTCAGGGATATGTACTGGACGATCGCCCAGTTAATCACGCATCATGCCTCGAACGGGTGCAATCTCCAAACCGGCGACCTGCTGGGGTCCGGCACGATCTCGGGGCCGACGAAGGACGCTCGCGGCTGCCTGCTCGAGCTCACTTGGGAGGGCGTCGGCCCGGACGGCAAGCCGAAGCCGCGGGCGCCGATTCAGTTGCCGACGGGCGAGACGCGCCTGTTCCTGCAGGACGGCGACGAGGTCATCATGAACGCGTTCTGCGAGCGAGATGGCTTTCGGCGGATCGGCTTCGGCGAGTGCCGCGGCGTGATCGTGGGGTAGACGTGCCCGCTACACTCAAGCCTGGCTGCGGTCACAGCCCCTGACGAGCAAGAGCACATCGATTGGCCTTCGCGCCGCGATGGCGTGGACAGGTCGCGGGATCCGTACACACATGTTTGAGCGTCTCTCCGATGGTTTCGCGTCCGTCTTCCGCAAGCTCTCGGGCAAGGGGTCTATCTCCGAGGGCAATGTCCGCGATGCGATGACGGACGTTCGCAGCGCGCTGCTTGATGCCGACGTGCATGTCGATGTGGTCGAGGCGTTTACCCAGCGGGTGCTGGAGGACGCCGTCGGGCGCGAGGTCACCAAGAGTCTCAAGCCGGGCGAGGAGATGATCGGCATCGTCCACGACCGGCTCGTTGAGCTGCTCGGGGGCGACCCGGCGCAGTCTCCGGAAGAGGCGCTCGCGCCCGCCCCCGACGGCGGTATCATGCAGGTTTCACCGGGGCCGACCATCGTGATGATGTGCGGCCTGCAGGGGTCGGGCAAGACCACCACGTGCGGCAAGCTCGCGGCGCACCTGAAGAAGCGGGGGCGCTCCGTGATGCTGTGCGCAGCCGACTTGCAGCGCCCGGCGGCGGTTGAGCAGCTCCATACCGTGGCCGAGCAGGTGCAGCGCGACTCCCCCGGCGGCGCCCAGGTTCACTTCTACGGGGAGCCCGACAAGTCCGCGGCCTACGGCAAGGCCGTGGGCGTGGCGGTGCAGGTCTGCCAGCGGGCGCTGGCGGAGGCGCGGAAGAAGGGCGTTGACACGCTGATCCTGGACACCGCGGGCCGTCTGCACATCAACGCCGAGCTCATGGGCGAGCTGGCGCAGGTGAACAGCGCTCTGCGGCCGCACCAGGTGTTCCTGGTCGTGGATGCCATGACGGGTCAGGACGCCGTCAACTTCGCCAAGGCGTTCCACGAGCAGATCGAGGTCGACGGCATCATCCTGACGAAGTTTGATTCCGACACGCGCGGGGGCGCCGCGATCTCCGTCAAGCACGTCACCGGTGCGCCGATCAGGTTTGTGGGGGTCGGCGAGAAGATGGAAGCCCTTGAGGAGTTCCACGCCCAGCGGATGGCCGGGCGCATCCTGGGCATGGGGGACGTGGTCTCGCTGGTGGAGAAGGCCCGCGAACAGGTGAGCGACGAGGAGGCCGCGGCCATCGAGGCCAAGATGGCCAAGGGCGAGATGTCGATGGATGACTTCCTCGCGCAGCTGCGCACGCTGCGGCGGATGGGGCCGCTCAAGCAGCTCCTCGGGCTGCTGCCGGGCGTGGGCTCGGCGCTCAAGGACGTTCACATCGACGACAAGCACCTGGACCGAGTCGAGGCCATCGTTCACTCGATGACCCCGCAGGAGCGGCGCCGGCCCGGCGAGCTCAATAACTCGCGCCGGCGGCGGATCGCGACCGGCTCGGGGGCGAAGCAGGAGGAGGTCGGGCAGCTCGCCAAGCAGTTCGATGTTGTAAGCAAGATGGCCAAGCAGATGGCGGGGATGAACGCCGCGGCGAAGGTCAAGGCCGTGAAAGAGATGGGCTCATCGGGCATGGGGTCGATGTTCCCGGGCGTGCAGAACTTGCCGGGGCTGAGCGGCAAGGGCAGCTCGCATATGGTGAGTCTCAAGAGCAAGTTCAAGAAGCGCAAGAAGTAAGGCGACTCGGGGGGCACCAGCCGTACACTCGCGCCATGGTGACGCTATCCGAGGACGAGTCGCGTGTGCTCGGCGTGCTGGTGGAGAAGGCCCAGACTGTGCCGGGCCAATACCCCATGACTCTCAACTCAGTCGTCCTGGGATGCAACCAGAAGAACAACCGCGACCCGGTGACGAGCCTGACCGAGGAGCGGGTGTACGACGCGATCGACAGGCTCAAGGCCAAGGGTCTGGTGCGCGAGGCGTTCCTGAGCGGGAGCCGCGTGGCGAAATACCGACATCTCGCGCGCGAGGTACTGAACGTTGGCACCGAGGAGCTGGTGCTTCTGACGGAGTTGCTGCTGCGCGGGCCACAGTCGGCTGGTGAGCTTCGCGGGCGAGCGTCGCGGATGCACCCGCTGGAGACGCTCGAGGCGGCGCAGGGGTTCTTGGCGGGGCTGCGGTCGCGATCCGAACCCATGGTGCGTGAGTTGCCCGCGCGGCCGGGCGAGCGTGCCACGCGCTGGGTGCAACTGCTCTCGCCGGATTTGCATCCCGTCGATGCGGGGGCCGCCGCGGCTCCGGCGCGCGAGAGCGCGGCCGGGCAGCGCGAATCGAGTGACCTGGAGGCGCGCATCGACTCGCTCGAACAGGAGATCGAGAGCCTGCGTGCCGAGGTTACGGCCCTGGGCGAGCAGGTGCAGCGCGTGTCCGGCTAAGCGTCCCTGGGCGCCCCGTGCGCGCCGTTCAACCACGCCGCGAGGCGCGATCGCATGATCGCGCACGCCTCGGCGCTCGAGTCGACCAGGACGAACCCGCGGTCATGTCGTGCCGCGGCCTCGCCGGTTGTGCCGCTGCCCGCAAAGAAGTCGAGCACGGTGTCTCGAGGGTTGCTATGCACGCGCACGATCCGTTCCAGGATCGAGAGGGGCTTCTGCGTGGGGTAGCCGGTCTTCTCGCGGCTATTGGTGGGGACGATGGTGTTCCACCAGACGTCGGTGGGGGTCTTGCCCCGCTCGGCCTTGTCGGCGCCGACGAGGCGCGGGGCCATATAGGGGATGCGATCGATCTCGTCGTAGTTGAACACGTACCGGCCCTTGCGAGGGTCGAGTGCATACCACAGGATCGTGTCGTGCTTCGCGGGCCAGCGTGTGCGCGGGCGTGCGCCGTAGTCGTACGCCCAGATGATCTCGTTCATGAAGCGGTCGCGCCCTAGCAGTTCGTCCAGCGCGACCTTCACGTAATGAACCTCGTTGGCGTCGAGGTGCACCATCAGCGAGCCGTCGGGCGTGAGGCACCGCAGCCCCGCCTCGAGCCGCGGCATCAGAACGTCCAAATAGGAATCGCCGAAGCGGTCCTGGTAGCTTGGCGACGCGAGCCTGGTCACGCTGTAACGCCGCCCGTGGAACCCGTGCCGGCGCTCGCCGTCCGCGGCATGCTTCACGCGTATGCGCTTACGTTGCTGCTCGTGCCCTGTATTGAAGGGTGGATCGATGTAGATGAGGCGTGCGAACGCCGCGGGCAGCGCCGCTACGACCTGGAGGTTTTCGCCCTCGATGATCCGCCGGGTCGGTGCGGGGAGCGCTGCCTCGGCACCGCCCAATGGCCCGACTGACAGCGCGCCCTTCGAGCCATCGCGCTTCATGCCCGCCCCTTGCTCTTGAGCCAGGCGTGGAGCTTCTCGTCGCCCCACGTGTTGATGCACTGCCCGGGCGGCAGCCACCCGCGTCGCGCGGTCGCCACGCCGAAGCGGATGTTGTCGAACTCGCCGGGGCGGTGCACATCGCAGTCGATCGCGATCAGGCAACCCGCCTCGACGGCCATGCGCACGTGCGAGTCGCGCAGGTCAAGCCGCAGCCAGTGGCTGTTGATCTCGAGCGCCACGTTGTGCTCCACCGCCGCCGCGATGATCGCCGCCATATCGAGCGAGAGCCCCTCGCGCTGGTGGATGAGCCGACCGGTGGGGTGTCCCATGATGTGGACGTACGGGTTCTCGATCGCGCGCAGCATCCGCGCCATCGCCTTCTCCGGCTCCTGCTTCAGTTGGCTGTGCGGCGATGCCACCACGACGTCGAGCCTGCGCAGGAGATCGTCGTCGTAATCGAGCCGTCCATCGACGAGGATGTCCACCTCAGAGCCGGCGAGGATCGTGATGCCGTCGGTCGCGTCGTTGGCCGCGCGGACTTCGCGCATGTGTTCCTCGAGGCGCTCCACGCTCAACCCGCCTGCATACGCCGAGCTCTTGGAGTGGTCCGTCACCGCGATGGTGTGGAAGCCGCGTGACCGCGCCTTCTGGGCGAGCTCGAGGATCGTCATCGCGCCGTCCGAGGCCGTCGTGTGCGCGTGCAGCTCCGCCTTGATGTCGCCGACTTCGATCAGCCGCTTGCCGACACGAATACTTGTGCCCGGAGAGCCGCCCTTGGCGCTCCCCCCGGCGATCTTCTTGTCGGAGGCCGGCTTCTTGCCCTTGATTGGGTTTGAGTTCGCCGGGGCGGGAGCCTCGTTCCCGGTCGTTTCTCCGCGCAGGTACACGTCAATCTCCCCCCGCGCCTCGCGCACCTCCGGCGGAACCCACTCAAGGCCCAAGGCCGCGAAGACCACTTCCTCGGTCGCCCCGGCCACCGCCATCACGCCTCGGCGCTGCGGCGCGTCGAGGTCGTCGTCTCCCTTCTCATGGGGAAATAGCCCGTACTCGTTGAGCGTGAGCCCGCGCTTCAGCGCCCGCTCTCGCATCGCGACGTTGTGCTCCTTCGACCCCGTGAAGTACATCAGGGCCGCGCCCCAGCTCTGCGGCGGAACGACACGCAGGTCCACCTGAATGCTCGGGCCCTTGACGATCTCGTCGCCCGTGAGCTCCTTTCCCCACCTTCCGAGATCCGCGAGAACCGCGGCCTGCACGCTTGATTTTGCCGGCCCCGAGACGATCACGCTGCGGACGCCCACCGCACCGACAAATGCCTCTGTGGCGCGCCGACCGGCGGCCTCGTCCGTCACCGCCACCAGGATGTCGATATCCGCCACCGTCTCGCGCCCCCGCCGGAGCGACCCCGCGGGTTCAACACCTACCACGCCGTCCACCTCGCGCAGGACCACCACAAACCGCTCTGTCACGGCCCACGCCAGCCCCAGCGGCAGCCGGCGCGCCGCGCCGCCAGGGCCCGCGGTCTCGCTGATGGCCTTCGCTTGCGCGAGCGCCGCCTCAAGTTTCTTTACGGTCTTCTCGCCCATCCCCTTGTGGCCGGCGAGTGTGCCGGCCTTGATGGCCGCGTCGAGCTCATCGGGCGAGGTGATCCCAGCTTCCTTCCAGAGCGCCGCCGCCGTCTTGGGCCCCACGCCCGGCAGCGTCATCAGCTCGACCACCCCGGCCGGAACCTCCGATTGCAGTTTCTTGAGGTCCGCGATCGAACCGCTCTGGCAGAACTCCGCAATCTTGTCGGCCATCTTCGGGCCTATCCCTTCGATCCCCAGCAGCGTCGAGCGGTCGCACCCTTTCACATCGGCCCCGTAGCTCTCGACCGCGCGCGCCGCCTTGTCGTGGGCGATCACACGGAACCGGTCGGCGCCCGTCAGTTCGAGCAGCCGCGCCAGCAGCAACAGTTGTTCGGCCAGCCGGGCGTTGGTTGACATAGTTCGGGCCCGCGCTCCGTGAGACGACACGGTGGTGACTTACAACATTCCCCGCGCGTGCGCCGGAGCGCCGGCGCCGCGAGCCCCGCTCTCCCCCGGCGCGTTATGCACCTCGCTGGACCGGTGCAGCACCAGCAGCGTGATGTCATCGGCCGCCTCGCTCCGCTGGAAGTCTCCCACATCGTCCAGCACGCGCCCGCACACCTCTCGTGGCGCGTGCCCGCGGCACGCCGCCAGAATCCCCTCGAAGCGCGACATCCGGTAGAACTCCCCCGCGCTCGACCGCGCATCGGGCACGCCGTCGGTATAGAACACGAGCGTCTGTCCCGGCTCGAGCCGCATCATCCGCTCCTGGAACGTTGATTCGGCCAGCACACCGACCAGGGTTCCGGTCGTTTCGCCCACCGGCCGCACCGCGCCGCTGGTGGGCACCAGGTAGGGCAGAGGGTGCCCGCCGTTCGCGTAGCGCAGCTCGCCCGTCCGGGTGTCGTAGATGCCCAGGAACACGGTGACGAAAAGGCCCTCCTCGTTGTCGCGTAGAAGCTCCGTGTTCGCAAAGTTGAGGATCGCCGCCGGCGAGTGCCCGAGTGACCGGCTCTTGGCGAGCCCGCGGATCAATGTGCGCGCCACCGCCATGAACATCGCCGCGGGCACGCTCTTGCCGGACACATCCGCGATCACCATCACCAGCGTGTGCTCGCTCAGGAAAAAGAAATCAAAGAAATCGCCGCCGACGAACTTTGCCGGGGCGCTGCACGCGTGCAGCTCAAACTCAGGCCGACATGGGAACTCGCGCGGCAGCAGAGACGATTGGATCGCCCGTGCCACCCGCAGCTCGCTCTCCGCCGCGTTCCTCGCCGCGCTCGCGCGCCCGAGCGCCTCCACGTTCTCCCGCAGTTGCCGCACCATGGAGTTGAACGCGCCCGCCAGCCGACCGATCTCGTCGCGGCTCTTCACGCCGATCGCCTGCGCCGTGAGGTCGCCCTGCGAGAGCTGCTGCACCGCCGATGAGAGCCGTCCCACCGGGCGCGTGATCCATGAGGCCATCGCGACCACCAGCCCAAGCACCAAGGCGATCACCCCAAGCCCGACCAGCAGCCGGTCGCGCAGCGCCGCGTACACCGGCGACATGATTCCGTGCTCCGAAACTGCCCCCGCCAGCGACCACCCCGACGGCTGCGTCACCACCGCCTGGTCCTCTCCCGGCTCGGCCGGCGTGGCCACGCTGGCCCACCCCGCCGACTCGACCGGTGCAAAGAACACCAGGAAGGGCTCGCGCGTGGTGAAGTCCGGCACCGTCACCAGCCCTCGCTCGCCGCGCCCCATGCGCTCCGACAGTTCCAGCAGCTCCGCGTTTCCGTAGCGGCGCGCCACCTCGCCGATCGTCTCCTTCATGATCACGCCCGGGAACGGCGCCACGATGAACGTCCCGTTCCGGCTCAGCAAGTAGATCTGCGTGTCGGGCGGCCGGCGCGCCATGACCATCTGCCGGAGCTTCTCGAGGCGGATATCCACGTTCACGGTGCCGGTGAACACACCCTCGCGCACCACCGGCACCACGTGGGTGACCATCTCGACGTTGCCCGCACCCTCGTCCAGGAAGGGTTCCGTCCAGAACGCCTTCCCAGTGGCGCGCGGGATCGCGTACCACTCCCACTTCGGATCCAGGTAGTCGTACGCATCGGCGACCTCCATCCGCACCAGCGACTTCGTCCCGCGATACACGTACGGGCAGAACAGGTCCGGATTCGGGCGCGGGCGTGCCCCCGGCGCCTGCTCCAGCTTCGAGACCGAGGCGGGGTTGGTCATGTGCTCTGGGTTGCGCTTGAAGGCCCCCGGCTCGAACGCGACGCACGAGCCATAGATCAGCTGGTTCCCCTCCACGTTGCGACGCAGAATCTCGTACAGCTCTGGCTCGGTGATGTTCGGATCGGCCTCCACCAGCGCCGCCGTCGAGCGCGCCACCTGCGCGATCGCCCGGAACTCGCGGTCAAAGTCGATCGCGTACTGCTCCGCGAGGCGGACGAGCTGCTTCTCGGTGTCCTGGTACGCATCGCGGCGCAGGCGGGCGTAGTCGTACACCAGCAGCGCCCCCAGCAGCGTGATCAGCGGGCCGCCTAGCGCAAGTATGAGTTTCCACCTGATCGGCACGGCCCAATCCTAACACACCACGCCATGCCACGGATTCATTGGCGCAGGCATCGAGCGCCTTCCGCGGCTTCGCCCCGCCTTCCTTGCCCCTGGCTCCAATACCCAGTCCCCAATGCCTCTCCCCGTTCACTTCTTCTTCGGCACCGGCTCGTCGTCATCGTCATCCAGGTCGCTGAAGTCAAAGTCCTTCAGCAGGCTGTCCAGATCGTCGTCATCCTTCTTCTTCGCCGGGCCTTTCGCTCCGCCTCCACCCGCGCCTGTCGCCCCGCCCCCCATCACGGCGGTCTTCGGCCCGGCATCCGCCGCCCCACCCCAACTCGGCACCCCCGCGTGACCCCCCGCCGCGTCGCCCCCTCTCACCGCCACAGCGCCCGCGGCGTATGAGTCGGCCGCGTCGATCTCCTTGGGGAATCCGTCGATCCGCACCACGAACACCGCCGGGCCCACCGCCAGCAGATCTCCCGGCGCCAGTTCGTGCGACTTCACCCGTTCACCATTCACGTACGTCCCGTTGCTGGACCCTAAATCTCGCACCACCAGTTCGTCGTCCGATTCCAGTAGCTCGCAGTGCCGGCGCGATACGCTCGCCACAGGGATACGTAGCCGCGCCGCCTCATCCCGACCGATAATCGCCGGCAGTTTCGAGACGGCCACTTCCTTCTGGCTGCCGTCGCTCCCCACTTTCACGAGGACTACCTCCACCGCGCACCTATCCTTTCAAGCCCCTCGAGAAGGGCGGCGGCCCCGCTTCGCGGCGTGGCCCCGTGCAACTTCCCCTCCCGTTTCCCCGCCCCGCGGAGCGTATGCCCCAGCAGCGACACCAACTTACCTTGCTGCACCCCTCACGGCAACCGCCACGCACCGAGTCGCCGCGCACAACCTCCACCCAAACTGCCGCCGAGATCCTCACCGCGGCACCGGCCCGCCCGCCCATCCGTTCGCTCTACATCCACACGCCCTTCTGTGTGCATAAGTGCCACTACTGCGATTTTTACTCGATCGTTGACACGCAGGATCGCGAGCAAGCGTTCGTCGATCGGCTCATTGCCGAGCTGCGATTCCTCGCCCCGCACGCCGATCCTGCTATACAGCGCCCCGCACTGGATACGGTCTTTGTGGGCGGGGGGACGCCCTCGCTCTTGCGCGTTGACCTTTGGAGGCGGCTGCTCGGGGCGCTCCACGAGTTGTTCGATCTGTCGGCGATGATCTCGCGCGGCGTGCGAGCGCAAGTTGCTCAGCCGCTTTTGCTCGGCGAGTTCACCGTCGAGTGCAACCCCGAGTCCGCGACGCCCGACCTCCTCGCCGTGCTCCGCAGTGGGGGAGTGAACCGTGTGAGCATGGGCGCGCAGTCCTTCGACCCGCGCCACCTCAAGACCCTCGAGCGCACCCACAACCCCGAGAACGTCGCCCGCGCGCTCGAGAGCGCCCGAGCCGCCGGCATCCCGCGCCAAAGCATCGACCTCATCTTCGGCATCCCCGGCCAGACCCTCGCCGAGTGGGAGCGCGACCTCGATCGCGCGATCGCGCTTGGCACGACGCACCTCTCCTGCTACGGCCTCACGTACGAGCCCGGCACCGCCATGACCGCCCGCCTCGGCGTGGGACAGTTCGAGCCCATCGACGACGACCTGGAGGCCGACATGTTCGAGCTCACGCTGAGCCGGCTCGCGGCGGCCGGTCTCGCTCGCTACGAGATCTCCAACTACGCCCGCCCCGGCCACGAGAGCCTCCACAACCTCGCCTACTGGCGACAGCACCAGTGGCTCGCAGCGGGGCCCAGCGCCTCCGGCCATGTTTACGCGGGCGCGCACATGCGAGATGGTGGCTGGCGCTGGAAGAATGTGCCGCGACTGGGCGATTACCTGGCGGCCGATGCGGCAACGCCGGGCGAAAATGAGGACGACCGCAACACGGGAATCTGCGGGGCGAGTCCTGTCATCGACGTCGAATCACCCGATCCCCGCCGGGCCCTGCGCGAGCGCCTGCTCATGGGTCTGCGCCTCGCCGAGGGCATCGACGCCGCGGCGTTCCTTGCCGATCTTGACGCCGTCGCGCCCGACGCGGCTGGGTTGGTTGTCACCGCCGCGCAGCGGCTTGAGGGCGAGGGGCTCTTGCAGCTCGAGGGACTAGTCTTTCCCAATGGCGCCGCTCGCTGGACCCTCACACCCCGCGGCATGATGCTCTGCGATTCGGTGGTTGGGGCGCTGTCCGAGCCGCTCTGTGAGTGACAATGGCCGCCGCGTTCTCGCAACCCAAGTCCAACTATTGGCCGGTCTTCTTCCTCTTCCTCGCCTACGGCCCGCTGCTCGCCTTTCTCTCCGCGCCCGACTCTGTGTGGGCAGCAGCTTTCGCACTCGGAGGCATGCTCGGCCTCCCAACCTCCGCCCTCTTCGCGTACCTCTTCCGGCGCCATCCGCTCGGTTACGCCATTCTCGCCGTCGCGATCTTCACGGCCGTCTGGATTCTCGGTGAGCCCCTGCACTCGCGCAATCCGATCGTGTTCATCCTCCTCGCCGCAGTCGTTTCACTCATTATGCGAATCCAGGCGCCTACTTCAAACCCCACTGACGAGTGGCAATGCCCGAACTGCCTCTACGACCGGCGCGGCCTTCCGCTTGTCGCCCCATGCCGGAGTGCGGCCAAACGTCCGTGTTGCCAGCCTGCGAGCGCGATCAACTCTGACACCGCACACGTTCCTGCAAGCCGTATCGCTCGGCCTCCGCGCGACCATCACGAGCACCCGCTCGTCTTCCTCTCCGTGTCTCTGTGCCTCTGTGGTAAATCTTCTTCCTCTTGCGCCCTCCATGTTTTAATCCTCTTTGTCCAGCGTCTCCACATCCGGCCGTCCCAGCCCCAGCCTCTTCAGCACCGGCTTGAGGTCTCGCGGCCACGCCGCCCGCACATCCACCTGGTTGCCGGTCACCGGGTGCGCGAACACCAACCGGTGCGCGTGCAGCGCCAGTCGCGGCGAGGCATTCGCCACCGCGGGTGGCGCATAGAACTCATCACCAAAGATCGGCGCGCCGATCGCCTCCAGATGCACCCGCACCTGGTGCAGCCTCCCAGTCAGCGGGCGTGCCTCCACCAGCGAAGCCCCGCCGCGCCCCGCCCCCTCTTCCTCACGCTCGCGCCGTTCCTGCTCACCCTGCCCCGCCCGCGCCAGCACGCGGAACGCCGTTGTCGCGGCCTTCGCCGCGGCACCCACTGTCGTCCGTCCGCCGGTCTCCGCAGTCTTGCCGCGAATCACGCGCGCCAGCTTCGGCTTCCCCGGTGATGGGTTCGTCTCCGCGATCGCCAGCTTGATGACGCCCGAATCGTCCTTCGGTCCCTTCGCGCACAGGGCCCAGTAGAACTTCTTGACCCGCCTCTCCTCGAAGGCTGTGCGCAGCGCGTCATACGCGCGCGTCGTCAGCGCCACCACCAGCAGCCCGCTCGTCTCGCGGTCCAAACGGTGCAGCAGCCCGAAGTCCCGCGACTTGCCCAGGTTCTGGAGCTGCTGCCCGTACGCCGCGAACAGGCCGTTCAGCAGCGAATCGCGCTCGTGCCCGAGCCCCGGCTGCGTCACCAGCCCCGCGCGCTTATTGATAACCAGCACGTGCTCGTCCGCGTGCTCCAGCTTGTACGTCACCCGCTCGTTGGGAAGAATCGATAGCACGCCTGAGCGTACACCGTCGCGGCCGCGAACGATGCGTCGCGCGCCGTGCCACGGCTTCGCCCGCTCTGGGGCAAGCTGTGCTCATGCCCCACTCTCCTCTGTTCTCTATTGCTGTCCCGCGGTTCCCACCACCTCGTGATCCAAGTACCACCGCAACTCCCCCGCCGGCGTCCGCGGCGGCTTGATTCCCAGCACCGGCAACTCCTCCGGCGTTCCTCGTCCGCTCGCCACCCGCGCCAGCATCTCCCGCTTCCCGCTCCCGGTCACCATGATTGCCACGAAGCGCGATGCGTTCAGCAGCCGGTACGTCATAGTCACTCGATCGGGCGGCGTCACCGCCGGCCCCGCGTTGATGGCGATGAGCCGCGGGTTCTCAACCTCTTCGCGCAGCGCCGGCGAGTGCGGGAACAGCGACGCCGTGTGACCATCTGCGCCCATCCCGAGCACCACGAAGTCCAGTCGGTCCTGCCCCTTCTCGCGCCATCCCAGGATTTCCTGGAGCGTGCGTTGGTACTGAACATCGGCGTCCTCGGCCAGCGCGAAGATCGGATGCACCTGGCCCTCGGGAATGCCCGAGTGCTGGCCGATGATCTCCGAGATCATCTTGAAGTTCGATCGCTCGTCATCGAAGCCCACGCGCCGCTCATCAACCAACCAGAGGTGCGTGCGCGACCAGGGAAAGTCGCGGTAAACCGGGTCGTACATCAGCCGCAGGTACAGCGGCACCGGGGTGCTCCCGCCCGAGAGGGCCAGGTGAAACTCGCCGAACGCGCGCACGCACGCCTGCGAATGGATGAGCATGTCGGCGCCCAGCGCATCGACCACATCGTCCGCGGTCTTTCGGAGCACCACGGTGCCCGGCAGCTTCGGCGCGGTCGGGGTGGGTTCCAGCTCGTAGATGTCGGGCATGGGCTCGATTGTAAGTGCTCCGCCCGCCGCCTGTCGGGGTTCCCTGGCACCTGCGGAATCGCGACGATGCCGCACACTCTCACTCGGCCGCTCCGTCGCTCAGCCTCCCCGCCACTCGGTCACGTTGCCGCTTCCCCTTGGCCCACTGGGCGGTTGGCGCGGTGGACTTTCCTACTCCTGCGGTACCCTGTCCGCTGTCCCGCCATCCCTATCCTCCCTCATGTTCGTCGATCGTGCCATCATCCGCGTCCGCGCCGGCAACGGCGGTAACGGCCACGTCTCATTCCGCCGCGAGAAGTTTGCGCCCAAGGGCGGGCCCGATGGCGGCGACGGCGGTAAGGGCGGCGATGTCTACCTGGTCGCCGACGACAACGTCAACACCCTCTTTGATTTCCGTCACGCTCACGACTGGGCCGCGCAGGACGGCGAGGCCGGGCGCGCCAAGCAGCAGATCGGGGCCGATGGCGCCGACCGCGATGTCCGCGTCCCCCCCGGCACCCTCGTGTTCGATAACCGCGCCGAACAACTGATCGTCGATCTGGCGCCCAATCAGCGCTACCTCATTGCCAAGGGCGGCAAGGGCGGCTACGGCAACGAGCATTACAAGACCTCAACGAATCAGACCCCCAAGAACGGTTCGCCGGGACTCCCCGGCGATCAGTTCGAGCTCCGCCTGGATCTCAAGCTCATCGCCGACGTCGGCCTCATCGGCATGCCCAACGCCGGAAAGAGCACGCTGCTCGCGGCCGTGACCGACGCGACACCGAAAATCGGCGACTACCCCTTCACCACCCTTTCCCCGCAGCTCGGCATCGCAAAACTCGACCAGACGCGCCGCCTCGTGCTGGCCGACATCCCGGGGCTCATCGAGGGCGCCAGCTCAGGCGCCGGCCTCGGCCTCGATTTCCTGCGACACATCGAGCGTACCCGCGTGCTCGTCCACCTGCTCGACGCCGCGCCGCTCGATGATTCCAACCCCGCCGACAACTACCGGCTCATCCGCAAGGAGCTGGAGACCTACTCACAGGCCCTCGCCGATCGGCGTGAGGTCATCGCGCTCAACAAGGTCGACCTGCTCCCGCCCGAGGAACGCGCCGCCGCCGCGGCCAGGCTCGCCCACGATCTCGACCTTTCCGGCACCGAGCGCATCCTCGTCATCAGCGGTGCCACCAACCAGGGCACACACGAACTCCTCGAACACCTCTGGAATATCCTCACGCCGCAGGCTCAGACCTGGAAGGCCCCGGCGCCGCAGGTGTGATCTGGGTGGCCGCCGCTCCGCGGCGGTCCTAGATCTGCATGCTCTTTGGGCTATTTGGCAACTTGGCCCTTTGGTGTCTCCAGCATCGCCAGCCACTCCGCATTCCCCCGTGCCGCGCCCTTGCTCCCGGTAATCGGCGACTTCGTTACGGCGATCACCCGCAGCCCTATCGCTGGCATCGTTTCCAGCGCGCGCTGCGAGACGCGACCCGCCTCGCTCTCATCCAGCACGCCGCCCACAAGCAAATATTTCTCAGCGGGCTCGAGCTCGTAGTGCGGCTTGATCAGTGTGATGATCCGTCCACCTTGATCACCACGATCCCCTGCGCGCACCCACTTCATCGCCGCGGGCAGGCACAGCCGCTGCGGAGTCCACCCCGTATCGAGCACGACGAGATCCATCTTCTCGAGTTCGCCCGCGGGCGGCGCAGCGTGCAGCGCGTTCGTCCGCTCCATCACCGTCACCCGCGCGTCCTTCCGTAGCTTCCACGCCAGCACCCCATAACCAGTATCGATGCTCGTTACGTGCGCGGCCCCGGCCTGCAGCAGACAGTCCGTAAATCCCCCCGTGCTGCACCCCATATCCGCACACCGCAGCCCGCGCACGTCAACCTCAAACTCGTCGAGCGCGTGCCGCAGCTTCACCCCGCCGCGCGAGACGTACCCGTGTTCAGGGTCCAGGCTCACGCCCGGCCCCCGCGCGCGGAAAATCCTCGCACAAACCAACGCCGGTTTCCGTATAACCCAGACATGCAGACGCTCCTGATCATCCTTGGCCTCATGCTCGCCGTCGCGATCGTCGGCGGCGTCCTGGCGCTCGGCTGGCTCCGGCGCATCGTCGCCCGCATCCCGTTGGGCGTGGCGGCCCCCGCGCCATCGTTCGCCGGCGCGGCGTCGCAATCCCGTTCCCCAAACGTGCCGGTCGTTGAAGAGGGTTTCCTCCAGACGCTCCGGCGCGTCCCGCTTCCCCTCGTGGTCGCGCTGGACGTTCTCGATCTCACGCTTGACGTCCTCGCCGCCCCCATTGTCTGGATCCTGCTCGACCGCGTCGGCCTCAGCGCCCTTCGCCGGGTCGCCGCGATCGAGGCGCTCATCCCGTTCACCGGTCCGATCCCCACGATGACACTCTGCTGGGCCTTCGCGCGCCTGACCGACCCCGCCCGCGCCGGCTCTCCGCGCCATCCGGCGCCCGCCTACGCAGCCGCGCGCATCCCGGGCCGCGTGATTTCGTAACTCCCGATGCGCGAGCGGCGTGCGTTGTCCCCGGCGGCGTTCAGCGCCCATCGAGCTCCACGACAAGCCACCGCATCGCGGTCAGCGGCCTCATTTCAAAACGACATGTCAGCTCGGCGGGGACCACGACAGTCCCCCCGGCTGACACATTGATCCCCGAGACGCTCATCGCCGGCACGTTCATCAGGCTGCCGTGCCCGTCGGTCAGCAGCTCCCCGCGCCCCTCCAGCACAACTACCACGATGCACGCCTTCGACTGCGAGAGCCGGATCGGCTCGTCGTTGGCCTCGGCCGCGCCCGCCCGCATCTCGATCACCGTGAAGAACTCGTTCCGCGCCACCACGCCGCGCATCGCATCGGCGTCGAGCCATCGCGGCGGCGGAGCGGCGTTCTCAAAGTCGATGCACTGGAGCGCCTGCTTGGTGTGCAGCTCCCGCCCCGTGCGCCCCCAGTCGTAAATCCTGAAGGTGGTGTCGCTCGGCGTCTGTACCTCGGCCACCAGAACCCCGGCGCCCAGCGCATGCACGGTCCCGCTCGGCAGGTTGTGGCACTCGCCGGGCACCGCGCGAACCGCCACCAGATCGCCGACCACGGGGCTCCCGTCTCCAGTCCGCAGGTGCTTCTCGAAGCTCGCCCGCGTCACCCCGCCCTTCACGCCCTTATAGATCACCGACCCGGGCTCCGCCGCAAGGATGTACCAGCACTCCGTCTTGAGGTGCGCACCCTCCCCCGGGTGCGCCGCGAGATACCCCGGGCTCGGATGCACCTGCACCGACAGGTTCTCGCTCGCATCCAGGAACTTCACGAGCAGCGGGAAGCTCCCGTCACCCTTGCCCCTCCCCCCGTTGGCCAACCTCGCCGTGCCGATCAGCCGCGGCCCCCAGAGCTTGATCGCATCGCGCAGCGTCTTCCCCGCCAGCGGCCCGTTCGCGATGACGGATATCGCCGCCCCGCCCCCTGCGCCCGATGCGCTCGTGGCACCAAGATCAGCAACCTCCCACGACTCGCCGATCTTCGCGCCCGCCGCTACCCCCTTGCCGAAGCGGGCCAGCCGCGACCCCCCCCAGACCTTCTCAAGGAGCATGGGGCGGAACAAAATCGGGTAGGGTGTGACGGTCACGGTCGGAATAGTAACGAAATCGCATCAGGTCTGCGACGCCGGGCAACCGATCCCCGGTCGGAGGCCGCCGCTGGTCCATTGCCCGCTGATCTGCGATCATGCATCCGGGTCCCGGCTGGCGAGCGTTTTACGTGCGCCGGTATGAAACCGTCGCCGACGCATTCCGAGGAGTTGTCGAAGGAGGAGCTATGCCCCAGCAGCAATACGACCTCGCGCATCAGCAGGAGAATGGGCTCGGCCTGGCAGGGTTCATCGTCTCGCTCATCGGCCTGATCAGCTGCGGCATTCTCTCGCCAATCGGGCTCATCATGTCGTGGATCGCCAAGTCTCGGGAACCAAAGGGCCTTGCGATCGCGGGAGTCGTTCTTGGCCTTGTTGGATCCGCCGAGCTGATCCTGTTTCTCGCCCTTGGCGTGTTCGGGATGATTCTCGCTGCGCTCGGCCTCGCCGCGGGCGCGGGCCGACCGTAACACCCAGCTCACGTACTTAAATCCACGTCACCCCACGGGGTTCCCGGCGACGTCATCCACGTCAGCGCGTGCCGTCGCTCGTGAATCACCCCGCCGCCGGCCACCGGATCAAACCCGCGCGGCACGCACTTCGGGTCGCTGAACTGCGCCGACCGCACCGCGTTATGGGCACCGTAGAACAGGTCCTCCATCGCCACGATCTCCGCCGCGCTCCGCATCGTGTTCCCCGCGAGCATCGCCGCGCAGTCTGCTGCTGTCCGCGGCGAGAACTCCGTGAGAATCTGGTCCAGCTCATCGCCCCCGATCATCTCGCCGTCGATCCCTGGCGGCGTCTCGTTTCCCAGCGCCCACGCCAACGGCACGAGGTTCTCCATCCGCCAGCCGATCGCCTCCTTGTTCGCCGCGAACGCGTCGTCGCGCCCCATCGCCATGATCGCCCGCTCCTCCGCCGGCATGATGCCCAGCAGGTTGTGCGCCTCGATCATCTCCCGCAGCGGCCCCTCGGGGTACTTCTCCGGCGGCGCGGCGACGTACAGGCACAACGCCTCGAGCGACGCCAGCCTCCGCACGATCTCCTCTCGCGGCCGCACCGGCGGGTTGCGCGGATCAGCGAAGGGCAGGTTCGGAGCCACGCGAAACCCGGCCTTCTTCAGGACCACGAGGTTGGCGGCGCGGATGACGCTGGGTTCGATCGATGACGGAGCGCTGCCCAGCGCTGCTCCCGGAGAGGGCTTTCTCTTGAAGAACATACCTGTCCTCGTATTGCGGGGTCGTGCGCGCACACCGGAGCCGTCCCCGAAAGGAAGACAGCGACGTGGTGGGGCGATGACTCAGTCGTCGTTGCCGTCGTCATCCTCTCCGTTGTCATCATCGTCGTCCGTCTCGCGCTGCTTGGAAACCAGCGAGCCGTCCGCCGCGATCTCCAGCTCCCAGTCCTCGCCGTTCATCGTCATGTCGGCGCTGTAGATGGTCTGGTTGCCGTGCATCTCGCGGTCGACCTCAGTCACGTTCCCGCCCACCGACTCGCGGTCCAGCGTGGCGCGGACCGCCGCGGGGAGATCCGTCATCGTCACCGCGACCTCGTTGCCATCACCGTCGTCGTCATCGTCATAGTGGCACCCGGCAATCGCCGCGAGTCCGACAAGCGGAACGATCGTGAGCAGACGCTTCATGGTGGTCTCCTTTGATGTGGTTCAGCCGTCCGCGAGTGTACCAGCAACGCGATCGATATAGATCGCCGCCGGGGTCTGCGCGCCCGCTTCCTCCCCGCCCCTCTTCTCCTTCCCCCGTGGCAATCCCGGGTGAACCCAAAAAAACCGGCGCCGGATGAGGTCCGGCGCCGGCTTTGGAACTGTCGAGCGAAGCGGCTCGCGAAAATAGGGTCAGACGATCGCTTACTTCGCGTTGTTCGTGGGAACGACCGCGGTTGACTTGGACGCGTCACGGGTGCTCGTGATCTCCATCATTTTGAACTCTTTCCCCGAATGCGGCTCGATGGCGTACATCTCCAGCACCATGGAGTCCTTACCGGTCCAGCGCTCGACCTCGCGCATCGTGGTCGGCTTCTTGGTCACGGGGCAGTTGTAGTTGAACGTCCACGTCATCGTGGTGCCGTCCGATGACAGCTCGCCGGTGCCGGTCATCATGCCCGTGCCGCAGTTGTCGATCCAGGTGGACTGGAACTTCTGCGAGACATTGTCAAAGCCGTAGACGCCGGACCCGAAGAACGGGCCCATGCCCGGGATCTCGCCCGACGTTTCGCACTTCGTAAAGCGGCCGTCCATGATCGACGTCACGACGGTCTTGGTGTCGCTGGTGATCGCCTCGGTATTCGGCGCCATCCACATTTTGCTCTTGCCGTTCCACGTACCGACGGCCTTGGCGAGGTGCTGGTGCTGCGAGCCCGGAATGCCGGCCTCCATGCACGCCTGCATGTCCTTTGCCTGCTGCTCGGTCATCTGGGGCATGCCCGCGGGCTGGCCACCGGGCTTGACCGCCGGCTGCGACGGAGTCGCGGAGGGCTTGACGGGCTTGGTTTCCTTCGCGGGCTGCGCGAGGGTGATGGAGCCGGCCAGAGCAACCAGCGCGGCGACGGAAAGGCAACAGCTACGAGTCTTCATGATCGAAACCTCCTCAAGGCGAACGTGGTGTGCAAAGTGACGCTTTCGTGTGCCGCGCTGCCTTGGGGCGGTTCGTGAACCGCAGTGTATCCGGAGAAACCAGCACATTGAAGTGACCAGGTGAGCGAACGGGCAGGAATGACTACGTTGAAGCCGTGAAATGCACCGCACGACGAACGCAGTTTCGGCCGCTCAAGGATCGGCGAGACAAGCCCGCCGGGGATGAATCGATCGGAGTTTGAACGGTTTTAAAGTTCACACTAACCTAAAATATTGGATACTCAAGCGAAAGCAGAGTTATTGTTTGGTTATGTACCCGCTACCAATCGCTCACGCTTTCGCCTGCTGCGGCGCGAACTTCTGCGTAAACAGGTTCAGCAACGAAAATACCGCGACCTGCCAGAGCCGGACGCTCGTGAAAAAAACCGATCCCCAATGCGGGAATCCGAGCAGCGAAATCGTGAGCCGTCCTCGATCGTCCGGGAACAGTGATCGATCTGGTGCGGTTACGGGGTGTCTACGCATCCGCGCCGCCGAGCTGCGAGAGCGCAGCACAAGGTGCAGCCTGTCGCGCGTTCCCTCGGTGAGGGACCATTCATCAGGGAGATCGGCAATGCCGGGGTACGAACGCTGGAAGGGCACACGGTCCCGGAGCGTACCGAGTTGTCGTGGGTACGTTTCGGGCGGACAGCGGACCGTGATCTCCGCGTCGATCTCTACAGCCTGCCAACCGCTACTTCTACGGCGCGGCCAAACGAAAGATCCTCTCCGAAGAGCTGCTCCCGAACGGCGTGACTCGCCGTGACCCGAGCACGATACGCATCCTCGGAATCAACAAGGCCCCTGATCGCGTCCGCGTACCCGCGCACGCTGTTCGGCTCAACCGCGATCACGGCCTGACCGCCCACTTCGATGGCCGGGCACACCGAAGAGGAAATGACGGGTAGCCCGGCCAGGATGCCCTCAAGCACCACCTTGTTCATCCCCTCCGGGTACTCCGAGCGGGTCGGCACAATCACGGCGTGGGCGGCCGCGAGGTGGTCGCCCATGGCGTCGGCATTGCAGTGGCCGTGAAGCACGAACCAGTCCTCGAGCCCTCTCGCGGTGATCGCACGCTCGAGCGACCCGCGATCCTCACCCGAGCCGCACACGCTGAACCTCACCCTGGTGCCCTCGCGTCGAAGGGTGTCCGCCACGTCGATCAGGTCGAATATCCCCTTGGCGCGCACCAGGCGCCCCGCGAAAAGAACTGTAAACACATCGTCTCGTCCGCGGATCCCTCGATCGCGCAGCTCAAAGCGAGATCGCTGAAAACTAGGCCGGAACTGCACCGTTCGCGTCCGACCCCCCATGAAAGACTCGGCTTGCTTCGCAACCTGGTCGCTCACGCACAGCACGGTATTGCACACGTGCCGATAGAAGAAGCGCTCGAGCCATCCAAGCAGTCCCTTCTTCGGACCCTTCGTCGAGTCCCAGAGCGCGTTGTGGAGCGTGGCGACGACTCGGATGCGGGTGAGCCGTAGGGGGGCGAGCACCCAGCCGTGGCTCGGATTGGCGACCAGCACCATCATGGGGCGTGTTCGCAGCGCCCACCACAGCACTCTCGCGTTGTTGACCACCTTGCCGAGATGATACTTCGCGCCACAGGTTCCTTGCCAATAGATCCGTCGCTCTTCAACGTGCTGGCGTTCGTGAGAAGCGGTACGGCACAGCGAAGACCACGCGATTGCCTTCCCAAGAAAGCCAAGGCGATGGCAGGTATTCCAGAACTGCGCGGAGTACGTCACCGCGAGTTCGCGAGGGTCGTCCTCGCCCCGCGACCAGTAGTCAAACGTCCCGACCATGTCGGCCACGCCTGCCACATACAGGATCGCGCGACCGTCGTTCCGCACGCTCGCACGATGTCCAGTAGCAGCCGTATGTGTGGGCACAAAATAGATCCTTCACCCACCCTTGAGTGAGGAAAGTACCGTATTCTGTGCCCTGGAAACACCCGGTAAGCATTAAGCTTTGGCTAAGAAATCTTAACGCACCTCAAAGCTCGTATCCCTTGCGATGGAACGCCTTAACTTATGCAGTTATGGGGGACGTTGCTTACCGCCGCCGGCGTGCCAGCACCGCGCCGAGCGCGAGCATCGACATCGCTCCCGGTGCCGGCACCGCGAAGCCGGGCGATGCGATATCGCCGTTGGCCCCGAGCACCGCGCCGTTCTCGCCCACCACGCTCAGGCCGAGGTCATTGCCCGCCATGTCGGCCTCGAACGACACGCCCCGCGTGTTCGCCGCGTACAGGTACGAGCTGAGCTGCACGCCCGAAGGGTCGTAGAAGAACACGCCGTCGTTCGTATTACCCAGGCCGGAGAACGTGTCCCCGTCGGGTGTCGCGTCGTCGAGCATCGCGTCGATGCCGAGGATCACGACCGTGTCGGGGATGCCCCAGTTCGCGCGCCACGCGGCGAGGCTCGACGCGCTCTCCTCGAGGATGATGATCGACTGCCCGGGGCTAATCGTGATCGCCGGGAAAAAGTTCGAGTCGCTGCTCGGAAGGGCATCCTCCGTGTCGGCCCACTGGTAGCCGGCAAGGTCGATCGCACCGGGGCCGGAGTTGCTGAGCTCCCACCAATCTCCATTGATGGTGCTGGGGGTGCCGGCGGTGGTCTGCGGGGCAACCTCGGTGATGCGGAGGTCGGCGAAGGCAGTGGACGCCGCGAGCGCGGCGACGATGAGAGCGGAAGCGGTGATGGCGCGGGACATGTGGGTCTCCTTCTCGTTCACAGAGCGGGTGTTTCGACTTGGTGGTGGGTGGACGGGGTGGGATGCGGATCCGAATCGCCGCTCAGCGGCGGCGACGGCGGGCGCCGGTCAGGCCCGCGACGGCCAGCAGCGCCATCGCGCCGGGTGCCGGAACAGGCACGAGCACGAACATCTCGGGCGCTTCGCCCACAACGTAGATCACGCCGTTAGAGTCGATCGTCACGCCCTCGGCGTCGCCCGCGAGCGCGGCGAAGTTGAAGGTGCTGAGGATCACGCCCGCGCGGGTCACTTCCATCAGCAGCGACGACTCTTGGCTGTAGACGAGCAGGTTGTCGCCGTCGGGCGTGCCGACCAGCGACGGCACCGTGCCGAGCACCTGAACGTCCGAGAGATCAAGCACGCCCAGCGCGGGCACGAACAGGTCGGCCACCGTGGCGCTCGAGGCGTTGAAGTCGATCTGGACGTCCAGCACCTGCTGCGGCGACTTCTCCTTCACCGCGATGAAGTGGCCGTTGGCGGGGTCGTACGAAATCCCCTCGATGCCGATGTTGCCGACGGTCGGGCCGAGCGACGCGGTGGGGAGGGTGTTGCGAACGGCGTTGCCGCCGCCGGTGTACGTGAACTGGTACGCGTCCTGCAGGCGCTCCTCGGTGATGACAAACTGACCGCCACCCGTGTACGTCAGGCCCTCGGTGTCGTCGAACCCGCTCAGCGACATGACGCTGAGCTGGACGCCGGTGGTCGAGACCTCGACCACCGCATCGCCCTCATCGCCGAGCACGAAGAGCGTGCCCGTGTCCCAGTTGAACGTGACGGCCGAAGCCTCAGACGCGGCCGAGGGCAGCGGGAACTGTCCCGCGAGCTGATACTGCGAGAGGTCGATGGAGGTGACGCCGGCGCACGCAGCGGACGCCGCGAGTGCGAGAGCGAGGGTGGGGACGACGGTGCGAACAGATGCCGAGGTCTTCATGGTCTCTTCTCTCCTTCCAGCGGGGGCGTTCACCAGTTGGAGGACGCCTGAACGCGGGAACGAGGAAGATATGGGCTTGAGTTTTGCGGGCGAGCGCCGGTGCGCTAAGGGTTGGCGAAGAACGACGCCGCGCGGCTGGTATGCTCCGCCGCATGCTCGACGAGTTCCTCGGTCTGTTCGCGCATTCATCCCCCGGACTCTCGTTCCCTTCATGGGAGCCGGTGAGCGCGTTCCCGCCATTGGCCCTCCCGGTGGGGCACCGCGCTGCCCCAGCGCCCGCGCCGGAGTTGAGCGCGGAGCGGGCCCGACTCTTCGGCGAGGCGCCGGAACTCGAGTCATTACGGCGCTTTTACGAGCGGCACGATGGGGCCGAGCTCTGCATCGTCTCCGCGTGGTACCCCGTCAGCGGCGAGTCCTGGCCGCGTCCCATGCCGCTGATCACACTCCTGGGCACGCAGGAGATCCAGCGCTCCACGCGGCGCCTGCGACGCGGCGGCGACAAGCACTGGATCCTCGAGGATCGCGAGAGCTGCGCCGCGCTGATCGCCGATCCCGAGAGCTGGGTTGTCTTCGGAATCGAGAACGACGCCGCGGCGGATACCAACGGCATGTTCATCGTGTTCCGGTCGGCGCCGAACGCGGGGCAGGTGCTGTTCATCGCGCCGCAACTCAAACGCAGCGCCGCGAAGTCGGTGGACCTCTTCTTCCGGCGACTGGGGACCGCGATGGGCGAGGTGCTGCGCTCGTGCGACATCCGCACGCGGCTGTGCGGGCCCGATGGCGATGCATTCGGGCGCGATGCGGAGAGGTATTTCCCGGACATCACCGGGCATCCCGATCTGCGGACGAGCGGGTCGTGGGCAACGGGGCGGCCGGAAGCCGAGGAGGCGGTGAAGGTCGGCGTGAAGGGAAGCCGGGGAACGAAGAAGGGCCAGGGCAAGAAGAAAGTTGTGAGCAAGAAGAAGACGGCCGCAACTCCGAAGAAGTCAACGAAGAAGAGATCGTTAGCGAAGAAGGCCGGGAACAAGCAGAGCGGCTCTGCTAAGCGGCCGTGAACGATCAAGCGGTGGGAAGTCGGCACTGTCGTTGGTGGTGACGGATCCGGGTATGGGGGAGAAGCCGCTGCCGGGAGCCGCCACGCGGGTCACGATGCCATCATGGCTACAGCCCGCGGCCCCGATGGGCTCGCGACGCCCCCGTCTGGTTATGCGGCCGGCGAGCGAGAGGTTGGCCCGGCTGGTGCGGCGCCCGGTGCGGCTCAGTGGACCTGGCAGCGCCTTGGTCATAAGTAGCGGCGGGTTGATCGAGAATCAGCGGTTATCTCGTGACAATGGCCTTGACGCGCGGGCCAGCAATCGAGGAACATGACCATCTACTGGCCGCAACGGCTGCGCTGTCCAGCGCGCTGTTCAATCACCCCCCAGTTCGTTTCTTTGTGAAGGGTTCCGTCATGACCACCGCCCACTCCGGAGGCCGTCGCACCGTGTCTGTCGTGCGCCACAGCGGCCGCGCCCTCGGCTCGGCATTCTTTGACCGGCTTGAGCCACGCCAACTGCTGACCGCCGTGTTCTGGGATGGCGGCGCGGGCGACAACTTCTGGCATTCGCCCGACAACTGGAGCACGGACGCCGTGCCCACCGCCGCGGACGATGTGTCGATCTCGCTCCCCGCTTCCAGCCCCACGATCATCTTCGATGCCAACTCCGAGATTCGCTCCGTCCGCAGCCTCGTGACCGACGAGTCCATGTCCATCAGCGGCGGCACGCTGAGCATCCTCGAGGCATCATCGTTCAACGCCGATCTGACCGTGAGCGGCGGCGTGCTCGACGTGGCCGGCGCCACCGTGCTCAGCGCCGGCGGCACGCTCTCCGCCGGCTTCATCACCGGCTCGGGCGACGTCACGGTCACGGGCCAGTTCAACTGGACGGGCGGGACGCTCGAGGGTACCGGGCTGCTCACGATCGCCCCGGCGGGCTCGCTCTCGCTCACGGGCTCGGTTCACTCGCTCGGGCGGGACGCCATCTTCAACGGGCCGGTCTCCTGGAACGAGGGCGACCTCTACTTCTACGACGCAGTCGTCACCAACAACGCCACGTTCACCGCGAACCCGAGCGCCTCGATCAGCGCCTACGGCATTGTCGGCGACAATAGTTTCGTCAACGCCGGCAGCTTCATCAAGCAGGGCGCCAGCGACACCGGTTTCCTCGTCTCCTCGGTCCCGGTCGCCTTCAACAACACCGGCGCCGTCACCATCTCTGCCGGGCAACTGTCGATGCAATCGGGCGGCTCGCACACCGGCGACTTCTCCCTCGCTCCCGGCACCACCCTCGGAGTCGGCGGCGATCATATTTTTGCCGCGGGGTCCGACATCACCGGCAACGGCAATCTCTTTGTCGCGAGCGGGACGAGCACGTACGGGGGCTCGATCAGCACGTCCGGGTCCGCCACATTCGTCGGCGGCACGTTCACCATTACCGGCGCCGTCACCGCCGGCAGCGTCACGGTCTCCGGCGGCACCGTCGCATTCAACGGCACAGCCTCCACCCCCGCCTTCACCTTCTCGGGCGGGCTCATCACCGGCGCGGGCGATCTCACCGTCACGGGCGCGCTCTCGTGGACGGGCGGAACGCTCGAGGGGACGGGCCAACTGACAATCGCCGCGGCGGCCTCGCTCTCGCTCTCGGGCTCCATCCACTCGCTCGGGCGGGACACGGTGCTCAACGGCCCCGTCACCTGGACCGAGGGCGACATCTACTTCTACGGCGCGACCCTCACCAACAACGCCACGTTCACGATCAGCGCCAACTCCGCGCTGGCGGCGTACGGCATCGCGGGGGACAACACGTTCATCAATGCGGGCACGCTTCTCAAACAGGGCGCCAGCGACGCATCGTTCCTGATCTCGTCGGTCCCCGTGGCGTTCAACAACACGGGCACGGTCACCGTTTCCGCGGGACAGCTTCTGATGAACTCGGGTGGCATTCACAGCGGCGATTTCTCGGTCGCCACCGGCACCACCCTCGGGGTCGGCGGTGATCACACCTTCGCCCCGGGGTCCGACATCGCGGGCAACGGCAATCTGCTGGTGGCGTCGGGAACCAGCTCGTACGCCGGCTCGATCTCTACGTCGGGCTCGGCAACGTTCACCGGGGGAACATTCACCATCAGCGGTTCGTTTAGCTCCGCCAGCGTTGTTGTGTCGGGCGGCATCGTCGCGTTCAATGGCCCCGCATCAACCTCGGCGCTCGCGCTGTCGGCGGGCGTCGTCACCGGCTCGGGGAACCTCACCGTGACGGGCGTGTTCAACTGGACGGGGGGGACGCTCGACGGCACGGGGCAGCTCATCATTTCCCCCACCGGGTCGGCCTCGCTCACCGGCACCGTCCACCTGCTCGGGCGCGACACCGTGTTCAACGGCCCGGTCATGTGGACCGAGGGCGACCTCTACTTTTACGGCGCGACCGTCACCAACAACGCCGCGTTCACCATCAATCCTGTCGCTTCGGTGACCGCCTACGGCATCGCCGGCGACAACCTGTTCATCAACGCCGGAACCCTCACCAAGCACGGCGCCAGCGACACCGGCTTTCTCATCTCTTCGGTCATCGTCGCCTTCAGTAACTCCGGCACGGTCAACGTTCTCAATGGCGACCTGACCTTCAATCAGCCCACCTTCATGAACTCCGGCGACATCTCGCTCGTCTCGGGCTCCCAGATCTCGATCACCGGCGGCTTTGTGCAGACGGGCACCGGCTCCATCACCACGCAGATCGCCGGGGCCACCGCCGGCACCTATGGGCGCATCATCGCCACCGGCCCGGCCGCCATCGACGGCGACCTCACCGCGTCGGTCGTCGGCGGCTTCACGCCGCAGCGCTTCGACCGGTTCGACATCGTCACCGGCTCCTCGCTCACCGGGACCTTCGACAATGTCGTCCTCCCAATCGCCGCGGCGGCGAACCGCAAGTGGGTCATCGTCTATCAGCCCGACCGCGCGCAGCTGCTGTACACATCCACGGCCGACTGGGACAACTCCGGCACGATCGGATCGGCCGACATCACGGCGTTCCTGTCGAGCTGGTTCTCCGATCTCCAGAACGGCACGCTCACCGCGGACTTCAACAACAGCGGTAGTACCGGGTCGTCGGACATCACGGCGTTCCTCAACGCCTGGTTCTTCGCGCTCGGCGGGGGATAAGGCCCGATCCCGCGCGGGCGTGACAACTGCGTGCGCGTATGGCCGCACGCGCGGCGAGCTCCGTTGAGGGCCTCTGCGCGGCGATCGACCAATTGGTGCGGTGCGCGCGACGGGGATGTCGGCGGTGGCAGGCGAGACGCTTGCGGTCGCGGTGGCGGAGGGTGGGTCGATGAAAACGCCGCGGGGGTCGAAACTGGGGGCAGGCTTGGTGGAAGAGTAATCGTAAGAAGGCGAGGATAAAGAATCGCCCGTGGAAGCAGGTTCGCCGACGCGCGGGCTTCCCGCGCGGCCGACGGAGTTGAGGACGGAGGAGGCGGGGCGCACACCGGTCTGGAGACCGGTGCCACCAAGAGGAGAAGAGGAAGAAGGAACACCGGTCTGGAGACCGGTGCCACCAGAACTTGTGCCGTCTTTGAAACGGACGGTCACGGCGATGAGGCGGATGATGGCGTTGCCGGCCAGGCGGCGCTGCGCCGGTCGGAGCTCGTTGTCGTTGACCTGGGCGCGCAGCATCACGAGCGTCTCGTGGAGGGCGGCGGAGAGGTCGGAGTGTAACGAAGAGGCACTGGGCATTGGGCACTTGAAGAGGGCAATGGGGAATGGGCAATAGGCAATAGGCGAAGGCACTGGGGACTGGGCATCGGGGACTGGGGAAAAAGACACGTCTCTCTACCCTTAGGCGAGACAGAGCGCGGATCTGCGCACAAGGGGGAGCGATGGCGTGGTTATGGGAACACGTCGAGATGCGCAAGTGGCGGGGGAGACTGGGATAACGAAAATCTGAGAACTTGCCGGATTGGGTCCGCCGATGGTGCGCGCCTGTGCGCGCAAAGTGAGCGATGTGGGGGAGGGAATGAGCAATGGGCAGTGGGGAATGGGAGGGAGCGGATTGGAGTGCGCCGCTGTTGCAGCGGGATCGCCTGCCGACTGCGTCGCGGGCTGGGGTAGCCCTCCGGGCTCCGAGGAAGGCCGCTGCGCGGCCGGGCTATCCGGGGGTGTCGCTCGGCGAAGCGCCATCGCTCCACCGCCCGGCTACTGACGTTCACCCCTGCGGGGTGAAGCGGCCGTCGCTGAAGCGCGGCGGGGTCGCACGCTTGCCGCGTGCTCCGAGGCGGCGCGGCTTCGCCGCGGAGGAGATTGAGTCCTTTGCGCCTTTCGGGGCAAGCAGGAAAGGAAGAGAGGGGAGGAGGGTGAGAGACGCATTCCACGGGTTGCGCGACGCCGAGGCGGCGGCGCTTCACCGCGTGGCTACATGCTGCGGCCCCGTTGGAGCCGAACAGGTTCGACGGGCTGTCGGTGACCGCTGCACGCTGGCGCGTGCTCCGAAACAGCGGCTTCGCCGCGGATATGCGATTAGGGTGGCCCAGGCGGCGTTAGCGCGTGGAGGTCGTAGGGGCCGATCGGCGCGGGGGGAACCGCAAGACCTTCGCCGAGGCCGACCGGCAGAGCCTTTGTTGGATCGAAGACATAGACAGAGAGCAGGCACCGCGTAATTCGATCGAGCGCATCGCGGCCCTGCGCAATGGCATCTGTGAGGTAGGCCGAGTTCTTGCTCGGAGAGGTTTTGATTCGAGCCGCGGAGCTTGAGGAAACTGTCGTGATGCTCCTCCATTCCAAGGGAAATAGCATCGAAGTCTGGACAAGGCGAAGCCGAGGCGATCCTCGTTCTCCTGGCAACAGCTGAACAGGACTCGGCCCGAAGTCACGTTATTGTCGGTGTTGGTCATGAAGAATGTGGCTGCGGCAGTTCTCTGCTGACAGGAGGCGAAGTTTCGACTGTTGCTTGAATGCCTAAGAGTTTGCGGAAGTCCGACTCGATTTTTTCAAGAAGGGGCACAAACTCATCACGTAGTCGCTCCTCAGCCTTCTCCCAATAGTCGTCCTGTCCGCTTGGTTGTCCCTTGGCTTCACGGCTATGGCACCTCCAGAACTGTCGAGCTTCCTTCCACACTTCTTGCGACAAGTAATCAATCCGTTGCGACAGCGGTCCCGGCAGAAAGAGCTTGCGCCCACGATAATAACGGTAGAATTCTTGGAACGATTTGTGAAACTGCTTGAATCTATCTTCTTTTGTTGGATCCCCTTCATACTCGATCATCGCAAACAGGCGGCGGAGACCTTGATGGCTCTCCTCAAGCAGTTTGTATACGCGAGCCATGACAAGGGCCTGACGTTCAAAGACATTTCTGTAGCGAATTTCATGCTCTGCAGCGGAGACTGATGCTTCCGACCGAAACCGCTCAAGGGCCTGCTCGTGCTCGTGTTGGAGACGTTGAATGAACCGCTCTGTATCCCGTTGTGCGATTTTCTCTATTAGGATTTTTCCCAACCAAGCGACAAGGCCGACGAGCATCGCGGCGCCACCGCCAAGTTTTATTAGTTCGATAATCGCTTCGTTCATCGGCACATCCAAAGTGGCTGGAGCAAGGATCTCGCGACGCGGCGGAGGTGCTCGGTTGGTTCGTCCGGGTTGATAAGTCGTGGCGAGTTCATGGCGGCGCGAGTATACACGGCTTCCCCGCAAAGCCGGGCGAAGCCGTGGCACGGTCAGAATAAACCGCCCACGCGCGGTGGCGTGGTCGGTGGGGGGGCGAGTCAATCCAGGGAAGCTGTGTCAATGTCCAATGACCACGCAGAGCCGTGGTCACATGTGCTTGATCACCGCATCCGCGAACTCGGAGCACTTCACCTTCTTCACCTGCGTGTCACCCTCGGCCTTCATGAGGCGCTCGAAGTCGTACGTGACGGTCTTGGCGGAGATCGCCCCGTCCATGCCCTTGATGATGAGGTCCGCGGCCTCGGTCCAGCCCATGTACCGCAGCATCATCTCGCCGGAGAGGATGACGGAGCCGGGGTTGACCTGGTCGAGGTTGGCGTACTTGGGGGCCGTGCCGTGCGTGGCCTCGAAGATGGCGTGGCCGGTGAGGTAGTTGATGTTGGCGCCGGGGGCGATGCCGATGCCGCCGACCTGTGCCGCGAGGGCGTCGGAGAGGTAGTCGCCGTTGAGGTTGAGTGTGGCGACGACGTCGAAATCGCGTGGGCGGGTGAGGACCTGCTGGAGGGTGATGTCGGCGATGGAGTCCTTGATGAGGAGCTTGGACTTCCACTTGCCACCCCCCCCTCCGCCGTGGGTGGGGACGAGCTTGAGGGCGGTGTCCACCTCGGCGACGATCTTCTGCTGCTGGCCGGGGGTCATCATGTCGAAGCCGGGGTCGATCATGCGGGCGTTGGCCTCGGAAGTGAGTGCCGCGTTGGCCTCCTTGTTGCCGAGGATCCAGGACTCGCGCTCGGTGACGACGTGGGCGCGGAAGAATGTCGTCGCGATCTGGTAGCCCCAGTCCTTGAACGCGCCCTCGGTGTACTTCATGATGTTGCCCTTGTGCACGAGCGTGACGCTCTTGCGCTTCTCTTTCAGGGCATACGCGATGGCGGAGTGGACGAGGCGCTCGGTGCCGAGGTAGCTGACGGGCTTGATGCCGATGCCGACCTCGATCTTCGTCTCGCGCTTGGGGGCGCCGACGGATTCGAGCGTCGATTGCCAGGACGCCGCGTTGTCGCGCGAGCCGAAGCGGATCTTGGCGAAGTCTTTGGGGAAGTTCTGGTGGATGAAGTCGAGGAACTTCTGGGATTCGGGGGAGCCGGGGGCGTACTCGATGCCGGCGTAGATGTCCTCGGTGTTCTCACGGAAGATGACCATGTCGCAGTCGCCGGGGCGCTTCACGGGGGAGGGGACGCCCTTGAACCATCGGACGGGGCGGAGGCAGACGTAGAGATCGAGGATCTGGCGGAGGGCGACGTTGAGGGAGCGGATGCCGCCGCCGACGGGCGTGGTGAGCGGGCCCTTGATGCCGACGAGGTACTGCCGGAACGCCGCGAGCGTCTCCTCGGGGAGCCAGGCCTGGGTCTCGCCGAGGGAGTCCTTGAACTTGTTGAAGGACTTCTCGCCGGCGTAGACCTCTTTCCAGTGGAGCTGTCGCTTGCCGGCGTAGGCGGCCTTGACGGCGGCGTCGAAGACGCGGACGGAGGCGCGCCAGATGTCGGGGCCGGTGCCGTCGCCCTCGATGAACGGGATGACGGGGTGGTCGGGGACGTTGAGCTTGCCGGCGGACATCGTGATGGCGGAGGGGGATGGCATGGGGAACCTCGAGCAGGGACGAAGGGACGGAGGCACGAAGGGACAAAGGGTAAGGGACAAAGGCACGAAGCGGGCGGAACGGACTGTCCCGCGATGATATGGGAGAACGGCGTGGGGCAGGGGGAGCGGGTGGGCTCCCCACGAGATCCCTAGCGGCTCAACCGGGCGGAGCCGGGCTTCGAAAGAGGGAAGCAAGGTCGCGCCAGAAGGTGGGGTAGGTCTTGGCGACGCAGGCGGGGTTGGCGATGAGGACATGGGGGCGGCGCAGGCCGATGAGCGCGAGGGACATCGCCATGCGGTGGTCGTTGTAGGTGTCAAAGGTGATGGGGGGGAGGGCCCGCGCGGCGGGGTCGGCGGCGGTGAGCGCGTGCAGGTTGGGTGGTGGGGTAAGGCGGAGGGAGACGTCGCGCGGGTCGTGGGGCGAGGTGATGATCTCGACGGTGGCGCCTAGTTTGGCGAGTTCGGTTTGGAGCGCGGCGAGGCGGTCGGACTCTTTGTGGCGGAGGGTGTGCAGGCCGCGGAGCGTGGAGGTGGCGGTGGGGTTGTCGGGGGTTGGCGCGGCGAAGCAGAGCATGACGGCGGCGGTCATGGCGGTGTCGGGCATGTGCTCGAGATCGGCGTCGATGGCGTGCAGCGAGCGAGGCCCGATGATCTCGATTGATCGATCCGGGTCGCCGGTAAAGGTCGCGCCGGCTTCCTCGACAAGCAGTGGGAACTTCACGTCGCCCTGGAGAGAGCCGAGTTGCGCCGCGGGTAATCCGGGGATCGTGATGTGTGCGCCCGGCGTGATCGCCGCCGCGACTTGGAAGTAGGAAGCGCCGGTGGCGTCCGGTTCGATGGCAAGCTCGAAGCCCCGAACGCGTGCGGGATTAAGCCGCCAATCCAGCTCAAGCCCGAGGCGGACGGATTCATATGGGTCTCGGCCAGCGTTGCCGGGAGCGCCAAGTGCGCGGAGTAACGCGAGCGTCATCCAGGTGTAGTCATCGCTGGTGAGGGGCCCCGTGGCGGCGACGTGCAGCTCGTGAGATAGGAACGGACCGATCATTAGCATCGCCGAAATGAACTGGCTTGACGAGGTAGGCCCGAACGTCACTCCGAGCGGGTGCGTGGGCTTGAGCGCGTGTACACGCACGGGCAGGGAGCCCTCGCGGCCGACGAACTCGACCGTTGCGCCGATCTGCCGGAGTGCATCGACGAGCTGGCCGATGGGCCGCTCGCGCATGCGTGCGTCGCCGTCGATGGTGATGGTCGTGTTGTCGGGGGCGAGGGCGGCCGCCGCGGTGAGGAAGCGAGCGGCGGTGCCGGAGGCGCGGACGTTGAGGACGGGGTTCGGGGTCTGGGGCTTCCAGCGGCCATTAACGCCACGAACGGTGATGGTCGTGCCGTCGATGGTGATGCCGGCGCCGAGTGCGCGGAGCCCCTGGATCATGACAAGGGCGTCGTCGGCATCGACGAGGGCGCTGGTGAGGGTGGACGTGCCGTCGGCGAGCGCGGCGAGCAAGAGCGCGCGGTTGGTGAGCGACTTGGATCCGGGGGGGCGGATGGTTGCCGCGAAGGGGCGATCGATGACCGGGATGGGGAGCGGATCGGGGAGTTGGGCGAGGGGAAGTCGGAGTGTGTCGATCGCGGACATGTTGGTAACGAAGAAAGGCATCGGGTCATCAAGGGATCAGGGCATCGAGGCTTCATCGACCGCGCTCGACTACTCGTCCCCCTCGGCCTTCCTGAACACCGCGACGACATCTTCGATGGGGATCACGAAGAGGCGGTTGTCGCCCTCGAACTCGACGGGGATGGCGTGCTTGGGGTTGAAGAGGATGCGGTCGTACTTCTTGATCGGGTAGTTCTCGTCGCGCTCGACCTGCGCCGAGATGGCAACCACGCGCCCGGTGATGGTCGGGATCTCGATCTTGTCGGGCAGGTGGATGCCGGCCTTGGTCTGCTTCTTGTCCTCGTCCTTGCGGATGAGGACGCGCAGGCCGACGGGCTCGACGACTTCGAGCTTTGGGGTGGGGCGTGATGGGCGGTCGTCCTTGCGCATGAGGGAGGGTAGGGAGCGGATCATTCAGCCGGACACCGGTCTGAAGACCGGTGCCACCAGCAATTACGCTACGCTCACGCCATGAAGGAACTGGCCAGGCTGCGATCACTCATCCGTGAGGTACACGACTTTCCCAAGCCGGGGATTGTGTTCCGGGACTTCACGCCGCTCATCCGCGACCCGGCGGCGCTCGCGCTCGGCGTTGAACTGATGGCCAACCCGTATCGTGGCAAGAAGGTCGATCTCGTGATCGGGGCCGAGTCGCGCGGGTTCATCTTCGGGATCGCGCTGGCGCAGGCGCTCTCGGCCGGGTTTGTCCCGGTGCGCAAGCCGGGGAAGCTCCCCGCGGCCAAGGCGCGCATGGAGTACGACCTGGAGTACGGGAAGGACTGCCTGGAGATCCACGTGGACGCGATCGATCCCGGGCAGCGCGTGCTTCTCGTGGATGATCTGCTCGCCACCGGCGGTACGATGCGGGCGTGCTGCGACCTGGTGCAGGGGATGAAGGCGGACATCGTCGGCATCACGGTGCTGATCGAGCTCGCCGCGCTCAACGGGCGCGAGCGACTGACCGGGTTTGCGCCGGTGCATTCGGTGATGCAGTACTAAGAACGCACAGGCGGGACGCCTGTGCCACCGCGGAGCCTTAGAGCTTGAGGCGGCGGAGCATCAGCGCGTTCGCTACGACGCTCACGGAACTGAGCGACATGGCGGCCGCGGCGAGCATGGGGTTCAAGATGCCCGCCGCGGCGACGGGTAGTAGAGCCGCGTTATACAGGAACGCCCAGAAAAGGCCGAGGCGGATGCGCAGCATCATGGCCCGCGCGAGCTTCACAGCCTTGGGGAGGAGGCGCAGGTCGCCGCCGACGAGCACGATCTGACCGGCCTGCATCGCGATGTCGGTGCCGGTGCCCATCGCGATCCCGACGTCGGCCGCGGCAAGGGCGGGGGCATCGTTCACGCCGTCGCCGACCATGGCGACACCCCGGCGGCGCTTGTTCTTTCCGCCCCCGAGCTGCTGCTGCAACTCGCGGATGGTGCGCTCCTTATCGGCGGGGAGGACGCCCGCGAGCACTTCGTCGATGCCGACGGCCTCGGCCACGGCGCGCGCGGCCCGCTCGGTGTCGCCCGTCAACAGGACGACGCGCAGCTTGAAGGCGTGCAGCGCATCGACGGCCGCCTTCGCCTCGGGCTTAATGGTGTCGGCGATCGCAATGAGCCCGACGGTTTTGCCGCCGATGCCCACGGCCACGGTGGTCTTGCCCTTGCCCTCAAGCGATCGGGTAAGGTCGTTGTGCCACATCGCGTCGAGGAACTTCTCTGGGCGGCCGACCATGATCTCTTTCCCCGCGACCGTGCCGGCCACGCCGCGACCGGGCTCATAGTGGAAGTTCTCGACGGGCGCGAGGTCGACGCCATCGGCCTGGGCGCGCCGGATGATCGCGCGGGCGATCGGGTGCTCGCTGGCGGCCTCAACCGAGGCGGCGAGTTTAAGGAGGACGCGCGCGGGGAGGTCCGGCAGGCCCTGGGAATGAACAGGGACGATGTCGGTGACTTCGCCCCGGGCGGTGGTGAGGGTGCCGGTCTTGTCGAGGACGATGGCGGCGAGCGAGCTGGAGTGCTCGAGGGCGCGGGCGTCCTTGATGAGCACGCCGTGGCGGGCGCCCAGGCCGGTGCCGACCATGACGGCGGTCGGGGTGGCGAGGCCGAGCGCGCAGGGGCAGGCGACGATGAGCACGGCGATCGCGGCGTCGATGGCGCGCGCCGGGTCGTGCGCCAGGAAGTGCCACGCGCCCCATGAGCCCGCAGCGATGAGGAGTACGAGCGGCACAAACCCGCCGGCGACCGAGTCGGCGAGCCGCTGGATGTTGGCCTTGGAGAGCTGCGCCTGGTGGACGAGGGAGACAATCTGCGAGACGACGGTCTGCGAGCCGACGGCGTCGACGCGGGCGCGCAACATGCCGTTGGCGTTGATGGTGCCGCCGATGACGCGACTGCCGGCGGACTTGCTCACGGGCGCCGATTCGCCGGTGATGATCGATTCGTCGATGGACGACGTGCCGGCGATGACCGTGCCGTCGGCGGGCACCTTCGCGCCGGGCTTGATGATGACGGTGTCTCCGGGCGCGAGTTCGGAGACGGGCACTTCGACGGTGGGCCTGACGCCGCCGTCGGGAAATCCGCTGGGGCCGCCCGGCGCCTCGCGCTCGAGCAGCGCCATGCCGGGGCGCAGCTCCATGAGTGAGATGATCGCCCCCGCGGCGCTCCCGGTAGCGCGGGCCTCCATCCACTTGCCGAGCGCGACGAGGGCGAGGACGACGGCGGAGGTATCGAAGTAGACCGCGTGCGAGCCCCGCAGCAGGCTGTACAGCGAGTACCCGTACGCGACGGAGGTGCCGAGCGCCACCAGCGTGTCCATGTTCGCGCGCCCGTGCGCGAGGGCCCGCAGGCCGCCCAGGTAGAACGGCCAGCCGAGAAGGATCTGCAGAACCGTCGCGAGCGCGAGCTGTATGTAGGGAGAGGACGGGTCGTGCCACCAGAGGTGCAGCGGCATGATGGGCGCCGCGAGGAGGATTCCGAGCACGGCGCGCAGCCGCCAGGCGCGGGCGATGCGGTCGTGGTCGATGCCGAGGTGTGCGGTGTGATCGCTGATGTCGTCCGCGGCTGCCGGGGCTCTGTGGCAAGAGTGACGGGGGAGCGCTGCGGACCGGGTTTCAATGCGTGGACGCGGCGTGGGGAGGGGGCCGTGTGCGCCAACTGCCTCGGCGCGGTAGCCGGCGCGCGCGACGGCGGAGCGGAGCGAGTCGATGTTCGTTCTCGACTCATCGAACTCGACGCGGCCGGTCCCCGTGGCGAGGTTGATCGCGGCGGTGCGGACCCCGGCATCCTTCTTCAGCGATCGTTCGATCGTGCTGACGCACGACCCGCAGTGCATCCCGGAGATCTTGAGGGTGGCGGTGGCCATGTGTGAGTAGCGTACAGGGGCCAGCGGATGCGCGGGCCGGCCGACGGGGAAAAGCTCCGGACCCCCGCGTCTTTCATACGATTGTTCGTGCCAACCGATGCGGTCCATGCCGGTGGGGATGTGATTCGCCGATGCCTGGCGATGGGCTTCGCGTACGCGGGGATCGCGCCCGCCCAGCCCACGCGCTGGCGCGCCGAGGTGCTGGCGTGGCTGGCCGCGGGCAACGAGGGTTCGATGGCGTGGCTGCACGAGAACATCGAGGCGCGGCTGGATCCGGGTGTGTTCATGGATGGGGCCAAGTCGGTGGTGATGGTGGCGGAGCGGTATGCGGCGCGCGGCGATGGAAGGAGCGCGGAAGAGAGCGACGCGGTGCTGGCTTCGCCGATCGGGCCGCGCGGGCGTGTGGCCAGGTATGCCCAGGGGCGCGACTACCACGTGGTGATGCGCAAGCGGCTGTACGCGCTGGCGGCCGAGCTGCGCGGGCGGTTTGCGCCCGAGAAGTTCTACGGCTTCGTGGACATCGCGCCCATCCTCGAGCGCGAGCACGCGATGCGTGCCGGCCTTGGGTGGATCGGCAAGAACACGATGCTCATCCACCCGCGCGGTGGCAGCTACCTGATGCTCGGGGGCATCATGACGACTATGTGGCTCGACCCGCCGCGCGAGCAGGCCGCGGTGATGGACCACTGCGGATCGTGCATGCGATGCATCGACGCCTGCCCGACGGGCGCGATCACGCCCTATCAAGTCGATGCGCGCCGCTGCATCAGCTACCTCACAATCGAGCAGCGCGGCGAGGTCGACCCGGCGCTGCACGCCGGGATAGGAGACTGGTTGTTCGGGTGCGATGTCTGCCAGGAGGTGTGCCCGCACAACTCGGCGCGCCTCGGCGGGGGCTCGACCGACACCGAGGCGCGGGTGGCCGACGCGTACGCGCCGGCGCGCCCGGTGCTCGGGTTACTGGATGTGCTGGGGTGGTCGGCCGACGATCGCTCGTCACGCCTCAGCGGCAGCTCGATGAAGCGGGCAACGCTGCCGATGCTCAAGCGCAATGCGCTGATCGTGACGGGTAACATTCTCGCTGAACTCGACGATGCCACGCTGCGAGCGAGAATCGAGGAGCTCGCGGCGGATGAGCGAGAAGACCCCGCGGTTCGACGGACTGCGGGCCGGGTGCTCTCGCGCCTTGGCGGCGGTGACGACGGCGAGCGGCGCGGGTGATGAGTAAAAAAAAACCCCCGAGGCCGGTGCCTCGAGGGTCCTTGATTGCATCTGCCAGTCTGCGCTCTGGGGCTTAGAGCCCGCACCCGCTGAAGGGCGGCTGACCGACGAGGTTCTGGAACCACCTGCTCAGGAACGCCGTGATGTCGGCTGAACCGGTGGAACCGCTGCAGTTGAAGTCGGCCTTCGTCTGAGCGGTTGTCAGGTCGTTGAACCACGAGGCGAGGAAGGACGTGATGTCGGCGGAGCCGACGGTGCCGTTACGGTCCCAGTCGGCGGCGCACTCGCACGCGTCGGGGATACCGTTCGGGCCGCCGCGGGTGTTGAACCCGCCGACGGGCGCGGCGTCGGCGTCGAAGCAATCGAGCGCCGGGTTCGCCGCGATCTCCTGATCGTCGGGCGTGCCGTTCTGGTTGCAGTCCGAGACCGGCCCGCCGAACGTGAGCTCGACGAACTGATTGCCCTCGATGAGCTGGAAGTTCACCGCCGAGGATTCGCCGAGGTTGTCGGTCCCGGAGGGCAACCCGCCGAGCACCTGGTTGGACATTGAGGCGTGGCCAGCGCCGTTGAGCATGCCGACGACGCGGATCGGTGAGACGCCGTCCCAGCCGAGCTCGTCCAGGCGGATGCGCACCTCGAAGCCGGTGGTGACCGCGGCGGCGCCATCGGCTGCGAGCTCGGTGACGCCGGCGATGTTGGAGTTGTCGAGCGTCGCGACAATGAGCTCGGGAATGCCGACGGGGTTGTAGATGTCGTTGGCGATGAGGCGCGGCGCGTAGTTCGCGAGGAGCTGCGGGAGCGACTGGTCGGGGTCCATCGACTGCACATCGAGCAGCGGGCCGTCAAAGTTGATGGGGTTGTGGTCGGCCTTCACGCCGCCGTCGTACGAGCTGTAGTCGGTCGCTTCCAGGAAGAACCCCGGGGGCGAGCCGTTGGTCCGCAGCAGCGCGGAGTTGATGAAGTGCTCTACCTGGTTGGAGCCGTTCACGAAGTTCGTGTAGCTCATCCAGTAGTCGGGCGCCACGCCCTCATCGAACGTCATGCCGTTGGTCACCATTGTTGTGCAGCAGCTCGGCAGCGTCTCGCACGGGTTCTCGATCTGGCACTCGGGGTTCTCGGTGTCGATGATGATGAACTGCGAGGGGCCCATGCGGCGCAGGCCGCCGAAGTCGATGTCGACGTTGTCCGAGCGGAGCGTGTTCTGCCCGCCGGGCATCACATCGAGGAACAACTCGAGCTTGTTGGAGTTGGTCTCCACGTTGCCCGCGACGAACAGGTAGAGGTGTGTCGCGTCCTTGAAGGCGTAGAGCGCATCGATCTCAGACCCGTTCGCAACGTCCGGGTGCGGCACGGTCGGCGGGCACTCGGGCTGGGCATTGAGCGTGTTCGTTCCCGATCCGCCCTGGCCAATGAAGCTCCCGCTCCCGCCGCCCGCCGTCAACAGCTCGGCGAAGTTCGCGAAGGTGGCGTATGAGCCGCCGCTGTTGCCGCCGGTGAACGTGAGGTAATAGTCGGCCTCGAAGCCGGCATCGAACGTCAGGCCGTTGCCCGATCCGTCATCGCCCATGCGATTGAGGCCGTTGAAATCGACGTTGGGGTTGTCGCCGCGGAGCGTGTTCTGGCCGCCCGGCGCCGAATCGATGAAGACTTCGAGCTTGTTGAAGTTGGATTCAAGGTTCCCGGTCATCACGAGGTACAAGAAGTTCTGCCCGCCCTGGGACGCGATGTACCCGTACATCCCGTCCATCTCGGAGCCGTTGGCGAAGTCGATGGTGCCGAGGTTGGCGTCGCCGAAGCCCGTCGGCGTGTCCTGGATGAAGAGCGGAGGGCCGTAGGGGTCGCTCCCCAGATCGCCGTCCATCACCGAGGCGCCGGTTACTGAGCTCAGCGTGCTGAGCGTGATGAACTGATCGCCCGCGATTGTCGAGAAATCGACGTTGCGCGGCTCGCCCAGGTTCGCCGCGCCGGCGAGGCCGCCGGAGACCTGGTTCGAGAGGAAATCATGCCCACCACCGTTGATGAAGACAGTGATGCGCAGGTTGCCGGTCGGGTTACCGATCGTTCCGAGCGGGATCTTGATCTCAACACCGGTTGAGACGGCACCCGCAGCGCCAGGGTCGGCCGCGCCGCCGGTGACACCGCCAACGTTGGAGTTATTGATGCCGATGACGACTCCGCCGCCGACAGGGTTGCACGGTCCACCTTCCGGCGCGTTATCTCCAAACTGCGTCGGATTGGTGGTGTTGACGTACTGCGGCGACCCGTATTGGGCATCGCGCGTGCCATCGACGACAGGTTGGGCGGACGAGGGGGCGGCGAAACCGGCGGAGGCCGCGAGGCCCGCCACGGCCAAAAGGATGTGCTTCATCTTTTCTCTAGCTCCGGAACAAAGGAACACCGGCGCGCCAAGGGCGCACCTCAAGCCCGATTCACGAACCCATAGAGTAAGTGGAAACGCTGCCCCCGCCAAGACAAAATCGCGAATGTTGAACTAGGAAACCGTGTACATCTAGGAAGGGCGGGGCGGGTTCCAGGGTCTGCCGGTCAGTGTGTTTGGGCGTCGTGCATGACCTTGGCCGAGAGTGGGCCTACGTCGCGTGCGTGGCTTGGCTCGGGGTTGCCCGGCCGCTGCAAGGGGAGGGCATCAAACGTGAGCGTGCCGCGGTTGACTACCACCAGCACCTCGTGATTGTTCAGCCTTCGCCGAAAGGCAAGCACGTCCGGGTGACCGGACTCCACGTGTTCAACGGACCCGAACCGCAGCACCGGCCCGATAACGGGATCCTGCCGGAGGCGCAGCCAACGCCGATACTCCTCGAGAATCGCGGCGTCCGGCGCATCATCTGGGTTCTCGGGCGTTCCCAGATCCGGCCATGGGAGCGGCTTGCGGCAGCTCGGGTCATCGGCGCCGTGCATACCCCATTCATCGCCGTAGTAGACCATCGGAGCGCCCGGGTGGGTGGCCTGGATCACCACGCCCAGCAGCATCCGCCGGTAGGTCTCCGCGTCGGGCCGACCGGCGTCATAGCGGGGATTGCTCGATGGCGACCCCGCCTGGTCAAACGGACGCCCGGGGTTGGCGAGCATCGAGACGATGCGCTCCGTGTCGTGCGACCCCAGCAGGTTCATCTGGGCCAGGTCGGTGTGGGGGGCGTGCGAAAAGGCGCGTTGCAAGGATGCCGCGAGTTGCTTCGGCGTCATCTCCGAACCCCGCTCGAGCCAGCGCACCACCGGCATCGTGAACGGGTAGTTGGTCTGGGAATCGAACGCAACGCCGTCGAACCAGGCCGCGGCGTCGGGCCAGACCTCGCCGATGAGCACTGCATCGGGATTGATCGCCCGCGCGTGGGCGCGCCAGGCCCGCCAGAACTCGATTGGAACGTCGGGGGCGACATCCAGGCGCCACCCATCGATGCCGTCGGAGGGGTCGCCGTCGCCGTTGGGGTCCATCCATCGGCGCGTGACCGCGAAGACGTGAGCTTCGACCTCCGGGTGCAGCCGTAGTCCGCCTTGGGGCTCGCCCGCCCTCCCCGCTGCCCGCGCGAAGATGGGCAGACTGCCGTTGCGGCCGTTCCAACTCGACCACCCGATGACCGACCCGGCACCGATGGCCAGCCCTGGCCAGTTGTCATGGATGGCTCCCAGTTCGACGGGGTCGCTTGGCGCGAATCGGGGCTGGAACCACGCGGCGTACGGCGACCCTTCCCCGCGCTCCATCACATCCTGAAAGGCCCAGAACCTCGTCCCGACGTGGTTCCAGACGCCGTCAAGGACGACGTGGATGCCGCGACGGTGGCACTCGGGCAGCACCACGCCAATGAAGTACCGGTCCGCGGGCGTCCACGTCCAGGTCGCGGGGTCAGCGGTCTCGCCGGCGACCGGGACGCTCATGTCCGGCACGTCCGGCCACCCGAGCGTGGGGTCGATGTGCCGGAAGTCGGTGGCGTCGTACTTGTGGAGCGAGTGGGCGTGAAAGACCGGGTTGAAGTAGATCGCCGTGACGCCCAGCTCGGCCAGATGGTCGAGGCGCTGGACCACGCCCTGGAGGTCGCCGCCGTACCGCCGGTTCAGCACCACGTTGTAGAGCTGCCCCCCGCCCCCGCCACGCCGGTTGGGAGGGAGTGCGCGGGCCGGGAATGTCCCGGCACCGAGCGCCCGATTGAGTTCGAGCTCGTCGGCCGGCACTGATTCCCAGTCGCCGAGCCATGCCTTGGGTACTACGTCTGGCACCAGCGGCGGGCGCGGATCGTTGAGCGGTTCGCCGTTGCCGAACCGCTCCGGAAAGATCTGATACCACACGGCCCCGAGCGCCCATTCGGGAATCGCCTTGGCCGCCTCGGGCGCCGCGGACCTCCTGAACGGTCCGATCCGGCGTGTTCCACCCTGCCCTTTCTCGTGAACCTCGATCGAAAACACCACCTCCGACTCCGCGCGGGAAGCCTCGTACGGATTCGGCCACGGCAGCGCCATCACACGCGCCGTCCACAACCCCGCGGCATCCCTGACCATCGGCACCATCAGGGGCCGTTCCGGCACCCCCCCGCCGCCCCGCATCTGAAGGAGCACCGTCGCCCTCTCCAGTCCCCCCCCGCCCCTCCCCGCTGCATCCTCGAGCTTCACATCCGCCAGTCCCAGCGGCCCGGAGATCGGGATGACCGTCACGCTCAGTTCCGCGGCCGCCGCGACCGGCTGCCCGACCAAACCTCCTTGAGCGCCGCCGCCGTTCCGGCCCATCGCGGCACCCGGCGCGGCGACCGGGCCGTACAGGACCATGAGGGCAATCAGCGGGACAAAACCGCTCTGGCACACGGCATGTAAACCTGTACAATGCCCGTCGGGCCGCCGTCGCCGCACGGGCGCGGTTGGCCATCTGACACGCTGGGCCGTGTCCCGAATGAAAGGGCCAAGCGATATGACACGCCGCCAGATACCTCGCGCCGGACCCGTCGGGAGCGAAAGGAGCGGGGGGGGTGGGTTCACACTGATCGAGCTTTTGGTGGTGATCGCCATCATCGCGCTGCTGGTGGGCATCCTACTGCCTGCGCTGGCCAGTGCGCGCGAGAACGCCAAACGGACCATCTGCGCCCAGAACACGCGCCAGACCGGCCTGAGCATGACGATGTACGCGAACGAGTACCGGGACTGGAACCCGGTGATGAAGACGCCGGGCAGCAACACGACATTCGGACTTCAGTACATGTATGGAGGCGCCGCCGGACTGTTCAGCCTAAATCAGCTCGGGAATTCGACAACACCAGGGGTTCCCGGCCCGCAGCCTGGCTATGTGGGGCTCATCTACGTAAACCAGAATGACACGCCTTTACTCTCTCCCTATATCGATGGCTTTGGCGTGCTCAACTGTCCTTCGGATAAGAGAGACCTTTGGTGGACGTACACGACTCCTCCGGGTTCGCGAAATTACTTGCCGCCGATATCGACGGCGATGACTCCAAAGAAACCCGGCCCGCTCGAAGAGGTGGTGAGCTACAATATAAGTTATCTGTACATAGCCGGATTCAAGACTGACGAGGCATCGCTGATTGCGCCCGCCCCTCTCTGGGGTGACGAGACAAATGCAAAGGATATTGGCGAGTTCTCTTGGTACGGTGACGATTCAGATGCCCTCGCCGCGGGAGTCCGCATCAATTCTGGCCGTTACGCCAAGGACGACAATCACGGCTCCGACGGCGCCAATTTTACTTTCACCGATGGTCACGCCGCGTTTGTTAAGGGGAGTGCCGCGGCATCGTTCTTCACGGATCTCGATGGCGAGGCGACAAACCCTCAGAACGTTAATATCATCGACCCCACCCGTAGCAGCCGATTGCAAACGATCGATTAGTCGTGTCGCTGCATGGCGGTCAAAGTCCACAGAATCTAATCGCAAATACCAAATACCGAGTGACCGCGAACGTATCATCGCAGCGTTGATTTCCCTGTATGCCACAATGACGTGGTTGGAAGAAATAGGAAGTAAATGGGATCAAGATCTATATGGGTGCCCGGGTCGGTGGCCGTGCTGTTGTCGTTGTCTCAGACAGTAGCGCAAGAGGCTGTGCGGCCGGTCGATCTGGGGATCATTCCGGATTATGAGGGAACTGTCAGTGCGGAGCTGAGTGGCGATGGAAAGACCGTTACGGGATGGTGTGTTCGCGGAGGTGGCGTGATGGCATTCAGATGGAATGGAGGCGCCATCAGCGGTTTGGGCGAGCTTCCAGATGGAACCGGCTCCGAGGGCACGGCCGTCAGCGCAGACGGATTGGAAATCGCTGGAAACGGAACGGGCAGTACGCCTCAGAGCAGTGGAGCATTTCTCTGGACCAGTACAACGGGCCTTCAGAGTCTCGGGCTGCCGTCAGGAGGGCAGGGCACGTCGGCTCAAGGCATTAGCGCCGACGGAAGCACCGTTGTCGGCATGCTAATGTTGAATAACTCACAACGCGCATTTCGTTGGAGGAATGGGAACTTTCAGGATTTAGGTTTCCTTCCAGATGGAACATTCTCGTGGGCACTTGGCGCGAGCGCAGACGGATCAGTGGTTGTCGGTTACGCAGACTCTTCCCTGCTGTGGAAGGCATTTCGGTGGACGGATGCCGGCATGGTTGATCTGGCAGTGCCTCCCGGGGATGGGACGCTTGCAACGGCTATCAGCGATGATGGCAACATCGTCATCGGCCGGGCAGTCGATCATGTATTTCGCTGGTCAACCACAGGCGGATCGCAAACGTTGGCAATCCCCGACGACATCGACATAGACGAAGTGACTATGTCGAGCTTTCCAGTTATGAGCGGGGACGGCAACATAGTGGCTGTAACATACCAGCGCCTTGACGGGAGTGTGGACCATCTTCCGATGTTGTGGAAGAGCAATATAGGAATGGTTCACTTGCCGTGGTACTTGAACCAGCTTGGCGTGGACCTTTCGGGGTGGGAGATTCACGAGATTACCGGATTATCATATAATGGCGACGTGATGACGGGGTACGGACTCTATGGTGGACTCTTGCGGTCATTTGTTTTAGATTTATGCGCAGATCGCGATCAGGACTCCTTGTGCGACCTGTGGGAGGTAAATGGAATTCCCTACGGCGGCCTTGATGTTGACGGCGAACTGAAGATGTACTTACTGGCCGGCGCAAGCACGCTCCGCAAGGACATTTACGTCGAAGTCGATGCGATGCCGGGCCGATCGCCCATCCCCGCTGCCATCGATGCCGTCAAAACCGCATTCGATACATCGACGGTTCCCGCCGTACCGGGACTCGTTGGCGGACTCCCGGGCATCGAACTCCACGTAGACATCGACGAATCCACCCTTCCGCTGCGGCCCTATCCGAACGCGTTTGCCGATTTCCAAGTCGACAAAGCCGATTTCTTCGGGACGGCAAGCGAGCGAAGCCCCGCGGACTCAGCGGAGATTCTCGGTGCCAAGCGACTCGCGTATCGGTATTGCATCTTTGCAGACTCGTATGCGGGGACATCGTCGAGCGGGCTTGCCGAGCCGGGCGGCAACGACTGCATGGTAACACTCGGTCTCTGGACTCCAGCCGGGGGAACGCAGGACCATCAGGCGGGAACCTTCATGCACGAGTTCGGCCACACCCTCGGCCTCCATCATGGGGGAGACGATACTATCAACTTCAAGCCTAACTACTACAGTGTTATGAACTACCTGTGGCAGACCCCTAGCAGTTACGGGCCGAGCGCGCCAAATGGAAGATTTCTTCTTAGATACTCGAATGCGTCGCTCCCACCGATGGTCGAATCGGTTCTCGACGAGACCGTCGGCATCGGCGGCAACTTTGGCCGACAGTTGGTTCCGTTCACTGCGCCATCCACTGGCTGGGTGTGCGGTCGTCCGTTCTCCTCGCTGTTGTGCATCAACTACGCACAGTTCTCTGGGCCCGTTGATTGGAACAACGACGGACAGTACAGTTCCGGGGCAACAGCGAACGTGAATAGCTTTGACCCGACGGGCACTCCGCCATCCCAGACCCTCAATAGTAATAATGATTGGGCGGACCTTGAGTACAACTTCAGGAAGTCACCGTGGTTCGCCAATGGCGCAATCCCGACCGATCTTCCGGATGAGATGGACTGGGAAATGCACGTTCTCTTGAACTCGTTGCCTCCTCCCCCCTGTATTGCTGACTGGAACATGAATGGTGTGGTCGGCAGCTCAGACATCACCGCCTTCCAAGCGTCCTGGTTTGCCGACCTCGCCAACGGAACAACCTATGCCGATGTGAACTATAACGGCGTTGTGACGAGCGCCGACATGACGACGTTCCTTAACGCCTGGTTCGACGCTGTGAACAACCACGGTGGTATGTGTCCGTGAGTGGAGCCGGTCCTGCTCGTGGTGGTGTAAGCCGTTCTCCCTTGCGCCGCCTCCTCGCCGCGCAGGAGCTCGGCCTCGTTGTTGTGCTCGCGCTGATGATGCTCGGCCTCACCGTGTTCAGCGGGAGCGTCGAGCGGCGCGACCGCACCACCGGCGAGACCCGCCAGGCGAATAAGTTCTTCAACAAAGAAAACCTTGCCGTCATCGCCACCACCACCAGCTTCATCGCCATCATGGCCGTCGGCATGACGGGCATCATCGTGATGGGCGGCATCGATCTCTCGATCGGCTCGATCTACGCCATCGCGGCCGTTGTCGGGGCCTTCCTCCTTCAATACCTCGGGGCGCAGCCAAACCCCCCGCCGGGGGCGTTCGTTGTCATCGCCGGTGTTCTCACGTGCTCCCTCGTCGGGGCCGCGTGCGGCGCCGTGAACGGCCTCGCCACCGTTGGCCTCAAAGTCCACCCCTTTATCATCACCCTCGGGGGCATGGCCGCGTATCGCGGCGTCGCCTTCGTCATGACCGAGGGCAACGCCATCGGCGGCTTCCCCACGTCCTTCACCACAGGCTTCTTCCGCGCCGAGTACTGGGGCGTCAGCATCGTCCCCCTCATTCTCACCATCATCATCACCCTGCTCGGGGCGTTCGTGCTGCGGCAGATGGTCTTCGGGCGGCGGGTCTTCGCGATCGGGGGCAACGAAGTCGCGGCCCGGTACGCCGGCATTCCGGTCGGGCGGGTGAAGGTGCTCATGTTCATGGCCGCGGGGGCGCTGGCGGGGCTTTCGGCCTCGGTGATGCTGGGGTACTTCGGCTCGGCATCCAGCGACGCCGGTTCCGGGTATGAACTGAAGGTGATCGCCGCCGCGGTAGTGGGGGGGGCCTCGCTCAGCGGCGGGCGGGGCTCGGCGATCGGGGCGGTGCTGGGGGCGCTGATCATCCAGGTCATCGATAACGGCATCATCGTTCTGGGCATCCCATCGGCGTATACAGATATCGTGATTGGAGTCGCCATCGTGCTGGCGGTCGTCGTAGATCAATCGAAGCATCGTTTGTCCGGCCGCGCCCGCTGACCCCCTCCCGCCACCGCCACCTCTCCGGCTCCCCGGCCCGTCTCAGCGACCCCCCCGCCCCCGCGTATCCAACCTCCAAAGGAGTTCGTCCATGGCCCGCACCGCATCCCTCGTCGGTCTCCCC
>JACMLW010000135.1 GCA_014379385.1 Phycisphaerales bacterium
GCCCGCATGATGAAGGAGCGCTACGGCGCCAAGTCCGAGCGCTCCTGGTACATGAAGACGCACGTCCAGACCGCCGGGTGCTCCCTCACCGAGCAGCAGCCGCTGAACAACATCGTGCGCGTCGCCTATCAGGCGATGGCTGGCGTGCTGGGCGGGTGCCAGAGCCTCCACACCGACTCGATGGACGAGACCCTCGGCCTCCCAACCGAGACCGCGGTCACCGTCGCCCTCCGCACGCAGCAGATCCTCGCCTACGAGACGGGCGTCACCCGCACCACCGACCCGCTCGGCGGCTCCTGGTTCGTCGAAGCCCTCACCGACAAGATCGAGGCCGAGGCGCTCGACCTCATCGACCAGATCGACCGCATGGGGCGCTACGAGCTCGCTCCTGCCTCGGGTGGCACAGGCGTCCCGCCTGTGTCTTCCTCCTCTTCTCCTGGATCTGGTGGCACAGGCGTCCCGCCTGTGTCCTCTTTCTCCCTCTCTTCTCACCCCGCCTATTCCCCCCGCACCTCCTACGGCCGCGGCGTCGTGGCCGGCATCAACCGCGGCTTCTTCCGCCGCCAGATCGCCGAGGCCTCATACCGCTTCAGCGAGGAGTGCGAGGCCGGCGACCGCCTCATCGTCGGCGTCAACGCCTTCAAGCAGGACGACGACCATCAGGTCGAGATCCTCCAGATCTCGCACGCCGTCGAGTCCGACCAGTGCTCACGACTTATGGCGTTCAAAGCACGTCGAGACGCCAGCGCCGTCGCCGCGGCCCTGGAACGCATCCGCAAGGCCTGCCGCGACGGCGACCCCGAGGCTCAGAAGATGGGCCTGAACCCTCGCAATGTCATGCCCGCGCTCGTCGATGGCGCCCTCGCCAACTGCACCCTCGGCGAGATGGTGCAGGCCATGGCCGATGTCTACGGCCGCTACAGCGGCGGGCCGGAGTGGTGAGGAAGCGTACTCTGATTCTCGTGGTATTACCCTGAGCACCGCCTAGATAAACGTGCTCTTGACAACTACAGAGATTAGAATGGCGATACCGGCAGAGCTTCAGCAGTACAACGACGAGGCCACGTTTATCAAGAATTTTCTTTGTCCACTTCTCGGCCGTCTTGGTTTTTCTATCATAATACCTTACCACGGCGCCAGGGAGTTTGGAAGAGATCTCGTTGTTTGTGAAATTGATCGTTTCAATCACTGGCGGTATCACGGCATACAGGCGAAGTACGAGCCCAGCATTAGCTTAAACGGGATTGAATCCCTGATATCGGACTGCAAGCAGGCTTTTGTTCATGATGTTTGCCATCCACAGACGGGACAGCGACTAAGGATCAGTTCGTTCTATGGCATCAATGGCGGTACCATTTCAGATCAGGCCAAAGAGCATTTTTTCGCGAGTCTCCAGTTTGAGCGAGGAGACAATATCCGCCTGCTTGGCGGCCCCGATTTGCTCAAGCTTGATCGGACCGCGGGCCTATCGAAGATGGAGGAGGTTCGGTCGGATCTCCTTGGTGTGCTTCACGAGTGTTCATACAACAGACGAGCACTGGCCGCGGCTGACCCAATACTACAGCAAATCATAGATGGCAATGGAAACGGAGTGAATTATCCAGCGTTTCGACTTAGATTTGCAGCAACATCATCTTATGTGGCACGACCCGTGTTCGGCAAGAAAATACCCCTAGAGTCTCTTGAGCTAATCTTGAATACTGTCGGAACTATTAATCGATATTGGGACGGATTGCCCAGCGGCTATATTGCCACGGTCGATTCGATAAAGTTTCCTGCGAGACAGTCTCAATCTATGATGGCTGCATTAAACAAAGAGCTAGTTCTTGTTGAACAAGCGGTAACTCAGTGTATCTTGGAAACCGGGCCATTATCACTACGTTGACAGCCCGGTGCTCTGGTGAAACGTTTCGCTCCGCCACACTCAGTTCACCATTGCCCACTTCCCCTTTTTCCTATTCCTCTTCCTCAGCCCGTTTCAACGGGCTTCCTCTGCTCAGAGCCGCGGACTTCAGTCCGCGCGGCGATCAGCAAAGCACCAATGATCGATCTGTCCAAATCGTGGCAGCGCATAAGGAAGACGAGCCATGAGACCAACTAACTCCGATCGTATTTTCGAGACCTTTCGCAACTCGTCTCGCGTGCAGCAGGCAATCCATCGCGGCATCCAGCGGGCGCTCCTAGCGCACAAACGCGCCGGTCGCTCGATCGTCATCTGGCGTGACGGCAAGGTCGTCGTGGTGCCCCCCGATCAAATCAACGTGAGCGAGCAGGAGTTGCAGGCTCCCCCTTCGTCCATCGCCGACGCCTGAGCCGCGCACCTGCCTTTCGCGCGCCTCTGCCTCCTCCAACCGGGCGGACATCACAAGCTACCTCGCGCCAGATTCCTCTTGCCTCCTGCCGGGCTTTTCGGTACGGTGTTTCGAGCGAGCCATCCGGGGCAACCGCCCCGCCGCAAACTCGTCGGATAGAGAGGAACCTCCCATGTCCACCCGACTCACCCGCCTTGCTCCCCGCGCCCTCACCCTCGCCACCGCCCTCGCCCTCACCCCCGCCGCGATCGGCCAGTACATGCTCACCGGCGCCGCCGCCGATCGCACCGCCTTCGTCGGCCTCCTCAACAACTTCTCCGCCGGCGGCACCTGGGCCCAGGTCGGCGGAAACAACTCGCTCGCCTTCACGGCCAACGGCAACCCGCTCAACAACTTCGCCACCCGCCTCACCACCTTCAACGCCACCGCCGGCATGACCGTCGACCTCGGCCGCAGCCAGCCCGGCGTCGGTATCGGTGCCTTCCTCGGCAACGGCACCCAGCGCCTCGACCTCGACGACATCACCTTCTTCTCCGCCAACCCCGCCGCCGCCCCCCCACTCCCTATCCAGCAGTCCTTCGTGCTTCATGAACTCGCCGAGCTCCAGAACGCGGTCGCCAACGGCGCCGGCTTCGACGCCGCCCACCTCGGCGGCATCACCGAAGAGAACGCCGAGATGGCCGCCCGCAACGCCCGCGGCCAGCGCGGCGCCCCGCCCGATCAGTTCATTGCGGGCAACGCCGCGATGGGCATCCGCCCCCGCATCCGCGTGGCGTGGACCGACACGCAGGGCCCCGTCGCGGGATTCCTCACCGTCACGATCGGCAACGACAACGTCGTCGGCGCTCAGTTCGTTCGCAACGGCTGGTTCGACCTGAGCATCCCGTTCGATCCCAACACGAACGAGGACATCCCCTTCGAGAACGTCTTCTTCGAGCCGATCCCGGCGCCGGGCACGATCGCGCTGCTCGGCCTCGGCTCGCTGGCGCTCGCCCGCCGTCGGCGCCCGTAGTCGTATCGCGGCCGAGGAAGCGTGCGATCGCCCGCGATACGAGGGCGTGCAATGGTCGATCACATGAAGGCGGTGCTGCGCGGCCAGTTCGAGGCCGCGCTGGCGATGTTCAACGACTGCCTCGTGAAGTGCGCCCCGGAGGAGTGGGACAGCGCCGTTGCGAAGTACTCCTTCTGGCAGGTGGCGTACCACACACTCTGCTTCGTGGACTGCTATCTGTCGCCGGGAAACGACGAGTTCGCGAAGGAGGTAGCACGCCGGGCCGTAGCGCGAACAAACGATGTGTCGCTTCCGGACCTGCACCCGTTGGGCATGAAGGAACTCGAAGACGAGTACCCGAGCCGGCGGTTCACGAAGGACGAGCTGTTCGCGTACGTCACGATCTGCCGCCAGAGGATCGAAACCGTCTTGGGGGATGGGCCTGAGAGCGAGGGCGGCGATTCGTTGCAAGGGCCCTCGGGCTTCGGGTGGCTGCCGTTCTCGCGTGCCGAGCTGCACCTCTACAACATCCGGCATGTGCAGCACCACACTGGGCAACTGAGCGCCGTGCTCCGCCGCGCTGGGGCCGGGGGGGGCGAGCCGCGATGGGTGAAGAGCGGCTGGAAGTGAGAGAGGCCCCGGGCGTGCCCTCCCCATCGCCGATTAGTTAGACTTGACCAATGCGCGCATCGTACTTCTTCTGGATCGGCGCACGGCTCACGCTGATCGGCGCGCTGGGGGCCTCGATCACAACCCATGAGCCACCGGCGGCGCGCCCCGCCGATACCGTTGCCGTGTCGCCCGACCCGGAGATCGCCACGGGCTTCCTGAACAAGTCGATCGAGGTCGGCGGCGCGACCTATCGCTACGTCGTGTATGTGCCGCGCGGGTATGTGGGGCGCGATGACGCGGCACACGCCGGTCGCCGGCGCACCAAGCCCGACGACGTGAACGCAAAGGGCTGGCCCTGTATCACCTTCCTGCACGGGGGTGGCGAGTGTGGCACCGACGGCCTCAAGCAGATCGCCCAGGGACTCGGCTCTGCGATCCAGTGGAACGAATCGGAGTGGCCCTTCATCGTCATATTCCCGCAGAAGCCCGACGGCGCCAAGCCCTGGGAAGATTACGACACCGCCGTCATGGCGATGCTCGCCGCGGCGAAGGCCGAGTACGCCATCGATTCCCGGCGGCTGTACCTGACGGGGCTCAGCCAGGGCGGCCACGGGACGTGGTACATCGCCGCGAATCACCCGGACGTGTTCGCCGCGATCGCTCCGATCTGCGGATACATCCCTTTCGCGAACACCGGCGAGCCCGATGAGTGGCACGCGGGCGAGCTGGCTCGCAAGCTGGGCAAGCTCCCGCAGCGGATCTTCCACGGGCTGGACGACAACGTGGTGGCACCGGAGCACTCGAAGGCCGTGGTCACCGCGCTGCGCGCCGCGGGCGCCGGCCCGGAGGCGACGTTCTACCCGCGCGTGAACCACAACTCGTGGGACAGGGCGTACCGCGAGGAGAAGCTCGCGGAGTGGTTCTTGAAGCACAAACGATGATCCACAAACTGAGGCGCAGGGCATCAAACCGGGAAGCTCACTAGGATACCCGCATGCACCCGCTGATCTCCGCGGCATTGCCGCGAATCGAAGAGGCTTGCAAGCGGCACGGGGTCCGGGCGCTGTACCTCTTTGGGTCGGCGACGACCGGGACGTTTGACCCCGTGCGCTCCGACTTTGACTTCATCGTTGACTTCGGATCCGCGGACCTGGGCCCGTGGATGTCGGCGGTCTTTGAGTTTCAGCGGTCGCTGCAGACGATACTCGGAAGGCCGGTTGACGTTGTGCTTGCTTCGAGCCTCGGTCACTCGCAACGCGGCCATTTGATTGAGTCGCAGAAGGTGCCCGTGTATGCCGCCGCGTGATGTCCGCCTCTTGCTGCAGGATATCGTCGACGCCTGCGACCTCATCATGCAATGCACGCCGCCGGACGGGCGAGATTCGTACTTGGCGGACCCTATCCGAAGGTCGTCAGTCGAGCGGCAGTTCGAGATCATCGGCGAGGCGATGAAGCGCCTGCTTGACGCCACCCCCGGCTTGTCGTTCCAGTTGCCGGAGGCACGCGAGGTCATCCAGTTCCGCAACTTCATCTCGCATGGGTATCACCTCATCGATCACGGTGTTGTCTGGACAATCGCTCAGACCGATGTGCCCGCGCTGCGGCGCCGTGCGACATTGATCTTGAGCGACACCGCTCAGGGGTAAGCACGCCGCCCGCACGCAAGCTCGGTTCAATACAGGGAGTTTCACATGGCCGTCAAGACCCTCGCCGAGTTCCTCGCACTCTCCGCCGACCGACCCTCGGCCTCAACCGACCACAGCGTCTTCGAGCTCGAGCGCGACCGGTTGCTCCAGGTCAATCTCTCGTCCCTCCTCATGATGAAGGTCGGCGCCATGGTGGCCTACCGCGGCGACATCAAGTTCGTGCGAGAAGGCATGCTTGACCAGGGCGTCGGCAACCTGCTCAAGAAGGCCGTCAGCGGCGAGGGCGCCTCGCTCGCCAAAGCCACCGGCCACGGCACGCTCTACCTCGCCGACGCGGGCAAAAAGATCACGCTGCTGGCGCTCCAGAACGAGAGCCTCGTCGTCAACGGGTCCGACCTGCTCGCCTTCGAGCCCGGCATCAAGCACGACATCCACATGGTCCGCAAGCTCGCGGCGTTCGCCGCGGGCGGGCTGTTCAACATCCACCTCTCGGGCTCCGGCGTGGTCGCGATCACCAGCCACTACGACCCGCTCACGCTGCGCGTCACGCCCGGCTCGCCGGTCTTCACCGACCCGAACGCCACTGTCTGCTGGTCGGGCAACCTTTCGCCGGAGTTCAAGACCGACCTCCAGCTCAAGACCTTCCTCGGACGCGGCTCGGGCGAGAGCTTCCAGATGAAGTTCGACGGTGATGGTTTCGTTGTGGTGCAGCCGTTCGAGGAAACGCCGCTTCAGGCGGCCGCGAAGGGGTGAGCCGTTCCCCCCGGACACGGAAACCAGCTCGAACAGACCACTCGCGCCCGGCCACCGCAACCGTCAAGTTGGTGCCGTCCGGGGCGCCTGACCGATGGTCCTGTAGGCGTCGATCCCCGATCCCCGGGCCGATTTCCATTGCGTCTTGCAGTGGGCGGGGCGGCGCACCAGGAGAATCCCTCGTGGACATCGCTTCCCTCTGGCTCCCCATTCTCGCGTCCGGCGCGGCCGTGTTCTTTGCCAGTTTCATCGCGTGGGCGGTCTCGCCGCATCACCACGGCGACTACCAGAAGGTACACGACGAGTCGGCGCTCGACGGCGCGATCAAGTCGCTGGGGCTGACGCCCGGCTCGTACGCCTTCCCCCATTGCGCCGATAGCGCCAAGCGCAAGGATCCTGAGTTCAACAAGCGCTGGAAGGAAGGACCGACCGGGACGATCGCCATCGGGGGACAGATGAGCATGGGCCGGAACATGGCGCTCACGTTCCTGGTCTTCCTGATCTCCAGCACACTCATCGCGTACCTCGCCACGCTGGCGCTGCCGGCGGGGTCCGACTTCGCGCGCGTCTTCCGCGTCACCGGGACGGCCGGCATCCTCGCGTACACCATCTCGTTCCTCCCCAACGCGATCTGGTTCTGCATGCCCAAGCGGGCGATCGCGATGAACCTGATCGACGGGATCGTGTACGGTCTCATCACGGGCGCGGTGTTCGGCGCGCTGTGGCCCGAGGCGCTCGGCGCCGTAACCGGCTGAGCGCGTTGGTGCGCGGCCGCTCCTACTGGTTTGTCCAGGCCGCGATTGCCGACGCGACCGCGGCCTCTTGCCCCCCACCACCCACCCCAGCACCTCCTACGCCGCGCAGGTCGAGCAC
>JACMLW010000136.1 GCA_014379385.1 Phycisphaerales bacterium
CGCCTCGATCGGCCCGTCGCCTTTCGGGCGCTGGGTGCGCGGCGGGGTTGCGGGTGCGCCCACGTCCGGCGGGAACAGCGCCCGGTTGAGCCAGTTGATGTCGGGGGTGAGCTGGATGGTCGCGGCCTTGTCGAGCGTGATCCACTGCTGGTCCATCGTGAGCGCAATGTCCGAGCCGCGGAGGCGCGGCGCCTGGATGGAGGCATTGAGCTTGATCGCCGTCTGCGTGCTGCCGGAGGCGGTGAACTGCACATCGGCGGTGTCACCAATCGCCCCAGTCAGGTCTTTCCCAAGGATGCGGTCGAGCTCGGCGGTCTGGATTTCTCGGAGCGAGGCACGCACATCGACGGCGCCGGCGGCGGCCTCGCCCGTCGGCACGTCGGCGGTGAGCTCGAGCTTGGCCATAGGGCGACGTTCGGAGGCGAGCACATCGCCGGTAGCCGTGACCTGGATGCGAGCGTTCTCGGGGGCCGCGCCGGCGAGCATGGCGCCTGGGAGCGTTGCGTTGGCAACAAAGTTTGCGATGCCGACCTGCTCGGTGCCCTCGCCCACGGGGACGTTGTCGATGATGATCGGCTGCTCGACTCGCACGTTCGCGGTGACCGACGGCACCTGCGCTATCTGAATGTCCTTGCCCGCTACCGGGATCGTCACCGGTTCGATGGTGAGTCGCGCTGTCGCGGGGCCCGCCAGGCGCATGGCCCGGCGCACCGGGCCTTGGTCCCCTTCAGCGGGTTTGGGTGAGAGCGCCGCGAGCAGGCCATCGGCGTCGCTTGCCTCGAGCGACGCCTGACCATTTGCGCTAACGATGGCGATCTGGGTCGGGCTCAGGCTCGCCGCGGCGTCAAACGCCAGCTTGCTGGAGCGCACCGTCATCGTAACGCCCGTGGTCTGCTGACCACGATCGGAGAGCTCCACCGTCGCGTCACCGCCCTCGCCGATGAGCTTCTGCACGAGCGCCTTCACCTGAGCGCCAACGTCGTCAGCGGCGGCAGCGCCGGATGCGCTCCCGAGCCCCGGCGCGAGTTTGGCCAGTGTGGAGGGGACGCCGCGAACCTCGATGCGGCCCGAAGGGCGGAGTTTGGCGAGCATAATGAGGGGCGGATCGGACGGTGCTCTCTCACCAGGCGCGAGCGTCGCCACCGCCCCCCCCGCGGTCGTAGCGGGCTTGGGCGCGCTCATCATCTCGGCGAGACCCGCCGCGGTGATCTGACCTGTCACCGTGAACGGCCGGTCCTCGTGGGCCAAGTTCGCCTGGATGCCCACCGTGGCGGGCGCGCCCGGCGTCAGCGTCGCGGTGATCGTCGCGTCGCGAGCTTCAATGGGGGCGACGATCATCGGCGCCGGCATGGGCTGGCCCCCCGTCGGGGCGGCAGGGATCGGCCGGATCGCGAGATCCCGAACGGCCACGCTCACCGTCGCCTTCATGTCCGAGATCGAGAACGGTTTGCCCGCGTCCTTGGGCTTGCTGATCGGGATCGCAAAGTCGCGCGCGATCAGTGTGACGCCGCCGCGCCCCGTCACTTCCATCGAGGGCACGCCGTCCTTGGAGAGCACGCCCTGGATGAGCCCCCCCGCGTTGGCGAGCTGGGCCTGCACGGGCTGGCGATCACTAAGGATGCCGCGCTCGAGCCGGAGGGCCGCGCTTGATGTCACGTTCGCCGATGCGAGCGTGAGGTCGATATCGGTGGGCGGCAGCGTCGCCAGATCGGTACCGCCCGCGGCACCGGCGGCCGGGGCCGCGTCCTCACCCTGCGTTCGCGCCGCGAGATTCAGATCGATCGTCGGCCCAACATCGCGAGGCAAATCGATCGGCAGGTTCATCCCCGCCACGAGGGGCTGCACCAGCGCCGTCGAGGCGCCCTTGAGATCGATCACGCCCTGGAGCTGTGCGGGCAAACCCTTGAGCAGGTGCCCCGACGCATCCACAAGGCCGCCCGCCTGAAGATCAGCCGTGAGCGCACCAGCGGCCTGACCATCAACGGTCGCGCGAGTCGCCGCGGCGATCGTTACGCCCTGCGCCACGTCCTGCGATGCGATCGAGACCTCGGTGGGCTCGATGCGGAATGGACGCCAGCGCGCCGTGGGTTCCAAAGGATTCCGCTGAGCCGGTCCTGGGACCGGTCGCCCGCCATCCTCCGCCGCCGGATCCACCAGTGCCACTTCACCTTCCACTTCGCTTACGTTGATCCTGAGTCCAACCTCGGCGCCGCGAAGGTCGAGCCGATCAAGCATGCCCGGCGTGACGGCGGCGGGATCCGCCGCGGCGCCGGCTTTGTCGGGCACCTTCACGCGCAGTTTCTCGAACGTGACTTCGATAGTCGGCGCCTTGGAGAGCTTGGTCCGCTCGCCCGCCGACGCCATAGCTGCCTGCATCCCCGGCGCGGCCGAGAGAAATCCTGTTCGCTGGGCCCAGGCGCGCCCGGGCCGTGCCAGCGTCAGCTCGCCGTTGCCCAGTCGCACACCGAGGTCGGCCCCGGCGCTCTGAGTCGCGGCCTTGATATCCGCGTGGCCGTTCTGCATCGTGCCCGATGCATCGATCGTGAGGTCCGCGCTCGGCCCGATGTCGCGCGCCATCTCGCCGCCGAAGCCGGCGAGCGCGTCGATCACGGTGACCGGGGCGTTGTGGATCGTGGCCTTGGCAACGGTCTGCGCGGCGGCGGATCCCCCCGCCGGCGCGCTCCCACCCGGCATGCTCACGTTCGCGATAATCGTCATCGGCTCGCCCGCGGCCGGCGCGCCGCCCGAGATCACCGCGCCCTTCAGGTCCACCGTCGCGTCGGTGTTCCCCGCTTTGGCCCAATCAACATCGATCGTTCCCGCAAGATCCTGCACGCCCACTCCGCCCGCAGTGGGGCTGCCTGGTGGCGCGCCCAGATCGCGGAACGTCGCGTCCAGATCCTCGACCTTCACCGAGGCTCGAACGGAGTCAGGACCGCGGCTTCCCCCCCCACCCGCGCTGGGACTGGCAGGCTCGGGCGTCGGGTCCGCCAGAGTCTTCTCGAGGTTGGTCCGGCCGTCGGTGCCGCGGACGACATCCAGCTTGCCACGCATGCTCAGTTCGCCCGCGTCGAGGCTCTTGGTGCTCCACCAGCGCTCGCGCAGCACTTTGAGGAGACCCGCCTCGGCCCGGAGCGTCACCTCGCCCAGCGGCTTGCCGTCCGGGTCGATCAGCGCCACGGGGCCAACCACCGTGGGGCCGCCCCATGACAGGCTCAGTTCCTGCACATCAACCGTGCCGGAGATGCTCTTGGCTGCGGCGGATTCGATCATCCCCGGCGCGACCGAGCTCGCGATCGTGGGGAGCAGCGCGACCAGCACCGCTAGAACCAGCGCCAGCCCACCGAGCGCCAACAACACGAAACGGGCACGGCGCCGGCGGCGCGGCTTTGGCTTGGTGCCCAGGAGCGCCTCGCGGTCGGCCTCGGCCGCCACTGAACGCGAACGCATCGCCGTCTCGGACATGGTGTCTTCCCCGTTTCCGGATGTGACCACTGGCATCGCCTTCTCTCCCCCCGCTTCGCCACCCACCCAGTCGCTCGCAGTCCGAGCAGCAGTCGAGCAAGGGGCGACCGCAAGGGCACGCGGCATCACCCGATCGCCGCGCCGTCTCTGCCCCGACACGCGCCAGTTATACGCCCCCCCTTGCACCGGGGTGCGAGCGGCATTGTTCATGGTGCGGTTGCGGCGGCCACGCGCCACGATCATTCTGGGCGTCATTGGTTAAGTTCCGTCATAAGCATCGCCTCACCCTTTGCCCCGTGCCGCCAATCGTGCCCCGAGAACGCTCCAATCCCAGCCGTTTCCCCAGCCCTCCCCAGTGCTTATGGGTACTTGTTCGACCTTCGAGCGCGAACCGCATCGGCCCTATCGTTCGGGCCGCGGCCGACGCGGCCTTTGCATCGCCCAGGAGCTCTCTGTCACATGCCCATCCTTCGTATCGC
>JACMLW010000137.1 GCA_014379385.1 Phycisphaerales bacterium
GACCCGCGGGCCTTGCGCAGCCACCGTCACCGGCAGCGCGGTCAGCAGCGTGGAGAGGAGGTATGAGAAACGCATGAACGAGGGTAGTGACGCGCCGTTCCGCGTCGCAAGCGGTCTTACAGAACTCCCACGTAGTCCGCATCATAGACCTGTCTCGCCGCAGCTCACTCGCTCAACATCATGCGGAGGTGGCGATGGTTTCACTTACATCATTGCTGGTCCCGATTCTCGTATCGGCGGTGCTCGTGTTCCTCGCGAGCTCGGTTCTGCACATGTTCCTCGCGTACCACTGGAGCGACGTGCAGAAGGTGCCAAACGAGGAGGGCGTGAGGAATGCGCTGCGCCCGTTCAACATCCCGCCGGGCGACTACATGGTGCCGCGCGCGGGGTCGCCCAAGGAGATGAAGGACCCGGCGTTCACGGAAAAGATCAAGCAGGGACCGGTCGTTCTCATGACGGTGTTGCCGGCTGGCCCGCACAACATGGGCAAGAGTCTCGGGCAGTGGTTCGGCTACTGCGTGGTCATCGCGCTCTTCGCCGCCTACATCGCGAGCCGCACGCTGGCGCCCGGCGCTCCGTATATGTCCGTCTTCCGCATCGTGGGCACGGTGGCGTTCCTCGGCTTCGCCGGCGGGCTATGGCAGGACTCGATCTGGTGGAGCCGGAAGTGGAGCACGACGTTCAAGTCCACCGTCGATAGTCTGGTGTACGGTTTACTCACCGCCGGAACGTTTGGCTGGTTGTGGCCGGACTGATTCGGGGAACCCCAGATGGCCGCAGAGGGCCGCAGATACCAACAGCAACTGCAACGGCAACTGCAACAGCGTTGAACGCGGATCGGGCGGATCGAAACGGAAGCGGCACGGATACGGCAACGGCAAATGCTTGTGAACGGCAACAGCTTGAACCGCGGAGGACGCAGAGGGCGCTGAGGGCTGCCAACAGCGAGGAGCTTGTTCCAAGGCTCCTGCCGGTTGATGTCCTCTGCGCCTCTGCGTCCTCTGCGGTGCAAGCTTTTTGACCTGGCGCGTATGGGCGGAATTCCAACTCTATGGCGGACTCGAGGGGCTCATTGAGACTGCGGCCATCGATTACATCCTGCCGTACTGGATGGCGCGGTGGTACGCTCGGTGATTCTCGTGAAGCCTCGCGCGCCAGCGGCCGGGGAACGCAAATGAAACCTCGGGGCCGAGGGATCAGGGGATCGAGGGACCGGGGCGCGTAGCAGACTTTGCGCCCTCGAACCCGGACCCCGGATCCCCTGATCCCGGGTCTGCCCTACCGACCATGCCCATTCGCATCGCCCGCCTTGGCACCCCACGCGCCCCCGACGAAGGCCCCCGACTCGGCACCGTTAGGCGGCCGCCGCGTGGCGTGCCCAAGGGCGAGTTCGCGGCTCGCGACTACTTCGACGTCTGGCTCCCCGAGCTGGCGCCGAGCGCCGAGGTGGTGTCGTGGGCGCTGTCGGAGCCGTGGACGGAGGCGCGGTGGCGGCGGTATGCTCGACGGTATCTCAAGGAGATGCGCGAGCCACGGGCGCGGCATCTCATCGAGCTGCTCGCCGCGCTCTCGAAGCAGACGAGCTTCTCGGTCGGGTGCTACTGCGAGGACGCGACGCATTGTCATCGGAGCCTGCTCCGCGACCTTCTTGCGGACGCGGGCGCCTCGATGGTCGACGTGAGTCGTTGACACCTCCTCTCGAAACCTGGAGACGCCGGCTCACGTCAGTGAGGGGGTGACGTCACCCGCCGCTGCTCTCTCACATCGAACGACGCGCGTTGCCCACCTCGCGCGGAGCCGGTGGGTCTTCGGCCCACTCATGGGAATCGCCCTCGGGCTGCCCATCCTCGGGATCGGCGGACGCATCGCCATGCGCGTGATCTCCCACGCCACCAACATCGCGCCTGGTTTCTCGCTCGGCGGGACGATGACGGTCGTGTTCATGGGAGCCGTCAGTGGGGCGGCCGGAGGGTTGATCTACGCGGTGCTCGCGCGCTTCCTGCCTAACCGCCTAGTAGTCCGAGCGGCCCTGTTTGGTATCATCCTCGTCCTGCTGACATTGCGCGGGTTGAGTCCGGCATCGGCGCTGTCGGTCAGCCTCTTTCTCCCACTGACCCTTCTTTACGGCGGACTGATGGATTTTGCATGGCGCCGCCGCTTCCCTCCTCCCGCTTCGCGCCTTTCTCGCTAGAATCGGGGACTCGTTCTCGGAGTCTCATGCGCGTCCCCCTGGTAGGCCGGCGAACGCTGACGCAGCTCGCCACGCTCGGCACCTTTGCCCTCTCGGCGCTGGCGCAGTCACCGCGCGCTCGCGATCTCGGCATTCCCTTCGACGGAACGCCGGGTGCCCTGAACGCCATCACCGACGTTGCCGGCGTCGAAGTGGGTCACGTCACGCTCATCTCCGGGAACGGCCGCGTGGTCCCCGGAAAGGGGC
>JACMLW010000138.1 GCA_014379385.1 Phycisphaerales bacterium
CGGGCGTCAGCACCCGCACCGGCTCGGCAAGCGGCGCCTGAAGCGGATCGACCGCCGTCAGCCGCAGGCGCGGCATCGTCCCCGCGTCCTTGCCCGTCCGCGCGAACGCGCAGAACGCCCGCGCCATCTGGATGGGCGTCACCGCCACCTCGTGCCCCGACGCGACCGACGTCTGCGTGTACTTGCCCCACGCCTTCTGCGTGGTGACAAGCCCGGGAGACTCGCCGGGCAGGCCGATGTCGGAGCGCGTGCCGAAGCCGAAACCCACCACGGCGTCGCGCATCTGCTTGTCGCTCATGCGGCGCGTCACCTTGGACATGCCGATGTTCGACGAGTTGACGAGCACCTGGGCCCACGTCATGTGCGGCTTTTTCACCACGTCGCGCACCGTGCGGCCGTAGGGCGTGACCCACACGCCGTCCTCGGTGTCGATCATCTCGTCGGGGTCGGCCAGACCGAGCTCGGTGGTCATGGACCACATGAAGGGCTTGAACGTTGAGCCCGGTTCGTACACGTCCTCGACGCAGCGGTTGTGCGCGAGCAGCGGGTTGGCGATCGCCTCCTTGGCGTTGGGGATGACGATCTTGCGGCGGGTATCGGTGGGGTTGTCCCAGTTGAAGGCGACCGCGCCGGGCACGTGGCGGACAAAGTCGCAGATGGCGACCACCTCGCCGGTGCGCGGATCGACGAGCACCGCCCGCCCGCCCGCGGCGTCGGCCTTCTCAACGCCGGCCTTGAGCTCCTCCATCAGCGCGCGCTGAAGTTCAAGATCAATCGAGAGCTTGGCGTCGTGGCCTCGCTCGGGAGCGGTATAGCCCCCCTGCTCTACCCACAGGGGACGACGTGCGGCGTCGCGGATGTATCGCAGCCTGCCCGACTTGGGCCGCATGATTTGGTCGAACACCCGCTCGGCGCCCAATCGTCCCTCGTGCTCAACACCCACCACGCCAAGCAGCGCGGCGGTGAGCTCCGGCGTCGTCTGCTCGCGCACGCCGCGGAGCTCGAGATGGACACCGGGGATTTTGAGCTCCTGAACCATGTTGACGCGCCAGTCGTCAAGAATCCCGCCGAGGCTCACGTAGCGGATGAGCCGGGGCGACTTGGACGCACCGGAGGGCGCCGGCGTCGTTGCGCCGCCCGGAAACTCCAGATCGCCGCCCTCCCCCCCCTCATCGAGCGCCAGCGACGTCGGCGCGATCGCCCCGGCGCCTTGGTCCGGCTCCATGCTCGGACCAGAGTCCGGCAACTCCGGCTGCGTGGAGATCGGCTCGGCGTGCGCGCCCAGTCGCCGCTCGTTCTCCGCGATCTTGGGAATCAGCTTCTGCGCGATCACCTCGATCGCGATGCCGCTCGCATCGGCGAGTCGCTGCATCGACTCGTCGGGCGGCATGGGGAACTGGACGGGATCAATGAACACCCGGTGCCCGAAGCGGCTCCCCGCGAGCAGCCGCCCGCGCCGGTCGAGGATGTCGCCGCGAACACCGGGCTCCGGCGCCGTGGTGGCGCGCTCGTCGATGTGCTGGGCGAGTCGCCCGCTGGGGCGAATCTGCAGCTGCACGACGCGCAGCATAAGCACGACCAGCGCGACGCTGGTCGCGGCGATCACGCCCATAAACCACAAATCGATGCTGGAGCCGGGGGGGCAGGGGCGGGGGGGGCGGGGGGCACCGTGGATAGGCGCGTTCAGACTCATCGGGGCGCCTCACTCGCCCGCCCGGGCTGGCCCGTCCGACCTGGTACTGCCCAGCGCAGCCGCTCATAACCGACGGCGACATCGCGCATTGGGCCGAACACGCCCGGCGCCGGCCTCAGCGGCTGGAGCGGCCCGAGGATCGTCGCCATCCGCTCGATGCGCTGCGGCGTGATGCGCCGCGCGATCTCGAGCCGCAGTCGCCACAGATCGCGATCGTGCTCGGCGACCCGCTTCTGCACCTGCGCCAGCTCGTGCACCGCCTGCAGCCGCTGCTGGCGCGTGGCCAACAGGACGCAGGCCATGAGCCCGACCGCGAGGATGGTGAACGCAAGCTTGCCGAACACGTCCAGATTCCCTCTAGATTCTCTCGTGGACCGCGAACATGGTGCCAGAGCAGATCAGTCGGATCACTTGGCAGGGAGCTTCAGCTTCATGCCGATCTTGACGGTGCCTTCCTCATCAAGCTTCCCCTTGTTAAGGGCGAAGATCTCGCGCCAGCGGCCGGACGATCCGAGCTGCCGCGCCGCGATCTTCATCAGCGTATCGCCCGACTTCACCGTGTAGATCGCCCCGCCCCCAGCCGCAGCGTCCTTCGTAACGACCTTCTCCCCTGCTGACTTGGGAGCGCCGGGGGTTCCCCTATTGTTCTCCGCGCGGCCGCCCGCGCCGGGCGCCGTGGCAAACGCCCCGCCGCGCCCCGCCCCCAGCGAGGCCTTGCCGATCAGCACGTCCTTCGGTGGGATGAGCACGGTCACGCCGATGCGCACCTCACCCTTTGCGCCCACGCGGGCGCCGTTGTACGCCTTGAGCTCGTCCCACAGGTTGGCGTCGTTGTAATACCGCGCGGCGATTTTCCGCAGCGTGTCGTTCTTCACCACCTCGTGCCGCGCGAGCTTGCCCGCTGAGACGGGCAGACCCCCACCCGCTTCTTCCTTTTGAGACTGGAGCGGCGTCGCACCCTCGCCCGGCTTGGTCGAGACGTCCGGCACCGGCTCCATCGCGCCCGAATCGCGGATCTCCGATACGTTCGCCGCCGCCACCAGCTTGGCCGTGTCCAGGCCAATCCCCGGCACACCGACGCTGCGCTCGCCGGTCGGACCCTGGCCCGACCGCAGCTCCGGCCGCTCTGTTGAGCCCATCACAAACTCGAAGGGCTTGGCCTCCGCGGATGGGGGAGGTGAAAGCTGCGGCGAGGCGCGAGCGTTGTCCTGCGCCAAGGCCACAGGCGCGGCCGGCAGGGGCGCCGCTAACCCGTCGGACTCCACGCCGATCGCAGCGGAATCATCGAGCGCAAGCCCCTGCTCCGGCAGCGGGATCCTCGCCTTGGAAAAATGATCGGAGATCAGCACCCCGACGACGAGCACCAGGGAGAACCCCACGATCAGCGCCAATTTTTGTTCACGAGTCACGTTCGCTTCCCTGCGCAAGGGCCCGGCTCGGTGGCGAGCGGGGCCTGACGGCGATTCTCACCGCATTGCCGGCCCGATCCATGGGCACGGCGCCGCTAGTGTAACCCATCGACGCCGCGATTGGCAGCGCCAATTCGAACGGCACGCAGTTTGGCCGATCTTGACCTTGGATTTCGGGCAATCTCTTCATCGCCCGCCGTGATCGGCTTGCGAGTCATCGATTCCGCCAGGCCCTTCTCGACCAGCGCCGCGAACGCCTGCTTAACCGGGCGGTCTTCGAGGGAGTGGAACGCGATGATCGCCACCCGCGAGCCCGGCGAAAGCCAAGTCCCGCGAGTTGCCGGCGCTTCCCCTCCCCTCCCCCTCGCCCCGGCGAGCACGCCCGCGGCACGTCGAACGTGCTCGAGGAGCGCGCCAAGGTTGCCCAGCTCATCGTTCACCGCGATGCGAAGGGCCTGGAACGTACGGGTCGCGTCGTCGATCGCCGCGTTTCCGCCCCCTCCGTGCCTGCCGACCACGGAGCGGACGATCGCTGCCAATTGTGCCGTTGTGGTTATCGGTTGCCGCGCGCGCTCGGTCACAACTTTTTGCGCGATCTGCCACGCGCACCGCTCTTCCCCGTACTCCCTCAGAATTTCTTCAAGTTCCGCGCCGCTCAGCGTCGCCACCAAGTCCGCGGCCGACACCCCCGAGCTCGCGTCGAGCCGCATGTCCAGCGGCCCCTCTCGCATGAACGACATCCCCCGCGCGGCCGTGTCCATCTGGTTCGATGAGAACCCGAGATCCCCCAGCACGCAGTCCGCCGCGAGCCCGAGCTCGAGGAGCCGCTGCGGCGCCGCGGCGAAGTTCGTGTGCAGCGCGATCACTCGTATGTCGGGCGCGGCGGCGCGTACCACCACTTCGGCCCGCGCCAAGTTTCCCACATCAAGATCGCAAAGCACCATCGTCCCGGCGTGACCAAGTGCCGGCGCCATCACCGCGGCGTGACCGCCGAGCCCCGCCGTGCAGTCGAGCAACACGTCGCCGGGCTGCGGCGCGAGCACCTCGATCACCTCGCGGGCGAGAACCGGGATGTGCGAGTCGGGCCGCGCCATCAGCGCGAGAGGATACGAGCCCTCCGCAAGCGGAGGGTGTTCCCACTGTGCCACCGGCGGCAGTTGCCCCGTCAGTGCTCCCTTGTACCCGATCAGCCCTTCGTTGCCGGCACCACGCTCACCATCCACCCGATTCCGAACTTGTCGGCGAGCATGCCGAACCGCGGCGACCAGAACGTCTTGGCCAGCGGCATCTTCACCTCGCCCCCCTTCGCGAGCGCCTCGAACGCGCGGTCCGCCTCCGCCTCCGTCTTCACCGCGAGCGAGAGTGAGAACCCCTCGAACTTCACCCCCGCCTGGCACCCGTCCGACGCCATGATCGTCGAATCGCCCACGCGGAACGACGAGTGCATGACCTTGTTCTCGAACCCCGGCTGGAGCATCCCCGACGGCTGCGGCTCCGGGCTCTGGTTGAACTTCATCACCATCTCGACCTGCGCGCCGATCGCGCTCTTGTAGAACGCGAGCGCCTCCTCGCAACGGCCACCGAAGAACAGGTACGGCTGGACGAGCGTGCTTGTCATGATTCGTTTCTCCTTCGGAGCGGTCTTTACAGTACGAGCGCCGGAATGAAGCGACGGGGGACTCCAGGCACAGCCTGCATTCCCCCTCATCGAGCGCTCCAAACAGATCCCGGCGTGCTACTCGCTCGGCCCCACTCGGCACCGCACACCCCCGCGCCCCTACGAACCCCCGCGCGCTTCGCCCATACGGCGAGGCCGGGTAGCCACAGTCGCGCTCCCCACGTTATCGCGGCGGGCTTGTCGTCTCGCTCACAGCCGGACGCCTGTTCGACCACCCACCGGATCATTAGAACGCGATGCGGACACCGGCGCGGATGAACGCAGCGGGGTCGGTCTGGACCTCTGCGACCTCGTCGCCGTCGGAGTCGTCGATCTCGAACTCCTGCCAGACGACCACGCCGCCGGCAACCTCGAACACGAGATTGGCCGAGGGCTTCCACTGCACGCCGACGCCGATCGGGAAGCGTGAATCGTTGACGACTCCGTCGGGGAGCGGGCCGTCTTCCTCGAGGCGGAACTCGCGGCTCTCATAGGCGCCCGAGATCCAGACCGACCACTCGTCGTCGATGGCCGCGGTGACGCGGGCGCCGAGGCCCTCGGTGGCGAAGCGGACCTTGTCATTAATCTGCCATTCAAGACCGAGCACGGGAAGGACGTACGGGTCGTCCTCAAGTCTCGTGCGAACGCCGAGGCCGAACGAGAGGGCGAGGTCTTCCGAGAACGCGTAGCGGGCGCCGCCAAAGCCACCGTAGGTAAGCGACTCGCCGATATCGGCGCCCGACTCCCCGGAGGCGCGGACGCCACCGCCCAGGAACCAGGACCACTGCTCGTCGATGACGAACGCGAGGATGGGCGCGACGCCGACCTCGTAGACCTCGTCGAACAGACTGTCCGTGACGGTGCCGGCGGGGAGGGCCGACGCGGGCGGAAGGAGGGCGCCGCCGTTCTCAAAGTTGTACCACGAGACCTCGCCCGTGAGGTCGATATTGAGGCGGGCGCGATCGCCGATGGGGCCGAGGAACGTGAGGCCGGTGGAGGCGCGGGCGATGGAGACCTCGCCCTGTGTGCCCGAGGCGCCGGCATCGTCGTCGAGGTCGGCCGCGAAGGTGAACTCGCCGGCGCCGCGGAGCCAGAGCTGCCAGGCGGGGAGGTCGGCCTTGGTCTTGTTCTCATCGGTAAGGGAGACGGCGCCGCCGCCGAGGCGCTGGGTGGCGGCTGGGTTCGAGACGGGCTGGGCGATCGCCGCGGCGGGCGCGAGGATGCACGAGAGAAGCACAGACGCCGCGCCGATTCGGGGACTGGAACTGATCATGCTGGGCATGGCGCACTCCGGACTGGTGAATGGTTGAAGGCTCGCACACGATACCGCGTCAGGCTCGCATCCGCCATGCGTAGAGAACCCATTCAAGGCAAGCGAGGGCGAGGGCCGCGGCGACGCACCAAGGCCACAACTCGATGTGGGCGTGCTGGGGGCCGGCGGATGCGGGGGCGGATGCCGTCGGGGTGGCGGAGACGGCGCCGGGGAGGCGGTCGCGCAGGAGGAGCGAGCTTTCGCCCGGATTGACGAGGTTGATGGGGAGCAGGTCGTGCCCCGGCGCCGCGCCGGCGACTTGGTAAACGCCAACGCGCTCGACGACGCCGAGCGAGACGTTGGATTCACCCGGCGCGGTCAGCGTGCGGCGCGCGAAGGCCTCGCCACCAGGATTCCGAGCGACGACCTCACCGGGACCGATGGCCTGCACTCGGGCGAGTTCGGCGGTGGTGAAGGCAATGCCGGTGGCGGCCTGCGCGCGCACGGTGAGGTACTCGACGGCGTTGGTCATAAAGACAGGGAAAGAGATCTCCGGCCCCCAGTTGGAGCGCATGAGTTCGAAGCCCACGATGATGCGGCGCATCGCGGCCCCATCGCCGCCCCCCCCCGATGGCTCGGCGAGGACGATGAGCGGGCCCTGCTCGCCGAGGGCGAGCGGGAGAAAGGAGTAGCCGCTCGAAGCAGCGGGCGCCGGCGCGGCCTCGAGCGTGGCCCCCGCGGCGCCGGGGAGCGTGATGGTCATCGGGGGCGAGACGATGAGTCCGTCGAGCGAGACGTAGCGGAGCACGGGGTGCGTGCGCCGCCACGCGAGGAAGCGCGTTGATGAGGCTGAGTCTCCGGGGACGACACCGAGGCCGGGGATCGGGAGCGCGGCCCCGAAGCTGAGGCTCGGGATCGGGGGGAGCACGTCGGGTCGGACGCGATCGAGAACGACGAGGTCGTAGCTCTCGGCCTGGGATGAGGCGGCCTCGCCGCGGAGAAGCGGGGCCGCCGCGGCGGGGGTCATGAGGCGCACCGAGCCGAGGTCCATCTCGCGCAGGACACTGAGGAGGAAGAGGTCGGGCGCGGGGGCGCCGGTCTGCGCATCTGCCGGCGCCACGACGAGGATCCGGGGATCGCGCGGGCGGCCGAGGTAGATGGCGGCGGTATTGTCAGCGTCGAGGAGGTCATCTCCGCCGGCGCGGACGCGGGCACGGACGAGGAGGCCTTCGGTGGTGGAGAGCTGGAAGGTGACGGCGGCCTCGCCGGGCTCGGCGTTTCCATCGGTATCGGTGACCGCCGCCGGGACGGTTAGGGCCTCTGATTGTGATTCGACCTGAGAATCGGGTTGAGACTCGCCGGCGATGAGTTCGACGACGACTTCCTGCGCGGTGGGGCCGCTGTTCTGCACGCGCACGAAGAAGCGGACGATGGCGGGGTCGTCGTAGTCGCGCTTGGCGCTCAGTGCGGTGATGCCGAGATTGGCGGGCGCGAGCGGCAGCGGGCGGCCGGCGTCGTCGCGCTGGGTTGCCGGACCAATACGAACGAGCTCGAGGCTGGTGCGCTGGGGGAGCGTGGGGCGCGACGAGATGTCGGGACTCTCGGTGAGGCCACCGTCGCTGAAGACGTACACGGCGGTTCGCTCGCCATTGCCTTCCTGCCCTCCATCCTGTCCCGCGCCGGGTTCTTCACCGCTCTGGCCCGCGCCGAGTGCCGCGACAAGGCGGAGGATGTCGTCGAGTTCGCCGGGCTGGTCGGTGGGCGTGATGGCGTCGATAGCGTCGCGGAGCGCGCCGGGGCTTTGCAGGAAGGTGGTAAGGACGGTCGCCTCCGCCGCGGCCTGCACGATCATGATCCTGGGACGCTTGCCCCCGCTGCTCCCACGCGAGGCACTCGATAGGAACTCGCGGGCGCGGCGCTTGGCTTCATCGAGGCGGGTGAGGCTCGCGGTGGAGTCGCTGCCCCCCGTCAGTCCGTCGAGCGCGGACATGGAAGCGCTGCGGTCGATCACGATGACGACCCGGTCGGCGAGGCGCAGATCGCCTTCGACGGCGGGGCGTGCGGCGGCGAGCGCGAGGAGGAGGAGGGCGAGGAGCTGGATGAAGAGCAGGAGTGAGGGACGGATCCAACGGAACGGCGCGTTGACCTGGAGGTCATGGATGGCGCGCTCCCAGAGGAGCGTGGAGCTGACGCGGACCGGTCGGCGGCGGAGCTTGAGGAGATAGAACGCGATCAGGACCGGCACCGTGAGCGCGGCGGCCAGCAGACCCATGAGGGGAGCCAGGAGCGTCATGCGCGGGGACGCTCCGATGGACTGTCAGGACGCACAGGCGGGACGCCTGTGCCACCAGCAGAGGCACCGGTCTGGAGACCGGTGCCACCCTTGAATCCCTTCGCGACGATGTACATCTCTTTGGAGACGCCGCGGGTCGCGTCGGGTTTATAGCCCTTGGTGTCGTCGAATCGGCGCGAGGTGTCGCGGAGGAGGTCGGGGTACGACTCGCCCTCGAAGACCTTCATGACGAGGTTGCCACCGGGCTTGAGGAGTGCGGCCGCGAGGTCGAGCACGCGGCGGCAGAGCTCTACGGATTTGAAGTGGTCACCGGAGCCGCCGCCACCGCCGGAGGTGGATGGGGCCATGTCGGAGAGGAGGGCGTCGAAGGGGCGCGGCACGCCATCGGCTTCGCGGTTGGCCAGGAGCATGAGCTCATCGGCGGGCGTCTTGAAGGCGTCGCCCTGCACAGCGCGGACGTTGGGGGCGAGTCGCTCGGTGACTTCCTGGAGGTCGAGGCCGAGGACGACGCCACGCCCCCCCTCCTTACCGCCGGTGAGCTCCGAAGCGACCTGGAGCCAACTGCCGGGGGCGCATCCGAGGTCGAGGACGCGGTCGCCGGCGCGGATGATGCGGCGCTTCTCCTGGATCTGCTTGAGCTTGTAGGCGGAGCGCGCAAGGTAGCCCTCCTCCTTGGCGAGTTTGAAGTACTTGTCGTGGAGCTCGCGCCGCTGGGCCATGCGGGGGATTGTTGCGGGCAGAAGGCACGAGGCACTGGGAATCGGGCACTATGGGAGGGGATCGGCCGCGGGTTGGCGTGCGGCATGATGGCGGCGACGACGACACCTTGGAGCGGCCCTCGGCCTTGTCGCTGCTTCCATGAAACCGTCGCCCTGCTTCCCGTCCCCTTCCCGAATACGATGCCGGCACATGCATCCCTCTTCACCAGCGTCAGTCGTCCCTTCCGCCGCGAACCCAGCCCCGAACGGCCCGCCCCCCCTCCCGCCCCCCCTCCCCGCCCCAGACTCCCCGGCGTCGCCGCAGGGGAGGGCGCGGCGTTACATCAAGGAACTTGGGCCCAACGAGCGGCTGATGGGCGCCTTCTCGATCTCCAACGCGCAGCTGGGCAAGACCAAGCAGGACAAGCCGTTCCTCAAGGCGCTGATCGGCGATCGGAGCGGGCAACTGCCGGCGCGGATGTGGTCGATCGAGGTCAACCACTTCCGCCGCCTCCCCACCGACGGGTTTGTGTACCTCGAGGCCGAGACGCAGCCGTACCAGGGCGAACTGCAGCTCATCATCCATGTGATCGACCCCATCGAGCCCTCGCTGGATCAACTCCGCGAGCTGATGCCGTGCGCCCCGCGCCCGGCCGACGAGATGTTCGCCGAGCTGCGGGCCATCCTCGACACCCTTCAGCACCCGGCGGCGCGGGCGCTCGCCGATGCGTACCTCAGCGACCAGCACCTGATGGACGCGTTCCGGCGCTGCCCCGCGGCGAAGTCCATGCACCACGCCTATTTGGGCGGTCTGCTGGAGCACACGCTGCAGCTCGTGAAACTGGCCGCGGTGATCTGCCCGCTGTACCCGAAGATCAATCGCGACGTGGTGATCCTGGGCCTGTTCCTGCACGACCTGGGGAAGACGCGCGAGCTGATCTACGACCGCACGTTCGGGTACACCGATCGCGGCGAGCTGGTGGGGCACATCGTGGAGGGGGCGATCATGCTGCACGACAAGGCGCAGCACGTGATGCGGGCCAGTGGCCTGCGGCTTCCGGCGAACTTCGTGATGGTCTTGCAGCACATCATCGTGTCGCACCACGGCGTGCCGGAGTTCGGCGCGGCGAAGATCCCCGCGACGCCCGAGGCGATCCTGGTGTCGATGCTGGACAACATGGACGCGAAGACGGCGATGGCGCTGGCCGCGGCCAGGCCTGACATGTGCACTGAGGTGTTCGGCGGGAACTTCACGGAGAAGCAGTGGGCGCTGGATACGAAGCTGTTCAGGCCGGACCCGCTGGCGTAGAGACATGGGAGGCAAGGGATCGCAGGGTTTGTCGCTCAGAGCAGCGACGAGCCCGTGGCACGACGCGTTACCGACAACCCTTGCACAGCGGGAGTGCGCGCGACCTGTGCCGGTACAATGCGGCTGGATGATCCCTACGCCGACTACGCCTGAACTCGCACCGATCCGGAAACTGCCGGCGCTGCTGGTGAATCAGATCGCCGCGGGCGAGGTGGTGGAGCGGCCGGCGTCGGTGGTGAAGGAGCTGATCGACAACGCGCTGGACGCGGGGGCGTCGCGGATCACGCTCGAGCTGCGGTCGGGCGGGATCGAGTTGGTACGGGTGACGGACAACGGGCGGGGCATCCCGGCGGGCGACCTGCCGCTGGCGATCGCGCCGCACGCGACCAGCAAGATCAGCGCGGCGGCGGACCTGGACAAGATCGCCACGATGGGGTTCCGGGGCGAGGCGCTGGCCTCGATCGCGTCGGTGTCGCGCCTGGGTATCCGCTCGCGCACGGCGGCGCAGGTGGAGGCGGCGGAGCTGAACATCGAGGGGGATGTGGTGGGCGCCGCGCGGCCGGCCTCGGGGCCGGTGGGAACGAGCGTGACGGTGCGCAACCTGTTCTTCAACACGCCGGCGCGCCGGAAGTTCCTACGGACGCCGACGACGGAGCAGGGGCACTGCGTGGATGCGGCGACGGCGCTGGCGCTCTCGCACCTGGCGGTGGGGTTTGACGTGAGCGCGGATGAGCGGACCGTGCTTGATCTGCCGCCGGACCAGTCGCCGCGGGAGCGGGCGCTGGCGGTGCTGGGTGCGGAGCTGGAGCACCAACTGCTGGAGGTCCACGCGGACCGGTTCGATGATGCGCGGGGCATGGCCCTGTGGGGGCTGGCGGGGCTGCCGGCGCTGGCGCGGGCGACGGCCAAGAGCCAGTACTTGTTTCTCAATGGCCGGCCGATCCGCGACCGCACCGTGCAGCACGCGGTGAAGGAGGCGTACCGCGGATTGATCGATCCGGGGCGCTACCCGACGGTGGTGCTGCTGATCGAGATGGACCCGGGCGCGGTGGATGTGAATGTGCACCCGCAGAAGACGGAGGTGCGCTTCCGCGATGGGTCGATGGTGCACTCGACGGTGCTGCGCGCGCTGCGCGAGGCGCTCCAGGCGGCGGACCTCACGCCCGAGGTAGCGTGGGGGGCGGGCGGGGGGGGGCGGCCGGGCGCTGCGCCCACGCCGCAGACGTACGGGTTGCCCGGGGCCGGA
>JACMLW010000139.1 GCA_014379385.1 Phycisphaerales bacterium
GGATCATTATGCAAAAGGCACGCTGTCACCCCACGCTTGCGCGCAGGGCTCCAACCGCTGTGTAGGCACATGATTTCAGGTACTCTTTCACTCCGCTCGCAGCGGATCTTTTCATCGTTCAGTCGCCTTACTGATTCACTATCGGTCGTCGAGGAGTATTTAGCCTTGGAGGGTGGACCCCCCATGTTCAGTCCGGGTTTCACGAGTCCGAACCTACTCGAGGGCTTGCCAGCTTTCGGTTACAGGGCTTTCACCTTCTTTGGCCCGGCATTCATTCCGGTTCACTCGTCCACTGGTTGATCCGCTTTCGCTCGCCGCTACTCACGGAATCGCGGTTGCTTTCTTTTCCTGTGGTTACTGAGATGTTTCAGTTCTCCACGTTCGCTCTGTCCGTCTATACATTCAACGGACAGTACCCCTTGCGGGGTGGGTTGCCCCATTCAGAAATCCCAAGATCACAGCCTGGTTACCGGCTCCCTTGGGCTTATCGCAGGTTCCCACGTCTTTCATCGCCTCTCGACGCCAAGACATCCACCGTGTACTCTTATTGGCTTGATCACACCAACCCGATGCCGGATCGCCGGCTTCCACGCGCCGCCTATTGCTAGGTGGCTCGTTGAGGCCATTGCCGGAACGAGGCTGGGCCTGTCAGGCCGGGCAATCACACAACCCGACGGACAGGGCCAACGTTCAAAAATGAGCAATCGATAAATTGTATCGCTTGACGCTCTATCGGTGTCTATCGCAGTCCCTGGCGGAAAAGACCCTCCGACGGAACGAGCTGGGAAGCCCGAACCCCGGAAGAAACCGCCAGGGAACACTACTTAACACCAATCCATATCCGGTTGTCAAAGAGGCTTGCCTTCGGTCGGGATCAACCCGCCTCGGACAGATGGGCCAGACCGGCTTTCGCCCCGTGGCCACTTCGTCGAAATATCCTCGACGCGGGGAGAAGCGTAGGCCCCTCCAATCGGCCGTCAAGCATGGCAGGGTAATTCTTTGAGGGTTGGCGCTTAGCCCAAACGGTTGTCCACACTTCATCCACACACGACTGCGGTCGTTCGCGGTTCCTCAGGCTCGACTGCGGGTCGCAGCGGACTCCGTCTGTCGTCGGGCTACGACCGGCTTTCGGCTGCGTCCGGTTTGGAGCAGCGGAACGCCCCAAGATTTTTACCATCTCAAGAAAAAGACCCGCCACATGGCGGGTTGGTGTCTTGGAATCAGCATCGCTCTATCCGCCTCCACCACCGCTACCGCCGCCGCGACCGCCACCGGACTTCCCGGGCGGCGGCCTGTCCGCCTCATCCCGCTCCTTGGGCTTCCGCTTCTGCTTCTCGGCCCGCGGCCTTAGTTCTTGCTCGCCGATGGCGTAGGACTGTGCCACCCAGGCGTAATCGGCCTGGGAACGCTCGGCGAGCGGCGACTTGATGGTGATAGCACCTTCGGTGTCACGCATGAACGCCTGGTACCCCGCCGAGCCCTGGGCGGCGCCGCCATTGGCCTGGCTTGGTGCCGCGGCGACATCGAGGAGGAAGGCGTCGCGCTCGAAGAGGATTTCCTTGTACGTAGGTCGTGCCGGGAGTTTGGGGGCGTTCGGGTTGCCGGGATCAACATTCTCGGGTGGCGGCGGCTCGTTGGCCCGGTCGGGACGACCGCGTCCGCCGGGTGGAGGGACGTTCTCGGCAGGGGGCAGAGGCTCGTCACCAGGATCCTGGGGGAGCACAGCGATGAGCTTCTCCATCTCGGGCACGCGGACCTCGCCGGCGAGCGGGTCGCCGGGCTGCATGCTGATGGTGCCCTTGCGGTAGTACCCCCAGTAGAAGACATAGACCTCGGCGGTGGCGCTGGGGCCGGCGCCGAAGGCGTCATTCTCCTGAGCGTTGACGATGAAGTACTTGGTGGAATCGAGGACCGCGATGTTCTCAGACCAAGGGGAATCGGAGCTCACCAGCGTGGGCGACTTGGCGAGGTCGGCCTGGTCGGCGGCGAGGGCCGCGTCGCGTCCGTACACGGGGTTACTGAGGGTGACACCGAGGCGGTAGCGGTAGGTCTTGCCGCGCTGTGCGGTGATGTCGTGGGCCCAGATGCGGACCGCATCGTCTTCCAGGAGCGGCTTGGCCTTTGAGGCATCGCCCTCGGGATCGACGGGTGCCTGGTTCGTGGTATCGTCGGCGGATTCGACGCCCATCGTGCGGAGTTCGTCGTTGATCTTGCGGAGCTCGACTTTGCGGGCCTCGATGCGGCGGGTAAAGCCGGCACGCTGGGCCTTGTTCTTAGGCTCGTTGGGGATATCGGCGACGCGCTTCTCGAGGTCGGCGATATCGCTCTCGGCGTCGTCGCGCTCGCGGAGCTTGCGGTCCTTGAGTTGCTGGTCCTGATTGGAGCCGTCGGTCTTGACCTCCGACGGTGCGACCCAGACCTGGCCCATGACCGTGGTGTAGAAGTCGGGGCGGCGGATGTCGTCGGCGTCCTCGCCTGCTTCCCTGACGCGGGTCTGCAGGTCCATCAGGGTGATCTCCGCGCCGGGGGCGGTGCCGCTGAGCTGGAGCTTGGCTTGCCCGGGGATGGGTTGGACGACGGTCGCGTTCGACCACGAACCGTCGGGCTGCAGCTCCTCGCGGTGCAGGTCAACGCGGAGGATCTGGACGCCGCCGTCCCACCAGTATTTCGGCATGGCGGCCATGGAGCCGGCTTCGCCATCGGGATCGGTCGCGAGCACCCTTCCCAGTTCGGCGCCGTTGAAGGTGCCTTCAACAGTGACCCACGCCTTGTCGAACGGGATTTCGGTCGGGAGCAGGGCGGCGAGTTCGGGATAGCTCTGGACCTCTCTCTGGTCGATGGTGGCCGCGTATTGGGCAGCGATAGGCGCCGAGACAGCCGGAACCTGGAGGGCGGTGAGCGTGAGCGCGCCGACGGTGGGGAGTTCTCCACCGGGGCCGATGGCGCGGATGGGCCCACCGAGTGCGACGACGAGTTCCTTCTTGGGAGCGACTGGGCCGCGGAACCTGGCGCGGAACTGCTCGCCGACGGCGACGCTGGGGACGTCGGTGGGGAGAGCGGGGTCTCTGGAGGCGACCTTGCGCTGAACTTCCTCGGCCTTGCGGGCGACGACATCGGTGGCCTGATCGATCGTCACGGTGTCGGTGCCGAGGGTGACCTTGTTGCGCGGCCCTATGAACTGCCAGGCGAGAAGGCCGAGAAGCGCCGCCGCGAAGACGGCTACAACGATCTTCTCAACATGCTGCTCGATGGGGCTGATGCCTTTGAGTTTCATGAGTGGGGTCCGTGGAGAGACAGAGAGCAGAGAGCAGAGAGGAAAGACGTGAAAGCCTGGTGCAGGAAAGCGATCCGCGGCCGGCATTCCGCTCGCGGGTCGGTCAACCGGAGCCAGAAGTAGGTGGCTTATCGCCTGGGGGAGCGGGTGGCTGGGCGCCATCGGCGGGGGGGGCGACGGGATCGGCAAAGACGCCGCGATCGGCCTTGACCTCAAGTGGCATGAACAGCCTGGTCCAGTCGCGAAGCCAGATGGTCTCGACCTGGACAACGGCGCGGACGATGTGGTCGTCGCCGTAGTAGTAGCCGAGCTTGAGCTCGTCGAGGGGCTCGACGTTGGTGAGGTCTACGTCGAGGACCGTCATGAAGTTGGTCTCGGCGAGCGCGTCGATAAAATGCGGGAGGTGCTTCGAGGAGACGATGACGTCGATGGTGACGGGGCGGACGTCAAAGAGCTGATTGGCCACGCCGCCGATGCGGCCGGTGACGGAGTTGTTGTAGTCCTTGGGGATCGGCGCGTCGGCCGCGGGAGCGGTGCCATCGGCGGAGGCGGTCGCGGAGAGCGAGACCGGGCCGATCTTCATGCTGACGATCCGCTTGACCACGGACTGGGGCACTCCGCCGCCGACGTCCCCGCCAGCGGAGCCGGTCTTGGAGTTAGCGAGGGCGACGGCCTTGAGGATGTCATCGTAGAGCCAGGCGATTTCCTGGTAATCCCAGGCCTTGCGGATGGTCGGTTGCTCGAGCGGCTTATTCGGATCCTTGGACGCATCGGGGATGTCGCTAAACGATGCGGCGTCAACATATACGGAGATGTCCTGCGCTGCCTGCTTGTAACGGGCGACGCGCACGCCGAGCAGCTCTTCTTTGATCTTGGTCCATTCCTCCGCGGTCGCGTCGCGGCCCTTCTCGGTCTGGATGCGGGCGAGCGAACGCTCGGCGTTCTCGCGGAGGGTGGCCGCCAGTTTATCGGCGTCGGGCGCCGGGCCGCCGTTGACGATCGCGACCAGGCGCTTGGGGAGCTCGACGACGAAGGCGATGGTGAGGTCGCCGGTCAGCGTTCTCAGGTAGAACTCGTCGGGCTTGGGGAAGAAGTTCTCGATCAGCGGCTTGTGGTCGCCCTGGTTGAACTCGAGCGCGTTCGACCAGACACTGGCGATCTGCTTTTGCTGCTCGGTGAGCCGCTCGCCGAAGTAGGCGTTGATGATCTTGTTGGGCGGGGCGGAGAACGAGAACTCCTTGGCCGACGGGAGCGCGGGCGGGAGCGTGTAGTTCTGGCGGTCCTTGCTCACCTCGTCAAAGTCGGCCTTGACGGAGGTCTGCACCCGGTCGACCAGAGCCTTGTTCTTCTTGCCCGCGAAATACCAAAGCGTCGGCAGGCTGGCGAGGGCGACGACCGCTAAGACAGCGATGATCCAGTTCTTCTTGAGCCACAGTACTGCTGGGTTCACGCCTGGCCCTCCGGCTTCTTGGCTTCTTTCAGGACTGCTTCAAAGATGATGAGGAACGTGGTGACCTTCTCGCCGGGGGCCGCGATCGGCGGGTCCGGCGGGAGGGGTGCGAGGTCGGCGACCTTGGAGCTCTTGA
>JACMLW010000140.1 GCA_014379385.1 Phycisphaerales bacterium
AATCCGGCTGCGACCAAACTAACTCTCTCGCCTCCATCACCCGACCCACACCATGATTGCGACAAGCCGCGATCTCGCGATCGCACCGATCACAAATGTTACAACATATCCGCGGCGACCGGCTCCTCTCTCCAAGCCCGGCGCTGATGCCGTTTGGCATCATGAGTAGTGTGCCCTCAAAAAGGCCCAGCGACAAGGGTTAGGGTGAAATGAGCACCTGTTCACGGGTGCCGCGGAACGCATCGTGCTCAATCCGGAAGGGAACTCTGCGGGTCTTCGTGAGCTCAGGCCCAGTAAGTGCAATACCAAGGATTGAGAGCCCGGCGTTGTCGACCGCCTGCGGGTAGGCATCAACTCGACCACGCAAGAGATCGATACTCACGGTTGCGAGCTCAAGAGCGGGGTGCGGGCGCGAGAGCGCGACCCGGGAGAGGCGGCCGAGATCAATGCGGACGGCGTTCTCGAGGAGAATTGAAGCCGTGGTGTGCAGACCGGTGCGGACTTCGGAAAGTTCGGTGAGCTCAGTGCCGCGTCTAAGAGCGATCCACTCGGTCGGCTGGCCCTCGCGCCAGGAGCGCACCTGCACGCCGTCGCTCTTTCCAGAGATGCCGAGAACCCGAACGGCAAGGGGCCAATCGTCGGCCGCGAATGGCGAAGCGCCGCTCAGGAGCGATGGAACCGCCTGGTCAATAGGCAGAGCGGGAGTCTGGCTGCCGTCGGAGAGCGGGATCGCAGCCGGTGGAGAGGCGGGCTGGTCAACCGAGGTGTCGTCGGGCTGATCAGCAGGGGTCGGCAGCGGCTCACCTGGGAGCACCTGTCCGGGGCGCGGGCGCTTGGCGGCTTTCTCAAGATCGACCGTGGGCGGCTTCACAGGCTTGCGCGGTTGAGTCGAAGGCGTGCCGGCGGGCTGAGGTGCCTGCGCCGCCGCCGTGCCTGCGGTGAGCATCACGGCGACGACGATTAGAACGAGGAAGCGCGGGTGGATCATCGCGAGGGTTCTCACTTTGTGGCGCCCGCGGGCTTGAGCGGCTTACCCCCGATGAAACGGCTCTTGGGCGTAGGCTGGGCTGGTGGCAGATCGGTGCGGGCCGGGGACGGCGAGGTCGTTGCGGGCGGCGCGAGGGGCTCGTCCGGGAGCGGCTCCGGCCGGGGGTGGACACGAGTAGATCGCGCGGCGTCGCGCACATGCTGGGGCGTGGGGCGGACCGTGCGGCTCGGAGCTGGCGACGGACGAGGGGCGGCGATCGAAGACTCGACGTCGTCGAATGATTCGAGATCGGGGTCGCCAGCGGTAACAACGCCGCCAGCCCCGCTCGCCGTTGCGTTCGGAGGGGGAAGGGCCGCGACGGGCCCCTTGTCGGGAAGCACGGCGCGGGCACCGAAGAGGACGGCCAGGAGTTGGGGGCCGGAAAGCCCGTCATCGGCCGAAAGTTCGGACGGCAGAATACTGAGTTCCTTGAGGCGTGCCATTGCGACGCGTTCGCCGCGCGACGAGCGGGGCTCAAGCAAGCGGTGGAGCATGAGGGCCAGGTCGCCGGTGCGAACGGCCTGGCGCGGCGAGACGGCTGCTTGATCAGGATCGAGCCACCCGAGATGAATAGCGGCGAGTGCGCGGGATTCCGGCGTCGACGCGGTTTCACCGGTGCCTAGTAGGAGTAGGGCGTAGAGGCCGTCGTCGCGAGTGGCGAGCGCACGGGAATCTAGGTCGTCAAAGAAATCGAGACCGGAGGTGCCGCCGCTTTCGATCCCTACGGGCGGAACGGTGCTTTCAGATTCGCGCACGATTGGCTGGGTGGCGCAGCCAAGTGGACCGGCGGCGATCACGAGAACCAGGACCGACGACGACGCGAGTGGGCGGACAGAGCGCATGAGAACAGAATACCCGCCGTGGGGGGCGCGGGCGCGGGGGGACAGTGGACGTGATGATACGGGCGAACACCGGCTGCCTAGACGAATCGGTGCCCGCCGGACTTGAATCGGTGGACGTCGGCCCTTGTGGGCATGGAGAAGTGGGTGAGTTGAGCAGCGTCGTTGGGCTGCGTTGGGCAAGGGACCTTGCGGCGGTCGGCGTCTTCGACAATGCGGACGCACTCGATGATGCACTCGGCGGCGAGGTCTTTGCCGCGGGACATGATGTCCTCAAGGGTGTCGTGAGGGTGGATGCGGTATCCCTTCTGGACCACGATGGGGCCGTTATCGAGCTTGGCGTCCACGAAATGAACGGAGACGCCGCCCTCTTTCTCGCCGTTGGCGAGCGTCCAGAACGAGGGCATGAGGCCGCGGTAGGTGGGGAGAAGCGCTCCGTGACAGTTAACGATTCCGCAGCGGGTCTGATCGCGAAGGGGCTTGCGGTAGAGCTGGGTGCCGGAGATGGAGACGATGAAATCAACGCCGAGGTCGCGCAGGAGCTTGCGGAACTCCTCGGAGTTGACGTCCTCCGTTCGGTGCATGGGGACGTTGTACTTCTTGGCGACGGCGGCGACGGTGTAGCAGCGGCGCGTGGATCCGAGCCACTGGTTGAATAACTTGGCCTTGGCCTTGTTCAGGACGTAGTTGCGGAGCTTCCACTGAAAGTATGGGAAGCCGTACATCTTGAGAAGGTCCAACGCAGTCTGGACGACGGTGCGCTTGCCCTGGGTGTTGGGCTGGATGTTGATGCCGACGGTGGAGTCGGCGAACTCACGCAGGTACTTGTCGAGAACCTTGGGGAGGTAGAAGGGGTCGTCCTGGATAAAGACGTATTTCTTCATGGGGAGCGCAGAGAGGAGAGAGCAGGAAGGGAATCGTTTCAGGATGCGTTCGTCTCGGCGGGGCGGGAGTCGGCGCGAGCAGGCGAGGGTTCCCGGCCGTCGTTGATGAGGCCGCGCTCGACGACGTCGCAGAAGCGGCAGCAGAGGATGGGCTTGGAGAACTGGCGGCCGATGATCTCCTGGGCGCGCCGGCCCATCGATTCGAGCTCTCCCCGCGGCGTCGCCGCGATCTGCTCGATCATCCGGGCCGCGCCCTCCACGTCGCCGTGCGCGATGTGCCAGCCAATACGGTGCTGCCCGACAAGGTCTGACACGTGGCAAGGCTCAGGCCCGAGCAGCAGGATCGGACGCGCCACCGCCATGGCCCCGTAGACCTTGCATGGATGCACCACGCCCACCACGTCGTTCCCAACGCTGACGAGATGCACATCCGCCGCGGAGAGCGAGTACTTGATCTGGCTGAGGGGCTGATACGGCAGGGTGCGGATATTCGTGGGCTTCTGCTCCGCTACGATCTTGTCCACTTCCTTCTTGCCGACGCCGCCCCCGATGAACATGAAAACGATGTCGGTGCGGTGCTGGAGCTTCAGCGCAGCCCCCAGCACCGTGGTCACGGGCGTCGAGAAGCCATGGTTGCCGCTGTACATCACGACGAACTGGCGGGCTGGGTCGCCGGCTTCCCCCCCAAACCCGTGCTCCTTGCGAAACGGATTGGCGCCGTGGGGCACGACCTTCAGCTCGTCCTCGTGCGGCCAGGGGGGCATCACGGAAAGTTTGGCCGAGACGTCCTTCTTCTTGAGCAGTCGCTCGGCCATAAAGCGGTCGAGGGCCACGATCTCGCGCGCCCTGCCCAGGATCACGCGGTTGAACGCGTTGAATACCTTGACGACCAACGAACCGGGTTTGGCCTTGCCCAGCTCGATCATCTGGTCCGGATTAAGGTCCATCACCCAGTAGGTGATGCTCGCTCGCCGCAGGGCGCCGATGACCACCGCCGCGGCGGAGCACATCGGCGGCGACGTGCTGACCAGGATCGACTTGAGGCCGGGGGTGAGCAGGCCGCGCACAATCGCCTGGAGCATGAAGAGAACCCCGCCGAGCAGACGAAGCGGGATCGATTTTTTCCCGAAGCTCGAGAGCGGTAGCCGGATGACCTCAACACCGTCGATCGTCTCCCGCGCCGGGTACTTCTTCGTCGGGTCGTCGTAGCCGCGGGCGCTCGTGAGCACCCGTACCCGGTAGCCGCGCCGCGTCATTTCGACGGCGGCATCGGCCATGTGCTGTCCGACCGACGCCGGGTCGGGCACATAGACCTGCGAAAGGATGAGCAGCGTGTTCTTGCGATGACTCATGGGGCCACTCTGTGTCAGCGACTTTCGGCGGCGCACGGAAGAACCGGGAACGCCGCGACGAAGATATGCTGCGATCGCCCCGCCCGGGGATACGCCGCCGCGCATCGGGTGTTCAGGCTTCGGACCGTGCCCGGCTACGCGGCCTCGCGCAGATCCTCGGCACGCCGAACCTTGGCGGAGGCGTTCGCTGACTCGAGCCAGTCGTCGGCGTTGCGCAGGCTAAGCTCGCTCTTCATGGTCTTGCGGTATCCGAGCAGACGGATGACCTCCAGCACGTCGGTCCAGGTGGGAAAGAGCTTTCCATTGGCCTTCTTAAAGGCCTCGATCGCCATGACGAAGAGGAACTGCTCGCCGTTCATCTCCCCCTCTTCGGCGGACTTGGCAAAGTCGGAGCGACGGCGGCCGGGCCCTCGCCGGCGCTCGAGGCCGGTCGAGTCGGCATCGGCGGGGGCATCGGTTGCGGCGTCGATGATCACCGGCTTCATCTGGAGCCTGGCGGCGGGAATGTCGCGCCGGTCGATGCCGGCGCGGCGGTCGAGCACGGTGCTGCGCGGGTCGGGGCTCACGCCGCGAAGGGCCTCCGGATCAGTCCCGGAATGAATGACGCCGCCCTGACCGGAAGATCCCGTGGGCGGCGAAGCGGCTGGGCGAAGGAGGTTGGACTGTTGATTCGGCTGGGGCTGGGTCATGGTCGGGCACTCGACGGTCACGACGCGATGACCGGCCGGGCGGCCGAGGCGCCCCCGCTGGGCGCCGCTGGCGACGGCCTTTGATCAAAGGTCGTCATCGTCATCGTCTAGATCGTCTTCGAGGTCGTCCTCGGCGTCGTCCTCTTCCAGGAACTCGTCGTCTTCTTCCTCAAACTCACCCTCATCGTTACTTTCGTCATCGTCTTCCAGAAAGTCGCCGTCGCCGGTGGCCTCGTCCTCGTCGTCCTCGTCAAGGTCCAGGGTCTCGGGGGCCAGCGGGAGCTTCCACGGAGCGACGGACCGGTTCCGTGCCGGCAGCCCCGCAACATCCATTTCAAGCAGTTCCGTCGTCATGGCTCATCCTCGCAAAGACTCGTGGTGCTCGATTCAAGTGCCGGTGCGTGATTCAGCGGGCGGAGTTGTAGCACCTCTGCGCGCCCGCTGCTTGGGTTCCCGGCCGGCCGCTCCGAACGGTCGCCGAGTTGGCCCCAAGGGGCGGTACACTACCGGGCAAGCGGGCCGTGTCAACAGAAGGTCAGTGACGCGGCGGGTCTCCGAAGCTCAGTGGGAACGAAGGGATGCTCCGGGAGAGTGCCGGTCAGCTATCCTCCACGCTGCCACAGAACCCGGCCGCGACCAGAGCAGCACGGTTTTCTATACCGGTTGCGCACGATCTAGGAAAGCCCCCAAATGCCGAATGCCGCCGGGCCGCACGACCACGAGAAAGAGGCGTTCCAGCCCGCGGCCATGGTGCTGGCGTTCCTCCTGCCCGGTGCGGGTCACTACGCGCTGGGTGAGGTGCGGCGTGCGTTCCTGATATGTGCCGGGGTGCTGGGGCTTTTTTTCGGAGGGATCCTGCTCGGGGGCATCGACTCGGTGGACCGGAAAGATGATTTTATCTGGTTCATGGGCCAGTCCCTGGTAGGGCCAGTGGCGTTCGGGATCGATTATCTGCATCAGTCGCAGTTCAAGGTAGTGGAGCCGCGGACCGGTGTACGCCGCACGGCCATCCCCGGAGAGTCGCGAGGATACAGCGGCGAGCCGGTGCAGGGCGGCAGCCCACCGAACACCAAATCGCTCGGGCGTGTCAACGAACTCGGCACGCTTTTCTCAACCGTCGCCGGCATGATGAACCTGCTCTGCATCATCGACGCCGCATCGTATCGGCCACGGAAACGGAACCGACCCGGGGGGGTGATCGGCAGGCTGGAGGCGGGTCGATGACCTTGCTGTACGCTCTCCCCGCCCTGGCGTGGCGGCCGTTTATTGACCCCATCAGCCTCCACGAACAGTGGTGGGCTCTGCTACCCCTGCTGGCGCTCGGGATCTCCGTCATCTACAAGGCCGTCAGGCTCCCTGACCAGGCGCTGCGCGAGCGCGCGGCAAGAGAAGTTCTCATCATGACGATCCAGATCGTCGCCGCCATGATCGCGCTCGCCCTTGCCTCGTACCTGCTCGTCGAGGTCTACCGCCCAATCGTGCGCTAACTCGGATGCGAATCGGTCTTTCCGGCGGACGCCTCGCGGCACCCGGCACGCCGTTCGGTCTTGGAGCACTTCGGCGTGCTCGGCTGAGTCGAACCGTTCTGGGAAGCAAGCCACGCGACCACGCGCGAACCCGCCTGGGTGAGCATGCAGTGGTCATCGGGTGTGCAATCGAGCGGCGCCGAGCAGACGACCCAGCCGCGATGAATCAGCGAATCCAGCGGTGATTTGAGCTCGGCCGGCGCGAGCCCGGTGCGCACGAACAGTTGTCCGATCGTGACGGGGAGCTGATACGAATCGTCAACCCAGTGCTGGGCGAAAACTGTGAGAACGGTGCGCTCCGCTTGGGTGAAGCTGTACATCACGAATCCCTTCCCGCCTCAACCAAAGCCCGGCGAGCCCGAGCGAGGTACTGGCAATCGGCAGGCAACTGCGAGATCCGCCCCGCTCCGGGTACACTCACTCCATGCGGATCATCGCCGATGCGATCCAGATCGAGCGCCTTATCTTTGACCTGGCTCAGCGGATCGCCTCGGACACGCCGATCCCCGAGCGGCTCGCGTTCATCGGGATCCGCCGGCGGGGCGACGTGCTGGCGACTCGCCTGGCCAAGGTACTGAGCGTTCACGACGTCGGCTCGATCGACATCACGCTCTACCGCGATGATCTCTCCGAGACCGGCCCCGCGGCACGCGTCGGGCGAACCGACATCCCTTTCGCGATCGAGGGACGCGACGTGGTACTGGTGGACGACGTGGTGATGACCGGCCGGTCATCGCTCGCGGGGATCCGCGAGATCGTGGATTTCGGCAGGCCGGCGCGCCTTCGGTTGGCCGTGCTCGTGGAGCGCCCCGAGCGCGAGCTGCCGATTCATCCTGAGTTCGCTGCCCTTCGCGTGCGGCCCGGACCGGAAGACAAAGTCGATGTGCGGCTGCTGCCGCAGGACGACATGGACCGCATCTCAATTAACCCGCGGGGCTGACCCGCGCGCGGTCGTTCGGTCAGGTCTCAGCGTCGCTCGTGCATTGTGGAGTCGGCGAGGGCTGCGCGGGTTTGGGCGAAACTACAAGGGCCACGCCGGCGACGATCACGGCGCTCGCCAGGCCGGTCTGCCTCGTCAACGGCTCATCCGCCAACCAGGCACCCAGAGCGACCGCCACTACCGGGTTCACGTACGCGTACGTCGCAACGCGCGCCGGCGTTGAGACCGTGAGCAGCCACGTGTACGCCGTGAAGGCGATGATGGAGCCGAATACCACAAGGTATCCAAACGAGAGCGCCGACCGAAGCGTGACCGCGCCCGGGTCGAACGCCACGAACTCGCCCCGCACCGCGGCCGCCGCCAGCAGCACCAGACCGCCCAGGAGCATCTGCATCGAGGTGCCGGTGTTCTTGTCGGCCGGTCGCACCAGTCGCAGAGAGAGCAACGACCCGATCGACCACGCGAGCGTGGAGAAGAACATCGCGACCGTGGCCCACAGGAGCATCCGCGACCCATTCGCCGCCTCTCCAGAGTCGCCGAATGATCCGATCGCCTCGGTGATGCGGCTCGGGCCGATGAGAATCACGACGCCTGCGATACCGATAAGCAGCCCGGCAAGCGTCTTGAGAGTTGGCCGTACGCCACGAGGGCCGATCGCGCCGAGCACCGCCATCCACATGGGGACCATGCCGACGAGCAGCGCGATGATGGCCGAGGGCACATACTGCTCGGCCCAAGTCACGGTGCCGTTGCCGAAGGCGAGCATCAAGGTGCCCAGCAGCAGCGCCGCGCCCCACATACGCCCTGAGGGGAGCCGCGGCAGACGCATCGCGGCACGAGCGGCCCGGTAACGACCGGGGAGTGTGATCGCCGTCAGGAGGATCGCGGCGAGCACGAAGCGCGATCCGGCCATCAGCAGCGGCGGGATCGATTCGATCCCCCAGCGGATCGCGAGGTACGTCGAGCCCCAGATGATGTAGATGCACCCGTACGCGACGACGAGCTTGAGCCGGCTCGGCGCATGGCAGGCGTCCGGCTCGTGTGGCGGCATAGCGGATGCTACGCCTCTGCCGCCGGGACTTGCGCTCCCACGAGGAGCGCAGCAACTTGCGTTATCGACTCGCTCGCGAGCACTGCCCATAATGCCCCGTGAGTTCGCTCGCCGCCATCATGCAGCGCTGCGGTGAAGCGGTTGCGGCGGCCGTGCCCGTCTGCCGCGCGGTGCAGCGCGACTTGGCGCTGATCCGCGCCATCACCAAGGGCGATGCCTCGCCCGTCACGATCGCCGATTATGCGGCCCAGGCGATCGTGTGCAACGCCCTTCGTGACCTCTTCACGGAAACACCGCTGGTTGCGGAGGAGCATTCCGGGTTCCTGCGCGATCCGGCCCACGCGCCTCATCTTCAGAGCGCCGTCGAGCACGCACGGATCGCGTGGCGGGGCGTGAGCACCGAGGATTTCCTGAGCGCCATTGACCTCGCCACCCCGGACCACTCAACCGTCCGCGACACCTATTACACCCTCGATCCGATCGACGGCACCAAGGGATTCATCGCCGGCCGTCACTACGCCATCTGTCTTGCGCTCATCCAGTACGGCCGGCCGGTTGTCGCCGCGATGGCCTGCCCGAACCTTGGTCCCCGAGGCGCTGCAATCCCCGAACGGAACGATCCTAACGGAACGGTCTACGTCGCCGCCCAAGGCGAGGGTGTGTGGGAATGGAGCGGCCGAGAGTTCAACCATCGACCCCGACTTGTGCGCCAAGTCCGGACCGAGGGCGAGTTTGTCGCAGGTCTTCCCATCGAGTTCGGTGGGAACCTGGCGATCCGCACCAACGACATCATCCGACGGTTGGGCGCGGGGCCGAGTGTCATTCAACACCCAGCGGTCTCGATGGACAGCCAGGCTAAATACGCGCTCCTGGCCCGGGGCGATATCGACCTGTATCTGAAAGTCCCCGGGCCGCGCGGTTCCAAGGACAACGTGTGGGACCACGCTCCCGGCCTGCTACTGGCAACCGAGGCAGGGTGTCGAGCGAGCGACGTCGACGGCCGCAACCTGGACTTGGGCGCCCCGCCGCTGATCGCGAATGGTCGAGGAATCCTCGCAGCACCATCGTGGCTGGCGGATCGGGTAGTAACGATTGTGCGGGCGGGGGTGGAGGGGCTATAGAGGGTGGTGGAGCGTGCCATTTCATCACGCAACAAGCCGCTTCACATCGCCACGGCAAGTCGGCCGCGGGAACACCCGATCTAGGAAATGTGTCAGGATGGGTTGTCGTGCTCCGGGCTGGGATTGCCCATGAACCGGGGCTCGGTATGCTTCGTACCCCTCGGGCACAGGGGGCTCACCATGGCCGGCGGGAGCCGGCGCCGTCAAACAGAAACCGAAGGCGAGAGAATCATGAAGGACGAGCTTGTTGTCGTGGGTGGTGGCGGCGGATTCATTGGCGGCCACCTCGTGGCCGACCTCCGCCGCAAAGGGTTCAAGAACATACGGTCGGTGGACATCAAGCCCTTCGACGACTGGTATCAGCGGTTTGACGACGTCGATACCCAGCAGCTTGACCTGAAAGACAAGGCGAGTTCCGAGCGGGCCTGCGAGGGCGCGCACACCGTCTATCAGCTCGCGGCCGACATGGGCGGCATGGGCTTCATCGAGCACAATAAGGCCCTATGCATGCTCAGCGTGCTCACCAACACGCACATGCTGATGGCGGCGCAGAAGAAGGGCGTCAAGCGATTCTTCTACAGCTCCTCGGCCTGCGTGTACAACGCCGACAAGCAACGCAACTACGACGTGACGGCGCTGAAGGAGGAGGACGCTTATCCCGCCATGGCCGAGGACGGCTACGGATGGGAGAAGCTCTTCTCCGAGCGCATGTGCCGGCACTTTCGCGAGGACTTCGGGCTGCAGACACGGGTGGCTCGGTTCCACAATGTGTACGGCCCGCTGGGCACATGGGAGGGTGGGCGCGAAAAAGCCCCCGCCGCCATCTGCCGCAAGGTGATCGCCGCGAAGGTGAGCGGGAAGCACGAGATCGAGATCTGGGGCGACGGCAACCAGACGCGATCGTTCATGTACATCGACGACTGCCTGAAGGGAACGCAGGATATTCTGGCGTCTGACATCCTCGAGCCGATCAACCTGGGCTCCAGCGAACTGGTGAGCATCAATCAACTCGTGGACATCGCCGAGAGCATCGCGGGCGTGAAGCTTAATCGCAAGTACAAGCTTGACGCCCCCAAGGGCGTAAACGGTCGCAACAGCGACAACACCCTCATCAAGAAGCTGATGGGCTGGGAGCCCTCCATCCGCCTGCGCGACGGAATGGAGAAGACCTACCGCTGGATTAACGACGAGTACACCGCCAAGTACGTCGCGGGCCAGAAGCGCCCCGCGTACGCCTGAGCCTGGTGCCACGGCTTCAACAAGCATGCATCTACACAGGCCGGTCCATCGGGACCGGCCTGTGCATTTACCCCCCGGCGCGTGGCAAGGCGCCCGCCGCCCGCGCCTGATCGAGAAAGTCCACCGCCCGCCGCAGGTGCGGGATCACGATCGAGCCCCCCACGATCAGCGCCACGTCAAACGTCTCCCACAGTTCCTGATCACTGCATCCCGCTCTAATGCACTGGTCAACGTGGTACGCCACGCAGTCATCGCACCGTAACACCATCGAGGCGACGAGCCCGAGCAACTCCTTCGTCTTAGCGTCAAGCGCCCCGGGCTCGTACGTCTTGCCGTCGAGTGCGAAAAACCGCTTGGTCACCAGTGTGCCGCCGGCCTTCCCTTCGCGCCCGGCGTCCTCGCCGAGAATCCGCTGGTTCAGCCGCGACCGGAACTCATGGAACTGCTCGTAACGTGACATGCCGCCAGCGTACCAGCCGCAGCCCCTACCGCTCTCAATCGCCAGCCAGGTGGCGCCCTGATAGGCTCACGACCATGAGACCCCCGGCGTTCCTCCCGCTGCTTGCCGTTGTACTCGCCATGCTCCCGCTCGCGGCGTGCTCCACCGATACCACCACCGAGCTGGCCGTCGCCCCCGGCCAGTACGCCGCGACCTTCGACGCGGCCACCGCCACCCTTCGCGATTGGCGCTTTCAGCTCGAGCGGATCGACGGCACCGCCGGCGTGATAACGACGCAGCCCCGCACCAGCGGCGGGGCCGCGACCCCATTCGACGGCATCCAGAGCGCGCCGTACGACGAGGTGGACGAGTTGATGAGTCGCGAGCGCCGGCGCGTCCGCATTACCTTCATTCCCGCAAACGCGACCATCGACGAAACGCCTGTCGCGGGGGCCGGCGCCGGAGGCACCGGCGCGGCAGCGGAAGCCGATGCCGCCACCGAATCAGATATTCCCGGCATTCAGATCGCCCGCGCCGATCAGCGGCCCATGACGATGCGGGTGAAGGTGCGTCTTGAACGCGTCCACATCACCGGCTGGCGGCTCTCGCCCGCCGCGGTGCATACCAGCTCGCGCTCGATTGAGTCCGAACTCGTTGATCGCGGCCTGCAGGGCGAGTATTCCGAGATCGTCCGCGAGGACGCCGCGCTCGCGGCCCGCATCATCGCCGACATCCGCTCTCGGTTGAGCGTGCAAACGCCGCTTGGTCGAGCCGAGCCGGCCACCGACTCATCACCGGTTGACTAAGCAGACCCCTATCGCTCCTCACCCCGCCCGTTGCCGAAGTGCGAACTCGCGATCTCGCTCTCGTCGGCCACACCAGCGCGGGCTCCAGTTTCGCGCGGCTCCAGATCTCCGACCCCAAAGTCGCGAGCCAGACTCGCCGCGCCTCCCGGCGCCAACTCGATGTGGCCGAGCGCCCTCGCTACCAGCGCGCCCCGAGTCGAAGCGTTAAGCTTGCGGTGTAGCGCCTTCACATGGTCATGCACCGTGTGCGGGCTGCGCCCGAGTTCCTCCGCGATCTGTCGTACCGATTTCCCCTGAAGTAGGTGATCGAGCACCAACTCCTCGCGCGGCGTCAACCGCTGGGCTTCGCTCGACGGGCTCGACCCGAACGCCAGCAACGCCCGGCGCGCCAGCGCCGGCATGAGTGCATCGATCACGGCGGCGTCCTCGGCCGTCGCCGTGGCATCGGGCGAGGTCAGCCCGAACTCGACAAAAAGTACGCGGTGCTCGTCGGGATCCCCCAAGTGAGTAGCGGCCACAACTACGTCGTGTGCTCCCGCTTCCAGCCAACGCTGCCCAAGGGCGTTCTGCCGCCATCCCGAGGCGCCGTCCAGCGACTCAATCGGTGAGGCCGAGAGCCCCTGCGAGCCCGACTTCGCGAGCCGCTGTGGCGCCCAGCCCAAGTTGGCAAGGTTCTCCGCAGCCGCGCGGAGTCTCGCAAGGGCCGGGTGTCCCGGCTCAAGCTTGATCAACGATGATGAAGTGCTGTGCCTCCCCAGTGTGGTCCCGACCTCGGCGAATGAGGCGCCGGCCACTCCCACGGCCTCGATGAACGCGGGGGTGCCGGCATCCGTCCAACGCGAGATCATCACCAGCGCGATGGAGGGGGGTCGAATTGCCAGCAGTGCATTCGCAGCTCTGTTACACCAATCCTGGGTAGGAACCGCGGGAAGTACCCCGATCGCCTCCGTCGCGCGAACAGCCGCTCGATACCCGGAGCCGCTCGACGATCCGTGTCCTAGCGAGGTCATCCGGCCTCCAGAGCTTTCGTTGCCTGGACGTTGCTGAACCATCATGTAAATCCCCCCATCTTAACAGGGTACGCGAAGTTTTGCGATCTACAATGCCCAACAAATATTTCCCCGACCATACCCCAGCCGACCCGCCGCACCTATCGGGTGCATCACTTATTTCGGGATGTTGTGCCCGGAATAGAGCGGGATGCTCCCAAGACCGCGCCCGATGAAGATGGCCATTGTCGCCATTCCTGTCCCACCTCCACTATTGTCCAGCCTCGCGCGTTCGACCGCCCGTGGAGCTCCCCGTTGTCTGATTCGCACCAGCCGCTACGCCTCGCCCTCGGCGATCCCAACCAGCCACGCATCGTGATCCTCGGAGCCGGCCCAACCGGCCTCGGCGCGGGCTACCGCCTCAAAGAACTCGGCTACACCAACTTCCACCTGTTTGACCGTCACCCGTACATCGGTGGCCTCGCCGCGAGCTTCACCGACGAGCAGGGCTTCACGTGGGACATCGGCGGCCACGTGATGTTCAGCCACTACACCTACTACGACGAGTGCTTCACCAAGTTGATGGGCGATCACTTTACGCTCAACAACCGCGAGAGCTGGGTGCGGATGATGGACACCTGGGTTCCGTACCCCTTCCAGAACAACGTGCGCTACCTGCCGAGGCAAGCGACCTACGAGTGCCTCAGCGGGCTCGTCAAGGCCCAGACCGGTCGCGGCCCGATCAAGTCGCCGGCGGAGGCGCGGAACTTCGGCGAGTTCATCGACGCCGTCTTTGGCGAGGGCATCGCGCGCCACTTCATGCGCCCGTACAACTTCAAGGTCTGGGCGCACCCGCCCGAGATGATGAACAAGCACTGGATCGGTGAGCGCGTCGCCGTCATCGATATCGACCGCGCCATCAAGAACGTCGTCCTCGGCACCGATGACTTCGGCTGGGGCCCCAACAACCAGTTCAAGTTTCCCCTCACCGGCGGCACCGGCGAGTTCTATAAGCGCTTCGGCCCCGTGCTCGATGGACACGTGACGCTCAACTCCACCGTCAGCTCCATCGACGTCGATCGCAAGCTCATCCACTTCGCCGACGGCCGCCTCGAAAAATACGACCTCCTGATCTCCGCGATGCCGCTCGACGTTCTCTGCCGCGACGTAATCGAGGGCGAGGTGCCTCAATCCCTGCGCACCCGCGCGGCCCAACTCAAGCACTCGGGCGGCTACATGGTCGGCATCGGCCTCAAGCGCCCCGGCGGCACGCCCGACACCAAGAGCTGGATGTACTTCCCTGAGGACAACTGCCCCTTCTATCGCGTCACGTACCTCTCCAACTACTCGCCGCGCATGACGCCCGACAAGGACAACTACTTCTCACTGCTCTGCGAGACGAGCTACAGCGACCTCAAGCCGGTGAAGCCGGACACCATCGTCGAAGAAACCATCCAGGGCCTCATCAACTGCGGCATGCTCGCCGAATCTCAACGCGCAGATATCGTCTCGCACTGGGTTTACCACGCCGATTACAGTTACCCCACGCCCAGCGTCGATCGCGACGACATCCTCGCCGACGTCATCCCCTGGCTCGAGGAACACTCCATCTACTCTCGCGGCCGCTTCGGCATGTGGAAGTATGAGGTCGCCAACACCGATCACACGCTCATGCAGGGCGTCGAGGTCGTCAACCGCCTCATCCTGGGCGAGGCCGAGACCACCATCGGCATGGTGTACAAGGTGACGGAAGACGGCCGCAACGCCGCGTCGCACGAGCGTCCGGCACACGCCGGCTCCGGCGAGAAGCGCCTCGCCAAAGCCGCGGCAGAGGCCGAGGCCAAGCCCGCTATCGCCGCCGCGACTTCATTGGGCGCGATACCCGTTGGCGATGTTGAAGAGGCCGATGTCGCCGAGGAAGAGCCCGGTGTCACCCGGTCAAAGCGGTGACACCAACATGCCGATGAGTGACACCCGGAGACCCGTGCGCCGATGACGACCCCTCAGCTAGCGCACGCCCTCTCGTTCGATATCGAGGACTGGTTCCACATCGTTGAGGTCAAGGCCGTCGAGAACCCGTCCCAGTGGCCCGCGCTGCACGCGCGATCGATCGTCGAGCGCTACACCGACCTCATCCTCAAGGCCTGCGACGACCACCAAACCCATGCCACGTTCTTCATCCTCGGCTGGGTCGCCGAGCGCCACCCAGCGCTCGTTCGCCGTATCGCGGACGCAGGGCATGAGATCGGCACGCACTCATTCTGGCACCGCAAGGTCTATGAACTCACGCCCGAGTCCTTCCATCAAGACATCCGGGATTCGCTGGACGCGATCCACGACGCCGCCCCCGCCGCCCCCGTTAGGGGCTTTCGCGCCCCATCGTTCTCCATCACGCACGGCGCCGAGTGGGCCTTCGACGTGCTGCTCGATCTCGGCCTCACGTACGACGCCTCGCTTTTCCCCGCGGCTCGCGGGCACGGCGGCTACGCCTGCACGCCCGGGCCGCACATGGTCACCGCGCCCTCCGGCCGCACGATCCCCGAGCTCCCCATGTCGATCGCGAGAGTCGGCCCGGGCCCCCTCAAGAAGCGCATGTGCTACAGCGGGGGCGGGTATATGAGGCTGCTCCCGCTCTCGATAATCCAGCAGGGCATCGCCACCGAGGCCGCGGCCGGGCGCGGCACCGTGGTCTACCTACACCCGCGCGATTTCGCGCCCGATTGCCCGCGCGTCAAGATGCCTCCGCACCGGCACTTCAAGTGTTATGTGGGTCTCGGTGGCACGGAGGCCAAGTTGCGGGCATTGCTGAAATCGCACCCTTGGACGACCTGCGAACACGCCCTCGCCGCCGCCGGCCTCCTGTCGGGAATGTCCTAGTCCGCCTCTGTTCCCCGCCTCTCTTGCTCCTTTATCTGTCCCTTGCGGCAGTCTCCCGCGGCCCGCCACTTCCGCATACCGTCGTTCACTCCTGTGCGCGCCCTGCCGATCTGGCAGCTCGAGACCACGTACGGCCCCGGTTCTCCGCTCAAACTCGGTTGGCGCGCGGATTGCCTCAGTCCATCCCGAGCGTCACCATGCGGCGCCGGAGGTTCCAGACCATGCGCACCGACCGACTCACCACCCTCGTCCAGCAGGCCCTCGCCGACGCGCAGTCCGATGCCGCCGCCCGTTCCAACCCAGAGATCAACGGACTCCACGTTCTCGCGGCGCTCCTTAAAGAGAAGGGCGGCGCCGCCTGGTCCATCCTCGGCAAGTCCGGCGCCGACCCCGCTCGCGTAACCAACATCGTCGAAAGCGAGCTCAAGCGGCTACCAACGACGAGCTCGGGAGCCGCGACGGCCGGCCGGGCTGTCATGGGCCTCATCAACCGCGCCGAGGCCGAGGCCAAGAAGCTCGGCGATAGCTATGTCTCCACGGAGCACCTGCTGCTGGCTCTGGTCGAGGGCGCCGGCGGACCGCAGGCCAAAGAGGTCTTGAGCGCGATCGGCGGTGGCCGCAAGAACATCGAGGCCGCGATCAAGGCGATCCGCAAGTCCTCCGGCGTCACGAACGTCAACGACGCCGAGGCCGAGAGCACGTTCGAGGCCCTTAAAAAATACGGCATCGATCTCACCGAGAAGGCCCAGCAGGGCAAGATCGACCCTGTCATCGGACGCGATGAGGAGATCCGGCGCTGCATGCAAGTCCTCTCGCGCCGCACCAAGAACAATCCCGTGCTCATCGGCGAGCCCGGCGTCGGCAAGACCGCCATCGCCGAGGGCCTAGCGCTCCGCATCGTCAACGGGGACTGCCCCGAATCCATGCGCGACCGCCGCATCATCGGGCTCGACGTGGGCCAGCTCCTCGCCGGCGCCAAGTATCGCGGCGAGTTCGAGGAGCGTCTCAAGGCCGTTCTCCGAGAGATCACCGCCAGCGCCGGCAAGGTCATCCTTTTCATCGACGAGCTGCACACTGTCGTGGGCGCCGGCGCCGCCGAGGGCGCCGTCTCCGCCGGTAACCTTCTCAAGCCCGCCCTCGCTCGCGGCGAGATGCGCTGCATCGGCGCCACCACCCTCGACGAATACCGCAAGCACATCGAGAAGGACCCCGCCTTCGAGCGCCGCTTCCAGCCCGTCTTCGTCGAGCAGCCGTCCGTCGAGCAGACCATCGCCATCTTGCGCGGCCTCAAGGAGCGCTACGAGGCCCACCATGGCGTGCGCATCCTCGATAACGCCATCCTCGCAGCCGCCCAGCTCAGCCAGCGCTACATCACCGAGCGCTTCCTCCCCGACAAGGCCATCGACCTGATCGACGAGGCCGCCAGCCGCCTCCGCATCGAGAACGACTCCATGCCCACCGAGCTCGACGAGCTCCGCCGCCGCATCATGCAGCTTGAGATCGAGCGCGAGGCGATCAGGCTCGAGGTCTCCGGGAAAGACGCGGGCGCCAGCAAGGAACTGTCCCGCATCGAGAAAGACCTCGCCGAGCTGCAGGAGCAGAACCGCGCCCTCACCGCGCGCTGGGACGAGGAAAAATCGGAACTCGATCTGGCAAAGGGCATCAAGGAACGCATCGAGTTGAAGAAGACCGAGCTCGAGCAGGCCCAACGCCGCGGCGACCTTGAAACCGCCGCACGCATCCAGTACGGCGAGATCCGAGACCTCGACAAGAATCTCGCCGAGGCCGAGAAGCACCTCGACCAGCGCCAGGCCCGCGGCGACGCGCTCGTCAAAGAAGAAGTCGATTCCGAGATGATCGCCGAGGTGGTCGCGGCGTGGACCGGCATCCCCGTCAGCCGTCTCGTCGAATCCGAGCGCGAGAAGCTCGTGCGGATGGAGGACAACCTCGCCAGGCGCGTCGTCGGGCAGACCGAAGCGCTCAAGGCCGTCTCCAACGCGGTGCGTCGCGCCCGTTCCGGCCTCGGCGATCCCAACCGCCCCATCGGCAGCTTCCTCTTCCTCGGCCCCACCGGCGTGGGCAAGACCGAGACCTGCAAGGCCCTCGCCGAGTTCCTCTTTGACACCGAGGAGGCGATGATCCGCATCGACATGAGCGAGTACGGCGAGAAGCACTCGGTGGCCCGTCTCATCGGCGCTCCACCCGGCTATGTCGGTTACGAGGAGGGCGGCGCGCTCACCGAAGCCGTCCGCCGCCGGCCATACTCCGTCATCCTGCTCGACGAGATCGAGAAGGCCCACCCCGATGTCTTCAACGTGCTCCTCCAGGTTCTCGACGACGGCCGCCTCACCGACGGCCAGGGCCGCACCGTCGATTTCAAGAACGCCATCATCGCTATGACCAGCAACTTCGGAAGCCAGCAGATCCAGGAACTCGCCGTTCACGGCGCCGAGGACTGGGAGATCGACGCCGCCGTCCGCGAGATGCTCCGCCGCGGCCCATCCGGGGCCGCCACCGATGCGCTCTCCAAGGTCAGCGGCCTCTCGCCCAAGGTCGTCGAGGCGCTGACGTCGATGGCTGCGGGGGGACAACAAGGGCTCATGCGCCCCGAACTGCTCAACCGCATCGACGAAGTCGTGGTCTTCCACCAGCTCAAGAAAGACGACATCGCCCGCATCGTCGAGATCCAGCTGGGCCGCCTGCGCAAGCGCCTGACCGACAAGGGCATGACCATCGAGCTCAAGCCCGCCGCGCTCGCCGAACTCGGCGACGAGGGGTGGGACCCGACATTCGGCGCCCGCCCGCTCAAGCGGGCGATCCAGCAGCGGATCGAGAACCCCCTGGCGAGCAAAATCCTCCAGGGTGAAGTCGGTGACGGCGACCGGGTGGTTGTCGATTACCATGGCCACAGCTTTACGTTCAGCAAAGCGTGACGGCGCCGCACTCACACGAGACCGTCCTCTGAGCCCATCCCGGTACCCGCCCATACCAGCGCCGCCGCCCAGCCCTACCGACGTACCATCGCCCCATGGCCATCATTGTCTTCCAGCATGATTCATCAGTGGGCGTCGGCCGCCTTGGCATCGCCCTGCGCGACCACGGTTTCAAGCTCGATGTGCGCCGCTTCGACCTCCTCGGCAAACCCGGGGCGGGCGCGCCGGGCGTCCGCACCGACATGCCGACCAACTACGACAACATTGAGGGCGTCATCGCGCTGGGCGGCGAACAGAACGTCGATGATTCGCCCCGCGTGGGCTGGATGGATTCGGAGATCGCGTATCTCAAAGGCGCGCACGAGCGGCAACTCCCGGTTGTCGGAGTCTGCCTCGGTTCGCAGATGCTGGCCCACACTCTTGGCGGCAAGGTCGGGCTGGGGACCGCCGAATGGGGGTTCGCAACCGTCAACCTGAGTCCCGCCGGGCAGACCGAGGCCATGCTCGCGGGAGTTCCCTGGTCGTGCCCGCAGTTCTCGGCCCACAACCAGGAGGTCAAGGAACTCCCGCCCGGCGCCACGCTCCTCGGCGGCTCGAGCGACTGCAAGATCCAGGCGTGGAAAGCCGGCCTGCGCACCTACGGCTTCCAGTACCACTTTGAGTGCGACCGCGCCGCGATGACCAACATCTGCTGCGGGGCCGACGACAAGGTGGACCGGGGCGAGATGGACGCTCAGATCGGCCGGCACTATGACATGTTCACACGCGCCGCCGAGCGCTTGTGCAACAACCTCACAATCTTGCTGTTCCCACTTCAGCGCCGCATGACGGCCTGAGCATCCGCCTCCCCACGTACCCGTATCCAACATGCCAACGCAGCTCCGCATCTCGCCGCCGCCGGACTACGTGCTCGCCCGCGACGCCTGCTCGTACGGGTACTTCCTGCTCTCGCCCAACAACTGGTCGCCCGCGAGCGGCACCTTCACGACCACGCTCGATCTCGCGGGGAGGGGGGTGGGCGACGCCACCACCATCCACATCACCCAGCCAGGCGAGCGCGCCTCCCACGCCCATCTTCGCGGCCGGGCGCTACGCGTCAACGCCGATCGGACGCTGACTGACCCGGACCGCGCCGAGCTCCGGCGGCTCGTCACCCGCATCCTCCGGCTCGATGAGCCCGAGCAGATAGTCCGCGACTTCCACAAGCGGGATCCGCGCTACGCGCCCCGCGCCAAGAACACATGCGCCGGACGGGGCCGCCTCATGCGCTCCCCCACGCTCTTCGAGGACGTCATCAAGACCGTCACCAGCTGCAACGTCACCTGGCCCAGCACGATCATTATGAACCGCGGTTTGTGCCAGGTCTTGGGCCGGCGCTCTGCTTCGGAGCTCCACGCGTTCCCGACGGCGGAGAAGGTCGCCGCGGCGCGCCCGGCAACGCTGCGGGCGCGCTGCACCGTCGGCTACCGCGACCAGCGCATCGTGGACCTGGCCAAGATGTTTGCGCGGGGCAAGATCAATGAGGCATGGCTCGAGGACCCGGCCACGCCGGACGATGAGGTCTTCGAGGCGCTGCTCGAATGGCCGGGCATCGGCCCTTACGCCGCGGCCAACATCATGCAGCTCCTCGGTCGCTACGCGCGGCTGCCGCTCGATACCGAATCCATCCGGCACGGCAAAGCGGTGCTCGGGTACAAGGGCACGGACCGCGCCATCATGGCCGCGATCCACAAGCACTACCAGCCGATGGGCGCCCACGCCTTCCGCAGCTACTGGTTCGAGCTCTGGGAGTTCTACGAGGCCAAGCGCGGCCCGAGCTGGACCTGGGAACGCGAGACCACCGGCAAGACCTTCACCGCCGCGCTCCTGAAGGAACTCAAGAAGGAACCGGCGCCAACGGAAGCCCGCGAACCGCGGCGCTCGCCGCCCGCATCGCGCCGGCGCGCGACCTGAGCGGCGGACGCGTTACCGTGCCCCCTCGGTGGTTCCGTCCGTCATCGATGCGAGCGGCACGATCGGGGGCGCCGAGCCCGGGCCGTACGCCGACACGAGGCGCGGCCAGGCCTTCTCCAGCTCGCCGATCAGCCCCTCGAATGCCCGCTTCTCGGCGCGCCGGCGCGACTGGTCGATCGCATCGCCCGTCGTCCATGCGTTGGCGAGCTGCTCCGTGCGGGCCGTCGATTCCGCCAGGCCGTAGACGAAGCCCGTGCGGGTGTCGATGAGCGCCGCCGAGGCCGTCGATGTCACCCGCGCCTCTTCCGCGGGGAAGATCCCGAGTGTGATGGTGCCAAGGGCGGGGATGATCGTCTCGGACCCGAAGGTGGTGTCGAACGTGTACAGCAGTACGATGTCGGCCTGCAAGTCGGCGGCGATTGAGCGAATGTCCATCTCGGTGTTGACGGACGGAGGAGCGACAAGACGATTGATCGGCGCGATGCCGCGGATCATGGGGAGCGTGGTCAGGCGCTCGAACGTCTCCTCGCCCTCGACCTCACGCGTGGTGACGACGGAGTAGCGGCCGGGCGATTCGGGGTTCGTCCATGTGTGTGACCGGTAGCCGCCGGCCTGCACGCGCACGGTGGCAATACCCGCGGGGAAGTTGGCCGCGGGCTTGCGAGCGAGGCGGGCGGCGATGTTCTTGTCGGTCATGGCCTCGGCCTCGCCGGAGGTGATGCCCAGGGCGCGGAAGTCGGCCGGCCCGCCGGGGGTGATGTACTTGGCGCACCCGCCGATGGTGGCGAGAAGCGTGGCGGCGGAGATCACGAGTCCGGTTGCGGTCGTTCGGCGCATCGATGGGCTCCTGGAGCGGTGCGGAGGGAAGGGTGCGCGCAGTTTACCGGGTGCGCGGAGCCGCACAAGACCGACCGGCGGACCCGGCGCAAGTTAGTCCTCGCGGTTGATCATGAAGATGGCCAGGGGCCGAAAGAACTTGCGGAGCTCGTCGGCCGCCGCGGGCGGGATCTGCGTCTCAACGATGGCCCTGTCCATGAGCTGGAGCCAGCGGGCGGCGCCGAGGTGATCGATCGCGAAGGGAAGATGGCGGGCGCGCATCCGGGGGTGGCCGCGCTGCTCGATGTAGGTCTGCGGTCCACCGAAGCGGTAAATGAGGTAATCACGCAGGCGGGTCTCGGCCGCGGCGAGGTCGTGGGGCGGGTAGAGCTTGCCCAGAATGTCATCGCCGGGAACTTGCGCGTAGAAGGCGCGGACGAGTCGGGTGAAACCGTCGTGGCCGAGTGTGTCGTAGAGTGATTGAGCCATGACGCGTGCGAGCAGATCCGGAACAGAAAGAAATGACAAGGGGCTGTGGCGGCCTCTTGGCCTGTGCGCCGCGATCCCGATCGTAGCGGCGGGACTGATGGTGTTTATTCAGGACGGGCACTTGAGCGAGTCGCTTCCAGGTGTGGTTCTTGAAACGGGCTGAACGGGCTTCCAATTCGGTTCGGATCGCGCCGTCCCTCCGTCGTCCCCCCGGCTTCTTAACCTACCGCTCACTTCTGTGCGCTATTTGATCCCACCGCTCATTCCTGTGCGCTATCTCTCGCCCAACTGCGACGCCGCGATTGACTCGCTCGGTCCCCGTGTCAGGATGTGCCCGCCACTCCTCGCCCCCTACGCAGGCACCTATTCGGAGACCCCCATGCTCGCCCTCTCACCCCCCGAGTTCAACCTCACGCTCACCCGCGCCCTGGCCCTCGGGCTCGCCGCCGTCGTCGCCACCCTCAGCAAACCCGCTGCTTCCCTCGCCGAGCGCCGCTGGGCCACCTCCGCCCTCTTCCGTTTCAAGCCCCTGCCCGTTGATGCTCCCGGTGGCACCGGTCTCCAGACCGGTGATCCTTCTTCTTCTCCTTCCCCGGGTGGCACAGGCGTCCCGCGTGTGCGCTCTGCCTCCGCAGCCCGCACCTCATCCCCCGCCTTCGACGCTCGCGGCGTCTTTGTCTGGCCCCCTCCCCGTGCTACCGACGGCTCCGCGTCGTCGGTGCTCGGAGCCGCTGCCTTCAGTCCGGGCAGCCAGACTCCCCTCACGCCCGTCTCTTCCCTCGTCGATCGCGCAGGCGGCACGGGCGTCCAGCCCGTGTCATCTCCGGGTGATCCGCCACTCCGCGGCGGGTCTTCCTCCTCCACATCTCCCATGACCACCAACTCCCCCTCCAACTCCGGTGCCACTACGGACGGCTCTGCGTCAGGAGTGCTTGCACCGTCGCCCGTTCAAATACACACCGTCGCTCCCCTCACCGTCCCCTCCCCTCCGCCGGAGGGGGTCGCGAGGGGGAACCCGCAGGGTTCCCCCCGCATCGGAAATCAAGCTCCGCACGACAGTTACCCCCGCACCGCAGAAGATTCTTCAGTTTCTCCGCCTCAGGTATCAGGCCGCTCGCTCCCGCTCGCAGTTCCGCTGCACAACATCACCGACGACTCCTCTCTCCCCTTTACCCCCGCGAGCGCCGGTGCCGGTGCCATGGCGGAACACTTCATTCCACCACGTTCATCACCCACGCCCATCTCCGCCGAGTGCGAAGCGCTCCTCACCACCCTCGGCAGCAATCGCTCCACGCGCGAAGACCTCCTCGCCGCGCGCCGAAGCCTCCGGGACCTGCTCAACCGCGGCTCCAGCGCCATCCGCGCCCTCTCACGCCGCCAACTCGAACTCGCACGCTCTTTCCTCGCCCCCTTCGGCTGACACTCGTCACGTTCCAATGGGAGAGTCGCGATCCGAAGCACTGGTTGCCGCTCAGCAGCGGCGAACCAGTGGCACCCGGACTCAGCGTGGCGAAACGACGCGTTCCACCACGGCACCGGGCACAGTTGGAATGACTGCTCCCCTAGACTCGCGCATGGCCGACACCGCGCTCAGCGACAACCAACTCGGGACACTTCTTGAAGCGATCGGCGCCAAGACACCGGCGCCCGGCGGGGGCGCGGTTGCCGCGATCGTCGGCGCGCTGGGAGCGGCGCTGGGCAACATGGTGGTGTCGTACTCGATCGGGCGCAAGTCGCTCGCGGCCCACCAGCCGATGCTCGAGAACGCGGCGGCAAGGCTCGGGCGCGCCCGAGACCTCATGATCGAGCTAGCGGAGGAGGACGCCGCGGCGTTCGAGCGGGTCGGCGAGCTGCTCAAGCTGCCCGCGGATGATCCGCGACGCGTGAGCGAAATGCAGGACGCGGTGTGGCTCGCGGTGCAGCCGCCACGCGCCGCCCTGGGCGCGGCGGCGGACCTGCTCCGGCTGCTCGAGGAACTGGTCGCGATCAGTAACCGGAACCTGCGGAGCGACCTGGCGATCGCGGCGCTGCTGGCGGAGGCCGCGGCGAGGGCGGCGTGGTGGAATGTCGCGGCGAACCTGGCGTCGATGGAAGGGGATCCGCGCCGCGCGGGGATGGTCACGGAACTGCAAGGCCTGCTGCGGGACGCGGCGGATCGGAGCGAGCGGGTGCAGAAGGCGTGCGAGTGGTGAAGGATGTGCGTCGTGCCACGGCTTCGTCCATCTCAATGGACAAGCCGTGTCTCCGTTAAGAGCACGGGTTGTCGCTCAGAGCAGCGACGAACCCGTGGCACTCCACCAATGCAACTGGCGAGGCCCTTGTCCCAATACCCGATTGCGAGGATGATGCTGCGGGTCGGTCACCGGTCTGGAGAGCGGTGCCGCCCGGACATGAAGGAGAGGCTCACATGGCACGGATGATTGGCACAACGGCCGATCGAGGCGGCGGGGTTCGTTGGGGCGCGGCGCGCCGGGCGCTTGCGATGGCGGGCATCGGGTTCGGCGTGCTCAGCGGATGCGCGACCATGAACGGGTGCGTGCTCGGCCAGGCCAACGAGCGCGAATCGCGGGCTTCCACCACGGCCCATCAAACCGGCACGGCCCTTGATGTGAGCACGCGCAACGGCAAAGTGATCATCGCCAAGGCCGATGTGAGCGAGGTCTCCGTGGTCGCCGAGCTGCGCATGCAGACCAAGGATCGCCTGGCCGATGTGACGGTCGTGACGTCGCGCGGCCCGGACGGCGTTCTGGTGGTGAAGGCGGAGCCGCCGGAGGGCGGATGGAAGAACAGCGAGGGATGCGGGTTCACAATCACGGTGCCGGACGCCGCGGGGGTGAAGGTCCGCACGGGCAACGGCGAGGTGCGTCTCCAGGACCTCGACGGCCCCGCGGATCTTCAGACGTCCAATGGCAAGATCACCGTGCTTGGCCACCGCGGCGACGTGACGGCGGACACCAGCAACGGCGCCATCGAGATCGAGGGCGCGTCCGGGCGCGTCGAGGCCGACACGAGCAACGGGAAGATCGCGATCCGCCTGGCTGATGAATCAACCGGGCCGGTGATCGCCGAGTCGAGCAACGGCGCGATCACCGTGGAGGTCGGTCAGGCCTTCCGCGGCCGGCTGAGCGCGAGGACCAGCAATGGCGGCATCGACCTGCCGAGCGGGAGCGAGTCGATGGGCGGCACGCCGCTGCGTGTGGTGAGCCGGTCGAAGTCGGAGGCGACGGTTGAAGTCGGCGCTGCGGAGACGGCGGCGAGCGGCGCGAAGCCGGCGCCGCCCCCCCGCGAATCGCGGATTCGGACGAGCAACGGGCATGTGACGGTCAAGGTGCGGTAAGTCCGAGCGATTCACCCAGTACCAGCCCGTCATAGGCAAGGTGCATGGTCTCGGGCAGCTCGGCGTCGGTCTCTTCGTGCGACACGTCATGGGACATGTGGACGAAGTAGGTCTGGGCCGCGCCGACCTCGTGTGCGACGCTCGTGGCCTCTCCGAGTGTAAAGTGCGTGGGGTGGCGGCGATGCCGGAGGGCATCGAGCACGAGCGTGCGCAGGCCGCGCAGGTGCTTCCATGAATCCGGTGGGATGCCGGAGACATCGGTGCAGTACGCTAGAGGGAGCAGTGAGGCCGCGCCGCCGATCGTCGCCCCCTCGCGGGACGACGCGTCGAACCGATAGCCGAGGATCGGCAGCTTGCCGTGCAACAGCTTGAAGGGCGTGATTCGCAGGCCGAAGAGCTCGAACGAGGTGCCCGGTTCGATGAGGCGCGGCAGCAGGCTCGCGACGAACGAGTCGTTCACGTTGCGATCCGCCTCGAAGATGTGCTGATAGACCCGGCGCAGATGGCCCATCGTGTGCGCATCGGCGAAGACCTCGATCGGGCCCTGCTGCACCACGTTGAAACGGCGCAGCTCGTCAACTCCGAACGTGTGATCGACGTGGTTATGGGTGAAGAGGACGGCGTCGCAGCGGCGGAGCTTGGCCGCGAGGGCTTGCTGGCGAAGGTCGGGCGTGGCGTCGATGAGGATGACGCGGTCTTGGCCGCGCGAGTCGATAAACTGGAGTGCCGCGCCGGCCCGCAGGCGCGTGTCGCGCTGATCGGTTGACGTACACACGCGGCAGTCGCAGGCAATCGCCGGAACGCCCGACGAGGTCCCGGTTCCCAGGAAGCGGAGGATCATCGGCTCACGTTAGGCCCCGGCGCCCGGACGCGCCGCGGTACTCGCGGTCACGCTCGATCCTGTTACCATCGATTCATGGCCGCGCCAGAGCACCAGCGCATTCTCATCACCGGCGGTGGCGGGTTTCTCGGGCGCGCGGTGCGGGCCCGCCTCGTCGCGGCGGGTGTGCCGGCGGCACACATTCTCGCGCCGCGGCGCGCGGAGTTTGACCTGACGCGGCAGTCGGATGCCGAGCGTCTGATCACCGGCGCGTTCACGGCGAATGGAACAACGGCGGGGCCGACCACGATCATCCATCTCGCGGCCGAGGTTGGCGGGATCGGCGCCAATCGGAAGCATCCCGGCCGCTTTATCTTCGCCAACATGGCGATGGGGATGAACGTGCTCGAGGCGGCGCGCGCGAGTGGCCTGGCGGAGCGCGGCGGGCTGTTCGTTCACGCGGGGTCGATCTGCTCGTATCCCAAGCACACGCCGGTGCCGTTCAATGAGCGCGAGCTGTGGAACGGATACCCGGAAGAGACCAATGCACCGTATGGAATCGCCAAGAAGGCCGTCGGCGAGATGCTGGGCGCCTACCAGCGCGAATACGGGCTGCGCGGCGTCTACCTGTTGCCGGTTAACCTGTACGGGCCGCACGACAACTTCGACCTTGAGAGCTCGCACGTGGTTCCGGCACTGATCCGCAAGTGCGTGGAGGCGAAGCGGCGGGGCGACTCCGAACTGGTGTGCTGGGGGACGGGAGCGGCGTCGCGCGAGTTCCTTTATGTGGAGGACGCCGCGGAGGCGGTGACGCGGGCGGCGCTTGCGCCGAGCAAATCGGCGGAGGATGCGTCACCGATCAACATCGGGTCGGGACAGGAGATCACGATCAGGGGGCTGGTGGAGCTTGTTGTCGAGTTGACAGGCTTCGAGGGCGGCGTCTTGTGGGACGCGACGAGGCCGGACGGGCAGCCGCGTCGCAGCCTGGACACCAGCCGCGCAACGGAGCTGCTGGGGTGGGGGGCGACGACAGCGCTGCGTGAGGGGCTGGGGCGGACGATTAGGTGGTATGAGCGAGAGGCACTGGGCACTGGGCACTAGGATCTGTCCGAAAGTAGAGGGCCAGTTGTTCCCTGACCTTTCCCCAAGGGCTTCTCACCTACCTCCTGTAGAAGTCGAGGTTGAGCTGGATGTACTTGTTCCACTCGCCTGGGAGGTCTTCCTGGGGGAAGATGGCCTTGACGGGGCACTCGTCGACGCAGAGCCCGCAGTCGATGCAGGTGTCGGGATCGATGAAGAGCTGATCGGTAGCCTCGAACTCTTTCTCGTTCTTGGTGGGGTGGATGCAGTCAACGGGGCAAACGTCAACACACGATGTGTCTTTGGTGCCGATACACGGCTCGGCGATGATGTGGGGCATGTGGTTCGGGCCTCGGGGAAGAGGGGATGGTAGAGGCTCGCGGGGGCGTGGGCCATGTGGGGGCGGGCGAGGGTGGAGGGCCGCGGCGGAGAAAAAAGAACAGGCCGCCGGGGAGCAATCCGGCGGCCTGCCACACCTGAGCTGGGCTGCGAAACGAAGGCTTACTTGCTGCGGCGACGACGAGCGGCCAGCGTGCCGCTGAGGCCGAGGAGGGCGAGCGAACCGGGAGCCGGGACGATGCTGATAGTGGCGCCATCGACGAGGGCGACGGCGTCAACCGACATGCCCATGAAGTCATAGAGTTGGGCGTAGAGGTGGGTGGAGCCGACGTTGACGACGTGGTTGGTGGCCCCGGCGGTGAAGTTGAAGCGGAAGAGCTCGATCGGGTTGCCGGCGTCGAAGCCGGGGTTAATGAAGACGGGGAGCTGGAAATCGTCGATGCCGCCGGTGTTCGCGGTGATCATGCGGGCGCCGGGGAGCGGCATATCTGTGAGAATCTGGGGCATGAACGAAAGGGACGCGTTGCGGCCGAGGCCGGCGCCTGTGTAGTTGAGGCCGTCGGTGAAGGTGGCGCCGGCGAGGTCAACGTTGAAGAGACTGGCGGCAAACCCGGTGAGCATGGGGTTGAAATCCCACTGCGCGGTGCCGGTGACGGTGACGGTCTGACCGGGGAGGATGGCGATGTTATCGAGGCCGTTGGCCTTCCAATCGATCGTAATCATCTGCTGGGCGTTGGCCGAGGCGGCGAGACCCAGACCGGGGACCGCGGCGAGGATGGCGAGGGTGGTGATCTTCATTTCTTGGGTTCCTTGGTGGCGTTGCCCCGACCCCCCGGCCCCACGATCGGCTCGGGTAGGCGGCTGACGCTGGTGTATGCACCGACACCCGGAACATGCGGTATGAACGTGGGCCATGCAATGAGTTGAGGCGGTTTGACGGGGCGCGGCGTGTAAACCGCCCGCGCGGAAGGAGCAGGCGGTATAGATGGCCGGTTGTCGTGGCACAGTCCCGCCGATAACCTATTTATTCGGCCGGGACGCAGCGGCCAACGGCCCACTCGCGGAGCGCGGTGATTCGCTCGGCCATGGTGACGCTGAGCGGGGGCGACAGCTTGACGGCGCTGACGAGGCTCGCGGTGGAGAGTTCGCGATGATCGGAGAAGGCCTCGTGCATGGCGCTGATGATCGCCTGCTCAATCTCGGCGCCGCTGTAACCGTCGCTGGCCGCGACCAGCGAATCGAGATCGAACATCCCGGGGTCCCGCTGCCGCTTCTTGAGATGGATGTTGAAGATGGCGCGTCGGGCCTCCGGCGATGGCAGGTCTACGAAGAAGATCTCGTCGAAGCGGCCCTTGCGCAGGAGCTCGGGCGGAAGGGCCTCGATGTCGTTCGCGGTGGCAACGAGGAAGACCGGCGACCGGTGCTCCTGCATCCACGTGAGCAGTGTGCCGAACATGCGCTGTGAGAGGCCGCCGTCGGTGCTCCGGCTCGCGGCGGACGCAAAGGCCTTCTCGATCTCGTCGATCCAGAGGATGACGGGGGACATGGCTTCCGCCTGCTGGAGGGCACCGCGCAGCCGACGCTCGCTCTCGCCGATGTAACGGTCGTAGAGGGCGCCGACATCCATGCGAAGCAACGGGCGCTGCCAGGCTGTGGCGACGGCCTTGGCGCAGAGGCTCTTGCCGGCACCCTGGACTCCGAGCAGGAGGACGCCGCGGGGCGGGGTGATGCCGAACGCCGCGGCCTCGTCGCTCATGCCGGCCTCGCGCTGCTTGAGCCAGGCCTTGAGACGGCCCAGGCCACCGACCTGGTCGATGCTGGTGGGCGCCTCGACGAACTCGAGGAGCCCGTCGGCGTGGAGCAGCTCTCGCTTACGCATCAATAGGCGCTCGACATCCTTCTCGTTGAACTTGCGGTCGTCGCAGACGGCCTCGTAGACGAGGCGCTCGACCTGGCGGCGGGGGAGGCCGCGGAGGTTGCGGACGACGGTCTTGAGCGCTGACTTCCTGATATCGGCTTCGATCGGGCGCTCGCGGTGAGCGCGTCGGAGGGAGTCGCGGACGATCTGCTCGAGCTCGGGCTCGTCCGGGAGCGCGATCTCGAAGCGGACGGAGTGCGAAGCAACGACCGGAGGGATGCTCGCGGAGTGATCGATGAGGATGATCTGCCCGGGCTTGGCGGGGCCGCCGGATTCGGCCGGCGATGCGAACCAGGCGACGGCCTCGCGCCAGCTCCGCATCGTGCGCTCGTCGGCGAGGTGGGGGATGAGGTCGAGCATCACGATGATCTGTGGATCACTCTCCAGGGAGGCCTGGTAGAGAGCCGCGGCGGGGTTCTCGGTATTGGGATAGGAGATGCCGCCGGCAAGAAGCCCCTCACTGAGGCCGCGGACGATGGACCACATACGGAGCGATTTGCTCGTGTTGATCGCGGCGGTGCGGATGAGATCGAGGGCCTCGGCCTCCTCGTGCGTGACGACGAGGATGGAGGGGTGCCCGGCGCGGAGAAGGGCTTCGAGGCGGGCGAGGTTGGAGGAGTTCTGGTTCATGCGTGGGTGGAGCGCGACGAGGATGGCTCGGAATACACCTGCACTGAACCTTCACCACACTCTGGACAGTGTTCGGCGACAACCGCCGAGAGATCGTACCCGCATCTCACACAGAGTCCTCCATATTTTGCATGCCGGAGCCAGCGCCTCTCGTAATGCCGCAAGATCAGAAGCAGCATGCAGGAGCTTGCAACTAGGATGCTCAGGAGGTTGAGCGCGGCGAGGGGGACATTCGCGTATCCAATGCATGTTGCCTTTAGGCGGGGTGAACCACTTTCAGCTCCCAGATCACGCATCACCATGGGATACACACTGGCACACCCGGTGTGAATCAGTCCCGCCCGAAGTGCATCCAGAAGTTCCTGCGAACCTGTTCCCGGATCCGCTGCGACGGTCGCAGTGTAAACGAGCGGCACAAATAGCCCTTCGGACTGCGTCTTGACGGAGAATCTCTTTCCGCTCGGCGTGAGTCCGCTCCACCCCGCTGTTCGATTGGGCATCGACGAATAGCTCATCACCACGACCACTGCAATCGAGCCGATAAGTGCGAGCACGATCGCCGGCGCCGGACAACTCACGAGCCGGAAAAGCGATCGGCGTACAAATCGCAGCGCTGTTCCCAGAGGGCCCAGCCGCTGCTCACGGGTGCGGTACATACGCACAGACTACCGCAACCGCGTAGCGATCACTCGGTCACGCCCAGGTCTTCCTTGGTGAACAACGAGTGGAAGCGGACGCCGGCGGCACGCATGTTCTCGGCGGCGCCCTCCTGCCGGTCGATGGTGGCAATGACAGCGGCCACGTGGCCGCCGGCGGCTTCGAGGAGCTTGACTGCCTCAAGAGCCTGGCCGCCGGTGGTCGCGACGTCCTCCACGAAGACGAGATTCTCGCCCTTGACCAGCTTGCCCTCCATCTGCTTGGCGGTGCCGTAGTCCTTCTTCGCATTGCGGACGAAGATGCAGGGCTTGTCGGTCTCGAGGCTCGCGACAGTGACGAGGGGGATGCCGCCGAGCTCGGCGCCGGCGAGGCGATCGACGCGGAGGCCGGCTTCGCGCTCGATGTCCCAGATTCGCTCGGCGAAGAGCTTGCCGAGCTCACGAAGGATTTCGGGGCGGGTGGAGAAGAGGTACTTGTCGAGGTAGTAGTTGCTGGTGCGCCCGGAGCGGAGTGTGAAGGTGCCGCGGAGGAGCGCGAGGTCGGCGATCTTGCGGGCGAGGGGTGAGGTCGCGGTCATACCCATAAGGTAGGTTGCAGTCGTCGCGCCTTCCCTTGCCGCTCCACCTGTCGCAGCGCGGGCGAACCGCCGCGATACAGTTGGTCATGCCGCACGAGCTGGATCGTGAGGGGTTCCTCGTCTCCGACGACAAGGCGTTGCTGGATGTGCCGGCGGCGCATCGGTTCCTGAGCGGGACATACTGGTCGCCGGGGATCCCGCTCGAGACGGTGCGGCGAGGCATCGAGCACTCGATGGCGTTCGGCGTGTATGAGCTGGGGGCCGGGGGCGATCGTGCGGGGAGGACGCAAGTGGGGTTTGGGCGGGTGATCTCGGACCGGGCGACGTTCGCGTACCTGTCGGACGTGTTCGTAGTCGAGAGCCATCGCGGACGCGGATTGAGCCGGATGTTTATGGAGACCGTGCTCTCGCACCCGGAGCTGCAGGGGCTGCGGAGGTTCCTGCTGCTGACACGTGATGCGCACGGGCTGTACAGCAAGTTCGGGTTCAAGCCACTGAACAACCCCGCGGCGGCGATGGATCGCTGGGACCCGGAGGTGTACAGGCGCGGCGGGACGACGGGGGAAGCGTGCGGAGAGTGCGGGGTGTGCTAGAGCGGAAGAGGCACTGGGCATCGGGCACTCGGCGGCACAGCAACAACGGTGGACACCGTCATTGATTTGGATGCTCGCGTCTCCACGCCGGCGACACCGACAGGTGGAGCGGCGATTCCAGCGGCCTTGTGTAGACTCTTCAACATGAACGTGCTTCGCGTTTGTATTGTCGCGGTGGTCGGAGTGATTGGCGCGGCCTCGTCCGCGGGTCGCGCGCAGTCACTACCGCACATCGACGCGGTGATCGAAGAGATGGAGCTGGCGGTGCTGGCGGGCGATCCCGCCGCATACTTGCGTCACGTCGCGCCGACAGAGTGCGCCGGGTGCGATGCGTTCTTTCGGGCGGAACAGGAGGCGTGGGCGGCGGACCTCGCAAAGGTGCGACCCGTGAAGTTCGAACTGTCGGCGAGCGAGCCGCGGGAGCGGGAGGACGGTGGCGTGGCGGTGATGCTCGTGATGGAATACGCGATGCCTGAGGGCCCGGCGAAGAAGGGCGCGCGGGCGGAATGGACCGGCGTGTTCCGGCGGCACGGCGACGACGGGAAGAGCGGCGAAGTCAACGGGGATCGCTGGCTCTACCACGGCGAACCTTGGCTGGTGCTGGAGCGAGAAGGGTTCGTGGTGAAGTATGAGCCGGGGTTTGAGGAAGTGGCAGAGGAGGCCGCTGCGGCGTTCCCGGTGTCCAAGTCGCACGCGGACGAGGGGTTCGGGATCACCAACGCGAAGCCGCAGCAGATCAAGCTCTACCACGACATGGAGCACCTGAAGGCGAGCGTGTACCTGAGCATGCCGGACAGTTCGCTGGGCGGGTGGAATGAGCCCGGCGAATCGATCAAGTTCATGACGTGGTACACGCGCGGCGAGGGGTGGAAGCAGGCCTTCGCGCACGAATACGCGCACGTGGCGACGTGGGAGATGGGGCCGAGGGCGCGTCAGAACATGCCGTGGTGGATGGCGGAGGGAGTCGCGGAGCTTTCGGCGGAGAGGTTCAGACCGGGGTATGTGGCAGCGCTGGACAAGATGATGAGAGATCTGGCGGCGTCAAACGCCCTGGTGGCTTGGCAGGAAATCATCGATTACCAGACGGCGGCGCAGCGCGTGAAGCAGATGGCCTACATGCAGGGGCACCATCTGATGGGGTATGTGTCGGAGCGGTTCGGGCGCGAGGGAAGGAACGCATGGATCCGAGAGGTGGCCGCGGGGAAGACGCTGGACGAAGCGACGCGGGGAGCTCTAGGGACCGGGTTTGCGGAACTGGATGCGGCGTGGCGCGAGAGTTTGAAGGAGAGGTGAGGGAAAGATGATACGCGCGGAATCACATAAGCTCTGGAACATCCAGACCGCTCCTTGAACCGCGCGGCACGCACTGAGGTACAACAGACCATGGCCCGAATGCACATCGGCATTGTCGCTTCGCTCCTTGCCGCGATCTCCGCATCAGTGGGAGCCGCTCGGGCTGTCGAGTTTCCAGCACTTTGCCAACCCGCGAGCGCGCCGTTGCACGCGCCCGCGGTCGAATCGGTGCTCGTCGCGATGGAGAAGGCGGTGCTGGCGGGGGATATCGAGGGATACCTGACGCGCGTGGTCCCGGCAGCGCCGCATGCGGCGTCGGGGTGGGTGGGCGATCCCGTTTTTCGCAAGGAGCAGGAGAACTGGGCCGCGGACTTCAAGCTGCACGCGCCGGCGGAGTTTGACCTGAAGCTCGAGCCGGTGGAGGGGGCTGCGGTAGAGACGGAGCCGGTGCAGGGTGCGGGAGCGGCCGCCGAGGCGGAGAAAGAAGAGGAAGTGCCGGGCGAGGTGGACCCGGCGCGGACGGCACGAGCGCGCGATGAGCATCGGTGCAAGTTGACGATCACCTGGAGGATGAAGCCCGGCGAGGATGGCGCCGCGCGCAAAGAGCGACGCGTGTCGTACCCGGCGGTGTTCGTGAAGATCGGAGAGGCGTGGCTGTTCGCGGGGGAGGACTGGAAGGTAGTGTCGGGGCCGGCGTACAGCGAACAGAGCGGGCCGGGGGTCGTGAAATACCTGGGTGATGCGCGCGATATTGCCGAGCGCGTGGCGGAGGTTCTGCCGGAGATTCGCCGGCACGTGGATGCGGGGTTTGAGAACGTGCCGAGCATCACGCAGGAGGTGAAGATCTACCCGCGGATGGGGCACCTGCAGGAGTCGATCTACTTGAGCTACACCGATCCGCTCTCGGGGTGGAACGAGCCGGGCGAGGCGATCAAGATCCTGGGCGGGAACCGGATGATGTCCGACGGGCTGCGGCCGCTCTTGGCGCACGAGTACGGGCACGTGGCGACGTTCCAGTATGGAGAGCACGCAACGAACATGCCGTGGTGGCTGGTGGAGGGTGTCGCGGAGCTGTCGTCGGAGGGTGTCAGCCCGATGCTGGCTAAGCATACCGACGAGGTTGTGAAGGCCTGGGCGCGGAGCGGGGAGTTGGCGCCGTGGGACGAGCTCACGGATTTCAGGACGTGCAAGCCGCGCTGGCACGGGCATGTGTACCGGCAGGGCCACCACATGGTGGCCTATGTGTCGGACGCGTACGGACGGGGGGGACGCAACGCGTGGCTCAGGTCGATGGCGGTGGGGAAGAGCATCGACGAGGCCTCGCGCGAGGCGCTCGGGGCGAGCTTCGAGGAGCTGTCGCTCAGGTGGCGTGCGACGCTGCCCCAACAGGGCGTGCCGGAGGCGGACGCCACGGCAGAGGAACCACCGAAGTAGCGAGCGTGAAGAGACACCGGCCCCGAGGCCGGCGCCACCCCGTCAGGCGACTTGGAGGAGCTGCATCGCGACCTTGACGATGTCGGCCGCGGTGAGGCCGCACATCTTGAGCATCTCCTGCTCGGTCTTGGCGCTCTTGGGGATGCGGCGGACGAACATCTGCTCAAGGGTAAATGCGTCGCCCGCGGCGGCGAGCGCGTCGGCCACGGCGGAGCCGATGCCCCCGCCGTAGTTGTCCTCGATGGTGATGACGTAGCCGTTGTTCCTGTTGGCGATATCGAGCAGGGCGTCGTGATCGAAGGGGAGGGAGTACAGGTCGACCAGCGTGGCGCTGATTCCGGCCTTGTCGAGCTGGTCGATCGCCTTATTGGCCTCGTGCACCATGAAACCGGCGGCGCACAACAGCACGTCGCGTCCCTCGCTGAGCACCTCGAACCCGCCAAGGTTAAAGACGGTCTCGTCGGAGTAGATGAACTCGGTCTCGGCGCGAAGGGTCCGCATGTAGCAGGCGCCCTCGTACTCGGCCATGACGCCGGTCAAGGCGTACGCGGCGTAGGCGTCGGCGGGCTGGAGGAGGTAGCACCCAGGATTGCCGCGATGATCGCGCATGGTGGACCAGGCGCGGAACCAGGCGACATCGGGGAGTGCCATCTGGCTTGGGCCGTCGGAGGCGAGGGTGATTCCGGCGTGGCTGCCGACCAGCTTGATGTTGGCGCCGGAGTTGATGGCCATCTCGATCTGGTCATAGCCGCGCGTGACGAACTTGGCGAAGGTGGACGCGAAGGGGATCTTGCCGCCGGCTGAGAGGCCAGCGGCGAGGGAGAACATATTCTGCTCGGCGATCTTGCACTCAAGGAAGCGGGCGGCGAGCGCGGGGTCTTTGCGGAACTGATCGGCAAAGGTGGAGTTGGAGACGTCGGCGTCGAGCACGACGACGTTCTTGTTGGCCTGGCCCAGGGCGCGGAGGGCAACGCCGTAGGCGCGCCGGGTGGCCATGCGGCCGGTGTGGAGCGAGCTCTCGGCGTCCATCTTCTTCATCATGCTTGAGAAGGTGGGCAGGTCGGCCGATGCGTACTGGGCCTCGGGCGGCTCGGCGGGGTTCTGGATCATGAATGAGTCGGAGGAGACGAGTGAGCTGGTGAGCTCGACACGGCGCTCGTCGAGTTCGGCGAGGGCCTTCTTGAGCTGGTCGCCGGTCGCGGGCTTGCCGTGCCAGCCGCTGCCGGACATGACACTGGCGCCCCAACCCTTGACCGTGCGGGCGACAACCGCCATCGGCTTGCCGTCGGTGCCGCTGCGGTTGGCGAACTCGTCGAACGCGGCCTTGATCTGGGCCGGGCTGTGGCCGTCGATCATCTTGACCTCGAAGCCGTAGGCGGCGAGCTTGTCCTTGAGTCGCTCGGGCGACTGCTGAGGGCTGACGCGGTCGGCCTGCCCGTACTCGTTGCAGTTGAAGATCGGGAGGACTGCGGTGAGCTTGCGATCGATGATGTAATCAAGGGCTTCAGAGATCTGGCCCTCGCGCGACTCGCCGTCGCCGATGATGCAGTAGATCCGCTTATCCATGCCGTCGAGACGGGCGGCCTCGGCGAGGCCGGCAGCGACACTGAGGCCCTGGCCCAGCGAGCCGGTCGCGGCGTCAAAGAAGGGAAAGCCCTCCATGGGGTTCGGGTGCCCGTCGATCTCGGAGTCGGCCGTCCGGAGCTTCATGGCGTCCTCGACGGTCATCTTGCGGCGGCTCTCGCCCTTGCCGATCGAAACGCCGAGCTTGGCCGCGGCGGCGTAGATGATCGGTACCGCGTGGCCTTCAGAGAGGACGAGGCGATCGGAGGTTGGGTAATCGGGGTACTCGGGACTCCAGCGCATGGCGCTGAACATGAGGACCGTAACAATGTGCCCCAGGCTCATGGACGTGGAGGGATGGCCGCTGCCAGCGGCGGCGGTCATCTCGAGAGCGAGACGGTCAAGCTCGATCGCCTGGGCGTGCACGGCTGCTTCAAACGACATGCGAAAACCCTTCCTGCGGCCGACGGGCGCCGCGTCGAACTACTTGGTTGCCTGTAACTGAACAGAATCAATACAAACCCACGGGCCGCTTCGTGGCGACCGAGACTATTACACCATAGGCCCCGGCGAGGCGGCTCTCACGCTCGAGGGCTACCAATATGCCCCAAAGTCGCACGGCGTGCATTCGCCGGGTGGTGGCGAGAGAGGGCATGAACCTTGTCGCTTGTGCGGGAGGAGCGCGCACGTCCTATCCCTTGTGTACACTGTGGCCAACTATGGAGCCAAGCTACCAATGAAGGTCATCTGCGATCGCGGTGCATTGCTTGAGGCCGTCAATCTTGTCGCCGCGGTGGTGCCTGTCCGCACCCCGTCACCGCAACTGTCGTGCGTGAGGCTGATCGCGAGCCGCGGACCGCAGGGCGCCGAGCTGACGCTCGCGGGTTCGGACGGCGATACCACGCTCTTAATTTCGATCCCACAGGTTGATGTCACGGAACCGGGGCAGGCCCTGGTGCCGGCGGACAAGCTGCGCCAGATCGTGTCGGCGGAGGAGGGGGAGCCCACGCTGACGATTGAGGTAACCGGGGGATCGGATCAGGTCCACATTCGCGGGACCAACGCGCATTTCCGGGTGCTGGGGTACCCCGCGGCGGAGTACCCGCCGGTGCCGGACTTTCAGTCGGTGCTGGCGGGGACGGGGCGCGAAGCCCCTAAGACGACGTTTAGGCACCCGGCCGGGCTGCTGCTGCAGCTTGTGCAGAAGACGGCCTTCGCGACGGCGCGCGAGACCTCGCGGTACGCCATCAACGGCGTGCTGCTGAAGCGCGATGGGAAGAAGATCGAGATGGTGGCGACGGATGGTCGGCGGCTGGCGGTATCGAGAACAACGCTTAGCGGGGCTGGAGGGGGGGGCGGGGATAAAGACAAGGGCGCCTCGGTCTCGTGCATCGTGCCGGGCAAGGCCCTGAGCATGATCCAGAAGCTGGTGTACGAGGAGGATGCGCCGGTGCGCATTGCAGTTACCGAATCCAGGATTTACTTTGCGTTCGACCACCCCGGTGCCGACAACAATAAAGAAGCGGCGAACGATGCGCCGCGGGCGCTCCTGAGCTCGTCGCTGGTCGAGGGGTCATTCCCGCCCTACGAGGACGTCATCCCGAAGGATCAGGACAAGAAGATCGTAGCGGATCGCGAGGAACTGTCGTCGGCGGTGCGCAAAGCGGCGGTGCTGACGAACGAGGAATCCCGCGGTGTGCGGATGAGCTTCAGCAAGTCGGAGAAGCGGCTGACGCTCTCGAGCCGGGCGCCGGAGATGGGCGAGGCCGAGATCAACGTTGGGCTGAACTCGTACGAGGGGGAGGATATCGAGATCAGCTTCAACCCCGCGTTCATCACGGACGTGCTGAAAGTGGTGAGCGACCCCGAGGTGATCGTGGAACTCAAGGCGCCGAACAAGCCGGGGCTGATCCGATCGGCGTCGAACGACTTCGTATACGTCGTGATGCCGGTGAATCTGCCGTCATAGCGGGCAGGGTCAGAGTGCTTGGGTCGCGAGAAGCGAGCGTCCGCGCGGCGAGAAGTTCTAAAAGCGGATGACCACGCCGCCGTACAGGCCGGCCACACCACCCTCGTACTCAAACAAGCCCGTCCCCTCGCCCTCCTCGACGGTATACAGGATCTGCCGCCAGCCGATCTGCACGCCGAGGTTCTCGTGCGGGCGCCACTGGAAGCCCGCGACGATGTCGAGCGAAGTAGAGCTATCCAGCCCGCCCGCCGTGAGCAGCACGTCAATCGTGAAATCGCGGTAGAGCTCAACGTCGGCTCGCACGCCGCCGATCGGGTGGATGAACGTTTCCTCGGCGCCCGCACGGCCGCCGAGGGTTCGCTGCACCTCGATATCCACGTCTACAAGCTGGGCGCCGGCGATCAGGTGGAGCGAGAGCAGCGCCGGCAGAATCTCCTGCGAGGGTTCGAGCGCGAACTCGCGCCGGTAGATGCGGAACCCGGCCGTGAGCTCGGCGAAAAACAGGTCGATAGACGAGCGGTAGGTCTCGGCGGGCGCAATGACCATATCGCCTAGGCGGATGGTGCTGTCGGCAAAGGACGATGCGTCCACCGAGTTATCGGCGGCGCTGAACGTGAACCGCCAGCGGTCGGCATTGATGTGGATCTCACCACCGGGCGACAACTGCGGGCTGTCGAGATTGAGCCGCTCGACCCGAACCTGGTCCCCGCCGGAGGTCTGTCCGGGCAAGCGGATCTTGCCACTGGGTGAGGCCCACCAAGCCACGGGCTCGAAGCTGAGTGTCCACGAGGGGTCGGGCCGGTCGGATCTCGGTACATTGGTGAGCTTCGCCGCGTCATCAGGGCCGTCCGGCCTTACCTCGCGCCCGGAGTCGTCGGTCTGGACGGGCGGGGAAACCGGCCGCTGCCCGGAAGTTTCTAGCGCGGCTTCGGCAGGAGCGGCGCCCGGCTCGGGCTGTGCCGCGAGAACGAGCGGAGAAGCGAAGAGCATGGCGCTGAGCGCCGCTGACGATACAACGCAAGAATGAGACATCCTGAAGGCTCCTGTGCGAAGCAGGCGCAGAGAATAGCTGACTTCCCGAGCCCGCACTTGCCAATCCTCACGCTCGCCATCGAGATCAGCAACCCGAGTGCCGCGGTCGCGTCGAGCGGCTCGGCACCCTCGGCTCCGCCGGCCGCCGCGGGCGTAGCGCTCGGACAGATAGACGGGTCGCGCGTGGAGGTCATCGCGACAGAACCGCTGCGCGCCACCGGGCGGCACGACGACGACCTGATGCCGGCGATCGAGCGGGTATGCGAGCGCTGCGAAGTGCGGGCTCGGGAGCTTCAACGGATCATCGTGTCGGTCGGACCGGGCGGCTACACGGGGCTGAGGATCGCGGTCGCCGCGGCGAAGATGATCGCGGAGGCGAGCGGAGCACAATGCACCGGGGTACCGAGCGCGGCGGTGGCGGCGGAAGGGGCGAGGCCTCGCCTTGTATCGGCGGGACTGATCGGCAAGTCGTGGTTCACCGTGGCGCTGGCGAGCAAGACCGACTCGGCGTGGCTCACAATGTTTCCGACGGGATGGAACCCCGGCGAAGCGATTCCCGAGGGCCAGCTGGTGTCGAGCGCGAGGTTTGCCGAAGGCAGCGCGCCGTGGCTGGCGAGCGCGATCGTGGCGGACCAGTTTCTGCCGGCGTCGATGCGCGAAGCGGCGCTGGCACGGGGGGTGCCTTTGCTTCCTCTTGAGTTGAGCGCTGAGGCGTGTCTGCACGCGGGGGCGCGGCTGGCGGCAGGGGATCCGATGGAACTCCTACCGCTGTACCCGCGCGAACCGGATGCGGTGACGTTGTGGAATCAGCGGAAGAAGGCATGACAACACCTGTTGAAGCGCACGGCGTTGAGTCTGCCTGGGCTGAGCGCAGATGCTCGGCGCCGCACGTTCAAACGCGCCCTGCTGAAGCCGGCGGCGCTGATGATGATGCCCCGGTCGCGCCTACGCGGTTTGCAGGCAGCGGTGGATGCGCGCAAGCGAGGACGCCTTGCCGAGCAACGCGAGCGTCGCATCGATCGGCGGGCTTACGGTCGAGCCGGTGAGGGCGACGCGAAGTGGCTGAGCGATCTTGCCAATGTTGAGGTTCTTGGTGGCCGCGAACGCCTCAATCGCGGCATGAATCGTTTCGGGCTTGAACTCAACGACGCCTTCGATAACCGAGACGACACCGGCGAGCAGCGCGGCTCCGCTGCCCGTGGCGGGATCGATTTTCTTGAGCACCTTCTCGACCGCCTTGGGGTCGAACGTGACCTGGTCGTCCGCAACAAGGAGGAAGGCGGTCTGGTCGGCAGCGTCCTTGAAGGTCTTGCAGCGCGGCTGCACCGCGCGGCAGAGCATCTCCCAACGCGGCGCGGCAGAGTCCGGGAAGACCGCGGCGAGGGGGGGCGCGTAATCGCGCGCCCACTGGTGGAACCGCCGGTTGAACTCGGCGGGCGCCATCGTGGTGATCGCGTCGGTGTTGAACGAGAGGAGCTTCATGCGGTCGAACTTCGCGCTCGTCTTGCCGATGCGATGGACATCGAATCGCTCGGCGATGAACGCGGTATCGAACTTCTCAATGTCGCCGCCCGGTGACCACCCGAGCAGCGCGATGAAGTTCGTGATCGCCTCGGGGAGGTAGCCGGCGGCCCGAAAGTCCTCGACCTCGACCTCCGGCAGCGTGACACCGAATCGCCGGCCCAGGGCCTCGGCGATCTCGATCGAGTCGTTGTTCTGGGCGAGGAAATCGGCGAGCGCCGCCGGGTCAAGTCCGGTCTCTTGAGCGATCGCGCCAGGGGAGATCGCCGGGTCTTTCTGAATAGCGGTCTTGGCGGCGGCGCGGGCGGTCTTCGCCTTGTCGCGCTTGCTCATCTTGGAGCCGTCCATGTTGCAGATGATGGGCATGTGCGCGTAAATCGGGCTTGCGAAGCCGAGGGCCTGCTGGAGCGCCACATGCTTTGGCGTGTTGTTGAGGTGCTCCTGGGCGCGCAGCACGTGCGTGACGCCCATGGTCTCGTCGTCAATCACGACCGCGAAGTGATACGTGGGGAACCCGTCGGCCTTCCGCAGCACAAAATCGTCCACCTCGCCCGCGGCGTAGCTCACCTCGCCCAGCACCTGATCCTGCACGGTGATCGGCTCGCCCGTCACCCGGAGACGCACGACGTGCGGCTCTCCCTTCCCCCCTTCGCTCACGGGCTTCATTCGGTGCAGCCGCTCCACAAGAGGGATCGCGAGGGCCGCGGTGTTGTCGTAGTGGTATGTTTGCTTGCGGCTGGTGGCCTCGCGGCGCTTGGCATCGAGCTCCTCGGCTTTCTCGAAAGCCGGGAACGCCTTCTCCTGCTCGACGAGCTGCATGATGTACTTGTTGTACAGGTGAAGGCGCTGGGCCTGGAAGAATGGACCGACGTGGCGCGGATCACCCCCGATGACCTGGTGGTCGCCCGCATCGCCGGTTCGTTCATGGCGCGGGCCTTCATCCCAAGTGATGCCGAGCCACGCCAGGTCTTCGCACATGCCCTTGGCGGCCGACTCGGAGGAACGTGCCTGGTCGGTGTCTTCGATGCGGAGAACGAAGGCGGGCGGGGTGCCTTGGCGCGCGGCCTCGGCGCGCGAATAGGCCCAGCAGAAGAGGGCGGTCCGGGCGCCGCCGATGTGCAAGTGACCTGTGGGCGATGGGGCGAATCGGGTGACTACTTGTGGTCGCTTGAGCTCTGGCTGCGTTGGCATAGGGCCAAGGTTAGGAGGGGGAACGAAGCCTTCGGGCTTGCTTTCCCTGGGCGGCGGGTAGACTGGCGGCGTGCCACGTGGTTGTCCGAGCGTGTTGTGGGTTGCGGCGGTGCTCGCCGCGGCATCAGTTTGGTTTGCGCCCCGCGCCGGCATCGCCGCCCAGCCGCCGGCGGACTGCGGCGTGCCCGAAGACTCGGGTCGGAAACGCCCCGACCCCAAGAAAGTGGCGCTCGTCCGCGTGAAGGGGGACCTGGACAACCTGCGGCTCGTGAAGGACTTTGCCGCGGCGATCGCCGAGGTGGAGCGCGATGGTGCGGGGCTGTGCATCGTGGAGCTGGAGGCGAATGCCTGGCGCGCGGACGTGGTGTGGGCGATGGCCGAGGCCATGCGGTCGAGCCGGTCTCGCTGCGTTGGATACCTCAATGACCCGGATGACCGGGTGGGGGTGGGGGCGCTGCTGTTGGCAATGTGCGGGGCGTCCTGCTACGCGCAGGAGAAGACTCTGATCGCCGCCGAGGCCGCCGACAATCTCCGGTCGGATGCACCGAGCGAGACCGACTGGGAGGCGGTGGATCGACAACTGCAAGGTGCAGTGTGGACATCGCTCAAGCGGCGCTCGGCCGACTCGCAACTGGTTGAAACGCTCCTGGCGCCCACCGGCCAACTGTGGGCATCGGCGGACGCCGCTGGCACACCGGCGCGACTGCTCGCGGAGCCACCCAAGGACGTTGCCGGCGCACCTGCGGCCACGCAGATTCTCGCGGCGTCGCCGCTCGGTGAAGCGTCGAGACTCCGGCTCGGAGCAGAACTCGCGGAATCCCTTGGCGTGGTCACGGCGAGCGTCCGATCAGCGGGCGAGTTTGCGGCGCTCGAAGGCGGGAGCGCTGGGAGCGCCACGCGCCGGGCGGTGACCGTGGTGAGCGGCCTTGCCAAAGCGCGGGCGGACCTCGGCGCGACAATGGAACGAATCGATCGGGCGCTCTCTTTGTCGGAGCGAGTGCTGGCGGATGTGCCGCGGCGGTCAAGGCCGGATTCGGTGCGGAAGAGCAACGAGGCCGGGCGGGAATCACTATCGCTGCTGAAGGAGACCAGGACGGCGCTGCAGCTGTGCGAGGGCATGTTTTCGGAGTACCCGGAGTTGTACCGTGAAACCGTGCCGGGCGTGACACCGGTGGGGCAGGAGGACCGCAAGCCGCAGTGGCTGTGGCGCCAGGCGTTTCAGACCCGGCGAGATCGGCTGGACGAGCTTGAAGCGGACGCTCGACTCGCGGCCGAACGGAAGGAGCGGTAGCAGTGGCCGAGCCTGAGCGCGCCGGCCCCGGGCCTGAAGTTCCTGCGCCTACGGGGGTTGAGATCGCGCCGCACGTGTACGTGCCCGAGGGCGTGCTGGCATTCTCGTATTCGCGCAGCGGTGGACCGGGGGGGCAGAACGTCAACAAGGTGTCGAGTAAGGCCGAGTTGCGGCTGGCGCTGCACCAGATTCCAATCTCCGCGAGGGCGCGCGCCCGGCTGGCGCGGCTGGCCGGGCGGCGCCTCACCGATGAAGGTGAGTTGATTCTCACATGCGAGGAGGATCGCTCGCAGAGCCGCAACCGCGCAGCGTGCTTTGATAAACTCCGCGAACTGATTGTCCAGGCCTTGATGGAGCCCAAAGTGCGCCGGAAAACTAAGCCCTCCAAGGGATCGGTGCAGCGACGACTTGACGAGAAAAAAACGCGGGCCCGCACCAAGCGCGGGCGGGGGCGTCACGAGGCGGAATAGAGGGCGGTTTTCAGGCTGTTTTTCGGACGCGTACAGGGTTATCCAGCCTCGGTTTGCCTATACTCCATATGCCAAGCAACCATACGGTTTTCTCGGCTTTTTCCGGGCCTTTGGGAGGCACGGCGGAGGGTTCCCTTGCCCGAGTCAACAGCCCCTGTCCCCCCCCCCATCCCCGCATCCAGTTCAGCCCCACATGGGGCGAGCGCCAACGGGGCCAAGGGTGACTACGGCGTCGACCAGATCAGGGTGCTCGAGGGGCTCGAGGCCGTTCGCCTTCGCCCCGGCATGTACATCGGCGGCACCGGCATCGGTCCCTTGCACCACTTGGTGTATGAGGTGGTGGACAACTCCATTGACGAGGCCATGGCCGGGTACGCCACGCACGTGAGTGTCACGATCAACGCCGATGGCTCCTGCACGGTGCTCGATAACGGCCGCGGCATCCCAACCGGACCCAAGAAGCACGACAACCCGGCGTACGACGGCAAGCCCGCGGTCGAGATCGTGATGACGGTGCTGCACGCCGGTGGCAAGTTCGGCGAGGAGGGCTCGGCGTACAAGGTCTCGGGCGGCCTGCACGGCGTGGGCGTGTCGTGCGTGAACGCGCTCTCTGAGTGGCTGGAGTGCGAGGTGTACCGCGACGGGACCATTCATTCGATCGAGTTCGCTCGCGGGCGCACCAGCAAGCCGCTCTCGCTCGTCGGGCCGATCCCCGAGGGGTCGGGGCTCAAGACGGGCACGAAGGTCACGTTCACACCCGACCCGGAGATCTTCCCGGAAACGACGTTCGACTACGCCACCCTTGCCAACCGCCTTCGCGAGCTCGCGTACCTCAACCCGGGCATCAACATCCGCCTGCGCGACGAGCGCGTGGGGCCCGATGGCAAGATCCGCTCCGAGTTATTCAGGGCAGACAACGGGCTCCTCGAGTACATCGAGCACCTGATGGCGGGCAAGACGGCCGTGTCCGCGCCTGTCTATATCAAGCAGGAGAACAAGGTGCTGTCGCAGATCGCCGAGGTGGCGATGCAGTACCACGACGGGTACAACGAGTCGCTCCTGACCTTCGCGAACAACATCAACAACAAGGACGGCGGCACGCACGGGCAGGGCTTCAAGGTGGCGCTCACTCGCACGCTCAACGCGTACGCGAAGAAATCGGGCATCCTGAAGGAGAAAGACCCGGTGCCCACGGGGGAGGATCTGCGCGAGGGCCTCATCGCCATCATCTCCGTCAAGCTCCCCACGCCGACCTTCAACAACCAGCCCAAGGAAAGGCTTCTCAACCCGGAGATTGAGGGGTTCGTCGCCGGCGCCGTCAGCCAGGCGCTCGAGAACTGGTTGCTGGAGAACCCCGCCGAGGCCAAGCGGCTCGTCATGAAGGGCATCGTGGCGGCCCAGGCTCGGGAAGCGGCCCGCAAAGCGCGCGAGCTCACGCGCCGCAAGAGCGCGCTCGACTCGGGATCTATGCCCCATAAGCTGCGCGACTGCAAGACCAAGGACGTTGAGCGTTCCGAGCTGTTCATCGTCGAGGGGGATTCGGCAGGTGGGTCCGCCACACAAGGGCGGAACGTCGACAACCAGGCCATCCTGCCCCTCAAGGGCAAGATCCTCAACGTCGAGAAGGCCCGCATCGACAAGGTGCTAGGGTTCGAGGAAATCCGCACCCTCATCAGCGCCCTCAAGTGCGGGATCGGGGCCGAGTTCGACGCGGCGAAACTGCGCTACGGGCGCGTCGTGATCATGACCGACGCCGACGTCGATGGCAGCCACATCCGCACACTGCTGCTCACCTTTTTCTTCCGGCAGATGCCGGAGCTCATCCGGCGCGGGCGCGTCTATATCGCCCAACCGCCGCTGTACCAGCTCGCCTGGTCCCGCGGGAGTGGCGGGTCGGTGGGCGCTGGCGGTGCGTCGGGCACGGTGAGCAAGGGCAAGCGCACCCAGTACGTCGTGAACGAGGCCAAGCTCGACGAGGTGCTCACGACCATCGGTCTTGAGCGCGCGGCCCTTCTGGTGCGCGATATCGATGCGCTGGTGGCCGACGGCCTGCCAGTGGCACGCACGCACGACGACCCCCCGGTGCTTCGGCGCGTCGAGGGCTCCGATCTCAATCGCCTCATCCGTGTCCTGCGCCGCCTCGGCGAACTGGTGGAGATCGCCGAACGCCGCGGCGTGCGATTCATTGAGCTGCTCTCCTCGCGCGCGGGCGATCCCAATGGGCAGGGCCATCTGCCGACGCACCGGGTGGTCTGGACTGGCGGAGAGGCCTGGGCGTGGTCGGAGCAGCAGGCCCGCGCCATTGTGCAGGAGAAGGGCCTCGTCGTCGCCGAACTCGAGGTCGCCGACACGGAGCCGATTCTTGAAACGCCGGAATCAGGCGAGCCCACGGGTGTTCCCGTCGCGGCGCCCGCGCGCCCGAGCGCCACGCTGCGCGAACTGCACGAGAACCGCGAGCTGCAGCGTCTCTTTGAGCAGCTCCCCGGCCTTGGGCTGAGCATCGACGATTACGCGCTGGTGCAGGAGGAATCCATCACCGGCGCCAAACTGCCGACCAAGTACGCGTGGTCACTCTCCGATGCGGCCCGGGCCGCCGAGCCACAGCCGGCCGAAGAGTCGGCGGCCACAAGCGAAGGTGAGGACAGCGCGGCCCCGCAAACCACTTCTGCTTCTTCCTCGAAGTCGCGCCTCGTCGAGTGCCCCAACATCCCGTCGATCGTCGCGGGCCTGCACGAGGTCGGTCGGCGCGGGCTCGAGATCAAGCGGTTCAAGGGTCTGGGCGAGATGGACGCCGAGCAGCTCTGGGAGACCACGATGGACCCGACGCGCCGCGTGCTCATGCGCGTCGCGTGGGACGGGGCCGCGGAGGCCGACACGCTCTTCTCGATCCTCATGGGCGAGAACGTGGAACATCGTCGCCGGTTCATCGAGGACCACGCCCTCGAGGTCAAGAACCTGGATGTGTAGCAACAACGGCTTATTGTTCAGGCCCGGCGGCGGCGCGCCAGCATTGTCCCGCTGAGTCCCAGTAGCGCGAGCGATCCCGGCGACGGCACGATGTTGATGATCGCGCCGTCAACGAAGGTCGGGACGGGTCCCGCCATCCCGACGGCGTCGTACAGCTGGCTCGCAAACACCGGGGAATCCACGGGCACCATCCGGTTCGCCCCACCGGCAGTGAACGTGTAACGGAACACCTCGATCGGGTTCGAGGCGTCAAAGCCCGGATTGATGAAGGCCGGGAGTTGAAACAAGTCAATCGCGCCTGTATTCGCGCTGATCGTTCGCATGCCCGGCATGGGGATGTCTACGAGCAGTTGGGGCATCATCGAGAGTGCGCTATTGCGGCCGAGGCCGGGGCTCGCGAAATCGAGCGCATCAGTCAAGTCCGATCCGGGCATTTCCACCGTGAGCAACATGCTGGCCAGCCCGCTGAGCAGTGAATCCGCCCCCCACATGGCCGTCCCCGTCACGATCACGGTCTGACCGGGGGTGACATTCACCGATTCCTGGCCGTTTACCTTCCAATCAAGCGTAATCAGCGGCGGCGTCGCGACGGCAAGCGTGGCGAGCCCGAGACCTGAGACCGCGGCGGCGAGAACGGGGGTGGTAATCTTCATGTGCGAGTCTTTCCTTTGCAAACCGTCGGCGCGATCGATTGTCGGGACCGCCGCGTGAGCGCCTCGAGCATGCAACAGGAATGTCGCCGCGTGCCCCGCGGGCCCGGTTTCGGTGAATCGCGCCCCCCCACTCGACCCGACAACAGCCACGTCCTGCCCCGCTTGACTCGGCACAGGCCCGTCAACGGCTGATAAGCAGCTCCAGGCGCACTTGGCTCACACCGTCGCTTCACCCGTTCCCATCACCCGGCCCTACCATCCCCCTCCATGCCGGCGCGGCTCCCACTCACAGTCTGGCGGTATGTACTCGCCGACCTCTGGCGGCTCGTGCTCCTCACCGCCGCCGTCCTAGTCACGGTGCTCGCTTTCGCCGCGGCCGTTAAGTTCCTCGCCGATGGCAAGCTCGGACCACTCGACACACTCAAGTTCATGCTTATCGCGATGGTGCCGATGCTCCAGTACGCCCTGCCGTTCGCGGCCGGGTTCAGCGCAACCCTCGCCTACCACCGCATGGCCGCCGACAACGAGCTGCTCGCCTGCCACGCCGGCGGCGTCGGCCACCGAACCCTGCTCACGCCAGCCGCGCTCAGCGGCGTGGTGATGGCCATCGTGCTCGCCACCCTCTCCAGCGAGGTCATCCCCAAGTTTCTGCGCGGCATGCAACAGCTCGTCACCGAAGATGCCACGCGACTCATGGTCGCAGAGATCAACCGCGGCCAGGCGGTGCAGATGGAGGACAACACACTCGTCTACGCCGACAGCGTGGAACGATTGCCGCCTGATTCCTCTGGTGCCGCGCAGCGCCTCTGGCTTCGCGGCGTGCTCGTGGTCAAGCTCGATGACAACGGGCAAGTCGAGGTGGAGGGCACGGCTCGCGAGGCCTTCGTCTGGTTCTTCCCCGCCGGCTCCGCCGAACGCCGCACCCTCGTGCAGATGCACGCCCGCGAGTTCCTCGGCCGCAAGCGCGGCGAGGCGACGACCGAGTCGTCGATGGACCTCCAGTACTCTGTGCCCAATGCATTCGCCGACGACCCAAAGTTCTACGGGTTCCGGGAGCTGCGTTCGCTGCGCCGTCGCCCCGAGGCCCTCCCCCAGATCGACTCGCAGCGCCGGTGGCTCGCGACCATGCTCGCGGAGCGCGCCACGGTAGGGCAAATCCAGTCCTCGCTCCAGCTCGACGCCAATATTTCCATGCGCGACTCGCTCGACCAGCCCGTCGTGCTCCGCGCCAGCAACCTCGAGTGGGACGACGCGCGCAAGTGGTACCGCATCCTCCCCGACACGCCCGGCGGCCCGGTCGAGTTCGAGCGAATGCTCGATGGCGGTCGGTCGCAGATCCAGCAGTCGCGTAGCGCCTGGCTCCGCTCGCTCCCCTCGGTCGAGGCCGGCGAGCGCGGCGTGAGCTTTGAGGTCCGCATGGAGGATGTCACCACCATGGGCTCGAGTTCCGACCCGACGATCGACTCGGGCGGCGCCGTCACGGGCCAGAAGCTCAACAAGGTGGTGTCCGGCCTCACCGTCTCGGCAAATCCCGGGCCTGAGTACTTCTCCAAGAGTGCCGTCGAACTGCTCGAACTCGCCGACCAGCGCGTCGCCGAGTTCGATTGGGACACGCCGGTCCGTGAGCCGCGCGACAAGCTCCGAACCCGCATCGAGAACCTGATGCGCGAGATAACCAGCAAGCAGCACGAACGGCTCGCCATGAGCGTCGCCTGCCTGGTTATGGTCCTGACCGGCGCCGTCATGGCCGTGCGACTGCGCGACGGGATGCCGCTGCACGTGTACCTCTGGAGCTTTTTCCCGGCGCTCGCGGCGGTCCTCTCGATCAGCGCCGGCCAGCAGCTTGTCCACCAGCACGGGCTGCCGGGCCTCTCGCTGCTGTGGGGCGGGGTGGCGGCGCTGTCGCTCTTCACTTTTTTCGAGTATCGGCGCATGGCGCGCCACTGAGAACTTGCCCCGCCCCCGCCACGATCACACCAGCCCGCACCTCAATGACCACGCCCGCCGAGCCCCTCCACCCCTCTGTTGGCCGCGCCCACGATCGCCCGCGACATCCATCGCCCCGCGGCGGCGCGCCCAATCGCCCTTGGTGGGTCGCGCCCTTGGCGCTCACCCTCGCGATCACAATCGCTCGCCTCGTCTACCTCGCGCTCTTCTGCCCCTACACACTCATCGAGGACGAGGCGCACTACTGGGAGTGGAGCCGCCGACTCGACTGGTCGTACTACACCAAGGGCCCGGGAATCGCCCTGGCCATCCGCGCCGGCACATGGCTCTTCGGAGACACCGAGTTCGGCGTTCGCTTCCCCGCTGTCATCGCCGCCGCCATCGGTGCCATGTCCATCGCCGGGCTCGCGGCGGACGTCTCACGCGGACGCGACCGCCACGGTCATCCGCTTGTTCCGATGAACGGGCGCGTCGCCTTCTTCGCCGCGGCGGTGTTCATGCTCACGCCCATCACGCAACTCGTTGGATTCGTCTCGACGATCGACGGCCCCTTTGTCGCGTGCTGGGCGCTGGCCTGCTGGGCCGCGTGGCGGGCCCTCGGACGAGCTTCAGTGTGGGCGTGGGTCGAACTTGGCCTCGCGCTCGCCGTCGGCTTCCTCTTCAAGTACACCATCCTTCTTCTGCTCCCCGGGCTCCTCTTGTACGCCGTGCTCCGGCGCCGCCGGATGAAACTCACTCGCTCCTGGCCGGCGCTCGCCGGGATCACGTCGGCGCTCATGGTCGTGGGCCTCCTGCCCGTGCTGATCTGGAACGCCCGCGAAGGGTGGCCCACGCTCCGCCACCTCGGCGGGCATCTCGGTGTCAAGGGCGGCGACATGCCGTCGACAGGATGGAACTACGACCCCAACTGGACCCTCGAGTTCATCGGAACCCAGGTCGGCATCGTCGGCCCCGCCCTCGCGCTCGCCGCCCTTGGCGCCGTCCGTTGGATGGGCCGGGGCCCCAGCGACCGCACGCATCGCGCCGGCGCCGCGTTCCTGATCTGCGCCGCCCTCCCGATCTTGTTTTTCTACCTGCTCGTCACGCTCAAGACCGAGGCCGAGGGAAACTGGGCCCTCGGCGGCTACGCGACACTCATGGCCCTCGCGGGCTGGTTCGCGGCTGACTCGATGGTCGAGTATCGCCGCCGCATCGCGGCATGGCTCGCGCTCCCGCCGGGGCCATCGGGTCACAGGCCTTGGGCCGGATACATCCGGCGCAAGCCCGAGATCCCCGGCCAAATCCTGTGGCACGTCACCGTCGGGTACGGCCTCATCGTCGGCGTGGGCATGCTGCGGCTCGATCTGCTTGATTACATCCCCCCGCTCAAAGATCTCGCGCCCGCGGGCCGCTTCATGGGGGCCGACCAAATGGCCGCCCACGTTACGGAGGAAGCAGCGAAGCTACGCGACCAGACGGGCAAGGAACCGTTCGTCGTCACGCAGCACTACGGGCGGGCGAGCCAGCTCGCGTTCTACCTGCCCGGCCACCCGAGCGTCCTCTGCACCAGTTCCCGCATGGCCGGCCGCCGAACCCAATACGACTTCTGGCGCGACACAAGCCTTGACGACCCAGCCCTGCTCGGCCGCCCCGCGGTCATGCTCGGCGCCACGCCCGAGCAGTGGCGCACCGTCTTCGCCGAGGCCCATCCCCTCGGCAAACTCCGCGGGGAGCGAAAGCTCCAGCGGCCCGCGTTCACCGGTATCGGGTACCTTGGGTTCGGCGCGCCGCCGGCCTCAACTTCACGATGACCACCCTGCAACCCCCATACCCGGATCACCTCACCCGGCGATCACGCGAGCGAACGATCCGCATCGTGCTCTGGTGGCTCATTGGCTTCGTGGTGGCGCTGGCCTGGGACAAGGCCGCTTACAACGCTCTGGCCGTCACCGCAGTCGGTGGCGAGGCCGCGCATCACGCCAAGGCCTCGCTCGAAGCCCGCGACTGGTACCGCCTCCTCCGCATCACCGGATACCTGCCCACATGGTTCTGCGTTGCGACAATCTTCTTCCTCACTGACCGCGCCCGCGCCTCCCGCGGGCTCCCGCCGCCCCTGCTCCCGCATGCCGACACCTGGCCCAACCGCGCCGGCCTCCGGCGCGCCGCCCTGCTCTTGCTCTGCACTATCGGCAGCGGCGCCGCGGCCGAACTGATCAAGCTCATCATCGGGCGCGTCCGCCCCGGAGCGTCCATCGGCTCCGGGCTCTGGTACGACTTCCGCCTCCCGCTTTCCGGACTGCTCACTGGCGCCGACCTCGGCTTCCCCAGCAGCCACGCCGCCGTCGCATTCGCCGCCGCCTTCGCGATGACCACCCTGCTCAGGCCGGCCCGGCCGGTTGTCCTCGCCCTGGCGATCGGCTGCGCCTACACCCGCCTCGCCGCCGGAGCCCATTTTCTGTCGGACGTCTACGCCGCGGCCGGGCTTTCCTACGCTGTGTGCGCCTGGTTCCGGCGCCTGGACGCCAGGAACAACGCCGGAACCCATCCGTTGTTGACTTCGCACGCCGACGCCCGACCGGCTAACCAGTCCTTCACCGCGCACCACCATCAATGACCACCCTCGACCGCTACATCGCGCGACAATACATCTTCAATGTGCTTGCGCTGCTCATCCTGCTCTTCTCCTTCGTCGTCGCCGTCGATGTTTCCCTCAATCTCGACCGGTTTATTGAGGCCGCCCGCGAAATGCCCCAGGCCTCCGAGGAGCAGGCCGGCTCGCTCCGCCGCGGCCTGATTGCCGTCTTCCTCATCGCCGACCTCTGGTGGCCCCGCCTGCTCCAGCTCTTCAGCTACCTCATCGGGCTTGTGCTTGTCGGCGCCATGGGCTTCACCTTCGCACAGCTCGTTCGTCACCGCGAGCTCGTCGCCGTGCTCGCCGGCGGCATCAGCCTCCACCGCGTCGCCCGCCCAGTGCTCATCGTCGCCTCCATAGCCCTCGGCCTCGCCGTGCTGAATCAAGAACTGCTGATCCCCCGCCTCGCCGAACGCGGCCTGCTCACGCGCGATCACGGCGACGCCGGACGGCGCGACTGGTCCGCCTTCGAGGTCAGTCTCACGCGCGACGCCGACGGCCGAATCCTCCACGCCCGCAAGTTCGATCCAGACGCCCAGACCCTCGACGGCATCAACATCTGGGAACGCGATGACACGCTCCGCGCCACCCGCCGTATCACCGCCTCGCACGCCACGTGGGAAGATGGCGCCTGGCGACTCGAGAACCCACTGATCGAGAGCCTCCAGCTCGGGCGCGCCGGCATCGCGGGCGGACGCGCAAGCATCCCCCCCACCGCCGGCCCCGATATTCTGAGAACCGACCTCGACCCCACCACCCTCCTGGTCCGGCGCTACGCCGACTTCAGCCAGAACCTCTCCTCTGGCCAGATCAACTCCATCCTCGCAGCGCCCCACATCGACCCCGCCCTGCGCGATCAGATGAACCGGGTCCGCTTCGGTCGCCTCTCAACCGTCCTCTCGTCCATGCTCGCCCTCATCATCGCCATGCCCTTCTTCCTGATGCGCGAGCCCCGCAACATGGTCGTGCAGTCGCTCAAGTGCGCCCCCGTCGCCATGGGCGCACTCATGGGCGGCATCCTCGGCGCCGCCGCCCCTATCCCCGGACTCCCCGCCTCGTTCGCTGTCTTCCTGCCCGTGCTGATGCTCATCCCAATCGCCACCGCTACCACCGCCGCGCTCCGGACTTGAGCAAGTCCGAGAACTCCACTTAACCCCTCCCCGCTTTCGGCCGATGAACCCCTTATGTTCGTCGGCTCAGTCATGTCTCGACACGTCATCTCCGCCGGCATGGACGACACCCTCCAGGCCGTCCGCGACCTCTTTGAATCGCACAACTTCCACCACGTCGTCGTCCTCGACGATGGAAAGCTTGTCGGCGTCGTCTCCGACCGCGACCTGCTCATGAACATCAGCCCGTTCGTCGGTGGCCTCGCCGAGCGTCCGCAAGACCTCCGCTCCATGCAGCGCAAGGTCCATCAGGTCATGTCGCGCGACCCCGTCTGGGTCACCGAACTCACCCCCATCCAGGACGCCGCCCGCCTCATGCTCCAGCACGACGTCTCATGCCTCCCCGTCCTCGACGGGCGCGCCGGCTGCCGTGGCATCGTCACGATGCGTGACATCCTCCGCTGGCTCGTCAAGACCGACGCCTGTCGCCTCGCCGCCTGAGCGCGCCCCAACCTGAATCCGCTCGCCGCGCCGCCGTCTTAGCGCCGCCGCCGCGGCACCCAGGCTCAGCAGCCCCGCCGCGCCCGGCGCCGGCACCACCGTGATCGTCCCCGACATCCCGCTCGCGGTCCCATCGCCGTTGTCCTGACCGTGCGGCAGGCAGTAATAGTGCCACACGCCCACGTTCTGGAACGTGTGATCAAACGTCTGCCCCGCGTTCATGATCAGACCCGAATCCCACTGCTCGGGAATCCCCCCCACCGACGTGCTCGTGTGGAACGGGTTCACGAACAGCCACTGGATCGTGTCGCCCACGTTGATTACCGGGTCCGTGATCGGCGCCGGCGGCAGGTTCGTGCTGAAGTCAAAGTGAAACACATTCACAACGATCGTGTCCGCACCAGCCGAACCCCCCAGCGCCGCCGCCGCGGCCCCCGCCACAAACACATTTCGGCCGTACTTCACTTGCAATGCCCCTTGCGAATGTTCAATCGGATCCCAAACCCTACCACAATGGGGTAGGCCCGCAACCGCTTCCCGCAGAATAGGCCACTGCGGCGCAAGATCGGGCCACGCCCAGCACCCTCAATCCGCCCGAATCCCTCCCGCCTCGGCACATCAGCCGATGGCCGTCCGCCCCGGCACCAGTCATGCTGAGCACACGAACGCTTGCTCGATTCTCAACTCTCGTGCTCATCTCGTTGCCGTCTTCAGCAATGTAGCCGCTTCCCGGAGGATTCCATGGCATCTCACGCCTCGTCACACGCTGGCTCCAACTCCCTTGTGAACCAGTCGTCCGCCGACAGCTCTGCTTCCACCGACCGCCTCAATGTCGGCAGCATCGAGCGGATCATCTCCGGAATCGCCGGCACCGCCCTTGTCGGCTACGGCCTGAAGAAACGCTCGCTCCCCGGCCTCGGTCTGGCCCTCGTCGGCGGCTTGCTCGCCAGGCGCGGCGCTACCGGAAAGTGCGAGCTCTATCGCTCGCTCGGCATCGATACCGCCCATGCATCCTCGGGCAAACCCGAGGAATACTTCGAGCACGGCATCCACGTTGAGAAAGCCGTCACCGTCAACAAGTCACCCCAGGAGCTGTACGATTTCTGGCGCCGCCTCGACAACCTCCCACGCTTCATGCGCCACCTCAAGTCAGTCGAGGTCATCGACGACACCCACTCCCGCTGGGTCGCCCACGCCCCCGCCGGCACTACCGTTCAGTGGGAGGCCGAGATTATCAACGACGACCCCGGCTCCGTTCTCGCCTGGCGCTCGGTCGAGGGCTCCGACGTCCCCAACTCCGGCGCCGTCCGCTTCCGTCCCGCCCCCGTCGGCCGGGGCACCGAAGTGAAGGTCACCCTCGAATACTTGCCCCCCGCCGGCAAGCTCGGCGTCGTCATCGCCAAACTATTCGGCGAAGAACCCGGCCAGCAGATCAAGGGCGACCTCCGTCGCTTCAAGCAGCTCATGGAGACCGGTGAAATCCCCACCACCGACGGCCAGCCCGCGGGTCGGAACGCCTTCCAGCAGCGCACCACCGCCCGCCGCAGCCCCGCCGCCATCATCGACCATTCCGGCGCCGATCGCGGAAAGTCCGACTCCAACTCCCTCCCCGGTCGCTCCACGCCAAACGCCATCGAAGGTGTCGCCAAGACACCCGGCGAGGTACGCGGCACCGCCTGACTTCCGCCCATTGTGCAATCCGGCGCACCGCCGCGCCGATCCCGGAGCCCCACTATGAAGGCAGTCTGCTGGCGCGGCAAGCACGATGTCCGTCTCGAGGAAGTCGCCGATCCCAAGATCCTCAACCCCCGCGACGCCATCGTCAAAGTCACCCTCACCGCCATCTGCGGCTCGGACCTGCATCTCTACGACGGCTTCATCCCCACTATGCGCAGCGGCGACATCCTCGGCCACGAGTTCATGGGCGAGGTCATCGAAGTCGGCCCCCAGGTCCGCAATCTCAGCATCGGCGACCGCGTGGTCGTCCCCTTTAACATCGCCTGCGGCGGATGTTTCTTCTGCCAGCGCCAGCAGTTCGCCGGCTGCGACAACACCAACCCCAACGCCGGCATGGCCGAGATCGCCTACGGCTTCTCTCCCGCGGCCATGTTCGGCTACTCTCACATGTTCGGCGGCTACGCCGGCGGCCAGGCCGAGTACGCCCGTGTCCCCTTCGCCGACGTCGGCCCCATCAAGATCCCCGACGAGATCTCCGACGAACAGGCCCTCTTCCTCTCCGACATCTTCCCCACCGGCTACCAGGCCGCCGAGAACTGCAATATCCAACCGGGCGACACCGTCGCCGTCTGGGGATGCGGGCCCGTGGGCCAGTTCGCCATCAAGAGCGCGTACATGCTCGGCGCCGAGCGCGTCATCGCCATCGACCACGAGCCCGAGCGCCTCGGCATGGCCCGCGACCTCTGCGGCGCTGACACGATTAACTTCGACCACGTTGGTGTCTACGAAGTCCTCAAAGACCTCACAGGCGGCCGCGGCCCAGATAGCTGCATCGACGCAGTGGGCCTCGAAGCCCACGGTGCCACCATCGACGCCGTCTATGACCGCATCAAGGTCGGCATGTTCGCCGCCACCGACCGCGTCCACGCCCTGCGCCAAGCGCTCCACTGCTGCCGCAAGGGCGGCACCGTCTCCGTCCCCGGTGTCTATGGCGGCCTCGCCGACAAGTTCCCCATCGGCGCCGCCTTCGGCAAGGGCCTCACCCTCAAGATGGGCCAGACCCACGTCCACCGCTACATGAAGCCCCTGCTCGACCGCATCAGCCGCGGCGACATCGACCCCTCGTTCGTCATCACCCACCGGCTCGCCCTCGAAGACGCCTCCGACGCCTACGACATCTTCCACAAGAAATCAAACGACTGCATCAAAGTGGTCATGGACCCGCGGGTCACCTCCAACCGTCGCGCGCGAGAGTTTGGGCAGGCACCTCGCGAACTTGTCGCACGCTGATCCCGCGTCCCCCGTCTCCCTACCACCTCCCCTTCGCAGCGCACGCCCCACCTCTACCCTCCCTCATGCGCGAGTCTGACCTCCTCTCCCACATTCACGCGCGCTCCCGGTCTCTCTCCGCCCAGTTCCCCAACGTCCTCCTCGGACCCGGCGACGACGGCGCCCTCATCCGCATCGGCGACGATCCCTCCCCCCACACCCTCATCGTCACCGTCGATCACCTCATCGAAGGCCGACACTACCTCGCCGGCCGCACCCCCATCGACCTCATCGCCCGCAAAGCCATCGCCCGCAGCGTCAGCGACATCGCGGCCATGGGCGGCTCACCCCGCTGGTCATTGGCCACCGCAGCACTCCCCCCCTCCTTCACCCAGGCCGACGAACTCTTCGACGCCATGCACCGCTGGGCCGCGCACTTCAACTGCCCTCTCGTCGGCGGCGACGTAGCCATCCTCCCTCCCCCATCCACCCCCACCGCCTCCTCACCCCTCGTCCTCACCGTCACCGCCGGCGGCGAACCCCATCCCTCTCGCGGCCCCGTTCTCCGCTCCGGCGTTCAGCCCGGCGATGCCATCTTCATCACAGGCCGCCTCGGCGGCTCCTTCGGGCCCGACGGCCTCGGCCGTCACCTGACATTCGAGCCTCGATTATCCGAAGCCCGATCGCTCTGTGATCTCCTCGGCCCCGACCTCCACGCCATGATCGACGTCTCCGACGGCCCAGGCCGCGATGCCGCCCGCCTCGCCGAAGCATCCGGCGTCCGAATCACGCTCGACGCGGCACTCCTTCCGTTGGCCGACGGCACGACCGACTCGCGATCCGCCCTCCAAGACGGCGAAGATTACGAACTCCTCTTCGCCGCGCCTCGCGGCACCAACCTTCCACCCGCCTGCCCACGCACCGGCACTCTGATCACCCGGATTGGCAACGCAGAACTCGGGTCCGGTTGCCCTGTCCTGACTCCCCAAGGCCTTCTCGACGGTGCCGCAACCGGTTGGGACCACATAAATTAGTAATATTTTCGCCCAGTCATTTGCCGATCGAATAAATACGGTTTATACTCGCTTTCGACTGCCTGGTCCGGGTGCATCCGCATTCCGTGGGGAGCAGCCGCCTTCGCACGCATCGGTCCGGAGGGATCTCCGAGGGATGCTGGCACAGGTTCGGCGAGAATCCGAGCGGGGCGTCGCAGCGAGATCACACCGCTCGAAGCCTCCGTCCCTCGTGCCAAACCCACTGGCGTCCCTCCTTGACAACCTCTGTCGCCCCCAGCGCTGCGAGTCAGCCCTCCGCTGAAACCCCTCCGCACGCGCCTAGAATCATCGTTCCGCGGCGTTCGCACTCGCCGCGCTCCTAATCCCTGACCACGCGGAGACCTTCTTCACATGCCGAGCACGATCGATCCCATGGACGTTGTCATCGGCGCCGGCAACCAGCAGCGCGACGCCAAGGCCGCGGCGGCACACGTTGCCGCCGCTGAAAAAGCCGAGGCCGCCGGAGATAAACTCGCCGCCATCGCCGAGCTCCGCCGGGCCGTCAGCTCCGACCCCACGGATCCGCGCCTCTTCTTCCGCCTCGCCTACGCCCTCGACCTCGCTGGTGAGGAAGACGAGGCCATCGCCATGTACGAGCGCTCCTGCGAGCGCCCCCCGGCTCCCCTCAACGCCCTCATTAATCTCGCCGTTCTCCACGAGGATCGCGGCGACTACGCCCGCGCCGAGCGCTGCCTCCGCCAAGTACTCGACACCAACCCCAACCACCCCCGCGCCCGTCTCTATATGAAGGACGTGCTGGCCAGCCGCGAGATGGTCATCGACGAAGACAACGATCGCGACAAGGTCAAGCGCAACGCCCTGCTCGATACCCCGGTGACGGATTTCGAGCTCTCCGTCCGCGCCCGCACCTGCCTCAAGAAGATGAACATCCGCTCCCTGGGCGACCTGCTCCGCACCACCGAGGCCGAGCTGCTCGGTTATAAAAACTTCGGCGAGAGCAGTCTCGTCGAGATCAAGCAGATGCTCGCCAGCAAGGGACTCCGCCTCGGCCAGGGCGTCGAGGATGCCCACCGCGCCCAGCTCCGAAAGGTCATGGACCAGATCAAGGGCACCGGCGGCAACGACGCCGTGCTCGCCAAGTCCGTCATCGAGATGAACCTCTCCGTGCGCGCCCGCAAGGCCCTCCAGCTCCTCAACATCGGCACCATCGGCGACCTCGTCAGCCACACCGAGGCCGAACTCATGGGCGTCAAAAACTTCGGCGCCACCTCCCTCACCGAGGTCAAGCAGAAGCTCGTCGAGATGGGCCTCTCCCTCCGCACCCTCGAGTCCTGACCTCTCGAAAACTTTTCGGAACGACATTCTCAAGACGGCAGGGCGATCATGCTCTGCCGTTTTTTGCTTTATTAATCTTTGCATCTCGGGGAGTCTGCGCGGATTTCTGTTCCGTGCTTGACGAGGCCCCGGGTCTGTAAGCACCGGCTACCGCTGATCCGCCGAAGACCTGCTTCGCCATTCCGCGGCACAAGGGAAAAACGAATGCCCCTGCCATCCCCGGGTGAACGCCACGTAGAGCGGGCTTTCCTCTTCTCGATTTTCTCCGCGTCCTTCGCGACCTTCGCGTTCAAATAGCTCTTCTTCATTCCTTCTCTGTGTCACTCTGTGAACTCTGTGGTGAATCCGGCTCCGAGTCGTCCTTGCCCGTCGCCCGCCGCACCACGTCTTCGTCGCGCTCGCTTGTTTTGTGAAACGTCAGTCGCGTCCTCGCATATTCCTCGGGGCTGACTTTCAGGTCCGGAACTTCTCCACGCTGGTGCTGCGCGTGCAGGTGCTTCAGGAACGGCACGCACCACTGGCACCCCGTCCCCGCGCTCAGGCACTCCGAGATCAGCGACGCCACCGGCGGGTTCTCGCGCTCCAGGAACGTCCGGATCTTCCGCAGCGACACCCTGAAACACAGGCAGACTTGATCGTCAGGGTCCATCTGTTTCCCCAGTGCCCAGTGCCAAGTGCCTAATGCCCAGTGCCTAATGCCTAATGCCCAGTGCCTCGAATCCCCACCCGCTCCCCAATCCGCAGCCCGAACGCCTCCAACCCCGGCAAATCCGTCGCATGATTCGTCAGCAGCCGCAGGTTCGAGAGCCCCAGGTTCCGCAGGATCTGACCCCCGATCCCGAAATCCCGCATGAACTTCGGCACCGCGCTGCTCGCGTGCCACGCGTTCACTAGCGATTCGCGCCCATCGACCGCCGCCCCTCCAGCCGCCCGGCCGCGGCACTGCAACTGGTACTCCAGCCCCGCTCCCTCCGCCGCCGCCGCGATCCGCCCGGTCTCCGCGGCATCCGACCTCAGATACACAATCGCCCCGCGCCCCGCCCTCTGGATCATCCGCATCGCGCTCCGAAGCGTCGTCCCCGTCGCCCCCTCCGGCGACGACTCCAGGTCCATGAACACATCACCCAGCAGATTCCGCCGGTGCATCCGCACCAGCGTCGCCTCGTCGCTCTCAACCGGTCTCCCGCTTGCATCGAGCACCCCGACATCCCCCACCGTCAGCGCGATCTGCGGCAGACTGTCCACGCCGCTGTCGAACGCGATCAGCCGGAACTCCCCCTCCGCCGTGCGGATCATCGTCCCCTCCGCCGGCTCCAGCCTCCGTACCAGTGACTCTCGCGCCAGGCGGTGCTCTATGATCTGTGCCACCGAGCACATCTTGAGCCCGTGCCGCTCCGCGAGTTTCGCCAAGTCCGGCACCCGCGCCATCTCCCCATCGTCTCGCATGATCTCGATGATCGCCGCGGCCGGGTACAGCCCCGCTAGCCGGCACAGATCCAGCGACCCCTCCGTCTGCCCCGTGCGCACCAGCACGCCGCCGTCGCGCGAGCGCAGCGGGTTGATGTGCCCGGGTCGCACGAAGTCCTCGGGCCTGCTCGCCGGGTCGATGATCATCGTGATGCTGCGGGCCCGCTCCTTCGCCGACACGCCCGTCGTGAACCCGTGCTTCGGGTGCCCATCGATCGAGACCGTGAACGGCGTGCCGCGAAGGGTTGTATTGATCGAGCTCTGGGGCGTCAGATCGAGCCGGTCGCAGTCGGACTCGGTGAGCGACAGGCACAGATACCCGCGCGCCACCGTCAGCATGAATGTGATCGCCTCGGGCGTGATGAACTGCGCGGGGAGCACGAGGTCGCCCTCGTTCTCCCGGTGCTCATCGTCCGTCAGGATCACCATCTTGCCGGCCTTGAGGTCCTCGAGAACGTCCCGCAGTGGTGAGAATGCCATGCCGGTCGATCATAAGCCCGCGATACACTCCGGCCGTGACCGGCCCGGACGCCACAGACGCGAACCATCGGCGCGACTATGCCATCGTGGCCACGGTCCTGGTCGCCGCCGTCTGCCTGCTCGCGTCTCGCGGCCTACCCGACGGCGTTCCCGCCCTCGCCGGCATCGCCTCCGCACTCTGGATGCTCCTCGTCGGTGGCTCGCTCGCCGCGGTCTACATGCTCGGCGCCCTCGGGCTCGGGTCGCTCGCCTCGCCACTGATCCGCGGCACAACATCGCCCCTCACCCTGCGCGCCGGCATCGGTGTGGCGATCATGCTCTGGCTCAGCCACTTCTTGGGCTGGCTCGGGCTGCTCACAGAGAACGCGACGGGCATCGCCGCGGCGTGGTTGCCAATCGCTCTGGGCTGCGGCGTGCTGATCGCGCAGTCGCGCCGCGCCGGCCAGTTCAAGGCCGCGTGCAGCACCGAGCAGTGCCCGCCGCGCGTGTCGCAGCTCTGGTGGCTCGCGTGGGTGCCCGGGCTTGCGATCATGCTCGTCGCGGCTTGCAGCCCGCCCGGCTGGCTCTGGGATTCCGAGGCCGGCGGGTACGACGTGCTGAGCTACCACCTGCAGCTCCCCGCCGAGTGGCTCGCGCGCGGCAGCCTCGAGCCCCTCGACCACAATGTGTACTCGTACCTGCCGAGCTACATGGAGGCCGCGTACCTGCACCTCGCCGCCATGGGTGGGCCGTTGCTCTCGCTCGTGGGCGAGAGCGGCGAGAGGTGGCCCGCGTTTTTGCGACACGACGGCGAGCTCATGATCGCGTGCCAACTGCTGCACGCGACGATGGGCGTGCTCACGGCCTGGTCGGTCTGCCGCGTGGTACAGGTGATGGGCGAGCGCGCGGTCCCCGCGGCGAACGCGCGGATCACCGGCATTCTCTCTGGCGGCGTGGTGCTGGCGACGCCCTGGGTCATCGTCGTGGGCTCGATGGCCTACAACGAACTGGCTGTCACGGCGCTGAGCGCGGCGGCGCTGCTCGCGGCGACCGACGCCGGGCTCAAGCCCTGGCAACGCGGGCTGATAACCGGACTGCTGGTTGGCGTGGCGTGCAGCGCCAAGCCGACCGCGGCGTTCCTCGCCGCGCCGGTGGTTGGTGTGGCGCTGTTGGCCCATCTTCCTTCGTGGCGCTGCGGGCTGTGGGCGCTCGGCGCGGGCTGTCTCGCCGGGATCTTCGCTGTCACTCCGTGGCTGGTGCGCAACGAGCTGGCGACGGGCAACCACATCTTCCCGCAGGGCGCTTCGCTCTTCGGCGCGGGGCACTGGACGGCGGAGCAACTCGCCGGCTACCGCGGCGCCCACCACTTTGGCGGCAGCATTGGTGAGCGGCTCGGGCTGTCCGTCAGCTCAACGCGCGGCATGCTGCACCCACAGTGGGCGCTCCTGTTCCCGATCGCGGCTCTGGCGCTCATCGGTGCGGTGCTGCACCGAGCCACTCGGCGCCAAGCCATCGTGCTCCTCATCGGCGCGGCGCTCTGCATTCTGGGGTGGCTCGGGCTCACCCACCTGCAGTCCCGTTTCTTGTTGCCGATGGTCGTTCCGCTCGCGGCGATCGTCGGCCTCGCGCTCGCGGCGCTCGCTTCCATACGCTCACGCGCGGACGGCGCGCCCTGGCCGATGCATGCCGGCGCGGGCTTGCTGCTCACGCTCTTGTGGGCCAGCTCGGTCGCCGGCTTTCTCCGCGAACGGGGCGGTTACCCAAACGCGGTGCTGGCCGGGATGCTCGGCCACTTCACGGGGCAGGCCGCCGACGGCCTCGAGCCAGCCGAGCTTCGCGAGTACCTGCGCGATGCCGGCCCCGCGGCCACGCTCAACCTCACGCCGGTTCATCGCTCACCCGCAGCGCTGGTCTATCTGATCGGCGATGCGACGCCGCTCTTCTTCCGCGTGCCTGTCCTGTATCACACGACATGGGACACCTCGCCGCTTGGCCACGCGCTGCGCGTACCCGGGCCCGATGACCCGGGGGCGCCGGTCGCGTGGGCGACTGCACTGCGGGCCCGCGGCGTCACGCACATCCTCGTGAACTTCTCGGAGCTCGAGCGCCTGCATCGCGGTGACCCCGAGGTCGAAGGCGACTCGTGGTACGACCCCGCCGTCACCCCCGATGTCCTGCGCCGGCTCTTCGGCGATGCCAACTCCGTCAGACCGCTGCGCGAATGGCCCGAGAGCGGCGTCGTGCTGTTTGAGCTTGTCGCGAACGACCCCGCCGGCGGTGCGAGATGATGGCAAGTCCCGGGCCCGCTCGATCGCCACGCCGGCGCACGCTGACGCTCGCGCTCCAACTCGCGGGCTTCATCGCGGGGCTTGGGCTGCTGTGGTGGTGCGGTGCTCAGGCGCTGCGGCCCGAGAACCGCGAGCAGCTCTCGAAGATCGCCGAGGCCGACTGGCGCCTTGCCGCGGCGCTGCTCGGGCTGTCGGCCATGAGCATTGGGCTCAACGGGATGGCGTTCTGGGCGGCCATCCGCCCCGTGCACCGCCTGCGACTGCTCGATGTCGAGTCCGTGAACGTGATCGCGCTGGTGCTCTCGCTCGCGCCCTTCAAGCTGAGCGCCATCTTCCGAGTGCTGATGCACCGCGCCCGCGACCACGTGCCGCTCCTGACGATCGGCGCCTGGTTCGCGGCCCTCGTGCTGATCATGGGCGTGGTGTTCGGCCCGCCGGTGCTGGCGACGGTGTGGCGCGGCGAAGTGGACCGCACTTGGTGGATCGTCACTATCGCGGGCGTTGGGCTCTTCGGCGGCGCGCTCTGGAGTGCGGCGCGGATGGCCGCGCACCCGACCGGGCGCACGATCGTTCAGCGCCTGATGCTGATGGTGCTGTCGCTCGGCGGCTCGCGCCTGCGCGCGGCGGCGGAGCGCTCGCTCTTGCCGCGTGTGGACGACGGCGTGCGGATGCTCGCCGACCCGCGCTGGCTGGCCGCGGGCGTG
>JACMLW010000141.1 GCA_014379385.1 Phycisphaerales bacterium
CGCTAGTGAAACAGACGAAGCAGGTTCTGACCGCTGCTCCATCATTGACCCACGGGCGGTTAGCCCACGCGTTGAAAATTACTGCCCGCTCTACGATGCGATCCAGCACGTCGCGAGCGACACCATAACGGATCGTCGTGTTACCGAGTAGTCCAACACGGACAGTGCGTTGGCGGTCAACGGCCCACCGAGCGTGCTCGAACCAAGCGCAGCAAAGGTCAGCTTTTCCGCGAAGGCGGTACACCTCCACGAACGCATCTTTGTATTCGTCTGGGATACCGGCCTCCTCGAACTTTGTGGAACCGAGAAACGGCGGGTTGCCGATGATGAAGTCGGCGTCGGGCCACTCGGCGGGGTGCGGGAGTGGCTCGCCGTTCTTGCCGGTCTTGAGGATCGCGTCGCGGTTCTCGATGGTGGTGAGCGGGGCGAGGATGGGGTCGCTCGGCGGGCGGAAGCCGTTGTCGCGCATCCACTGGAGGTAGCCGATCCAGATGACGACCTGGGCGAGTTCGGCGGCGTAGGGGTTGAGCTCGATGCCGCGAAGCTGAGTCGGGCGGATACGGGGGATGAGGCCGATTCCGTTGGCGGCGGCGAAGGTGATGACTTCTTTTTCGAGGTCGAGCAGACGCTGGATCGCGACGTAGAGGAAGTTGCCGGAGCCGCAGGCCGGGTCGAGGACGCGGAACGAGGCGAGGCGGTCGACGAAGATGGTCAACTGCTTCTCGATGGCGTTGGTGAGGCGGGTGACCTCGGCCTGGGCCGATTTCTTCTCGCGTGCAGCTTTCATGAGACCGGCGCGCTTCTCGGTCTGACCGGCGACCTTGTGACGGAGCGCATCCCACTCGCGCCGGAGCGGCTCCATGATGACGGGATCGACGACGAGGAGGATGTCTTCGCGGCTGGTGTAGTGAGCGCCAATCTGGGAGCGTTTGGCGGGGTCGAGGGAGCGCTCGAAGAGGGTGCCGAAGACGGCGGGTTCGACGGAGCCCCAATCTTGTGTCGCGGCGAGGATGAGGAGGCCGATCTCGCCCTCGGTGAGGTCGAGGGCCGGGGCGCTATCGAAGAGGCCGCCGTTGAAGTAGGCGATGTCGTCGGTGCCGAAGTCGCCGCCGGTGCGCATGGTGGCGAAGAGCGTGGTGAGGCGGGGCGTGAGCTCGGCGGAGCGGTGGTGGAACTTCTCGAGGAGCTTCTTGAAGATGCCGGTAGGTAGAAGCTGGGTGTCTTCGGCAAAGAGGCAGAACATGCACTTCATGAGGAAGTGCGCGGCATCGTGCGGATCGTGCCCGCGGGAGCGGAGGCCCTCGGCGACTTTGCCGAGTCGGCCGGCGACATCCTCGGTGATTTTCGCGGCGGTGAGGGTGGGGCGGAAGGAAGCGGGGTCGGTAAAGACGCGGCGGAGGAGGTCGAGGGAGCGGGGCTCGGCGAGGTCGGCGAGCGCGATCGAGTGGACTTCCTTCTTGGTGCCGGTGAAGTTGGTGTGGATCTCGATGCGGGCGATATCGGAGACGATGAGGAGGGGCGGGCTTTCGAGGGCTTCGCGGTACTGCAGGAGCTGGCGGTAGGCGTCGTCGAGCGTCTTGTACTTGTCCTTGCGCTTGTACTCCCAGCCGAACTTATTTTTCCACCAGACGTCGGCGAAGCCGCGGGAGGAAACAGCCGACCCAGGGACTGCGGTCCCTGGGTTCTGTCGCCGCGATGGTGCGGGGCCTGAGACTTCGACGCCTTTTTCGAAGGCGTATTCGGCGCCGGTGGCGTCGTGCTCGGCGGGCGTGGGTTGGCCGAGGAGGCGGCAGAGATCGATGAAATGCTCTTGCGATGCCGCTCGCTCGGGGAGGTCGGCGCGTGACCACTTGGCGACAAACTGAGCGGGAGTGAGGTGGGAGGGCGCCGGGGTCGGGGTCATCGGGTGGTGGAAGATATCAGGCTTCGTCGCTCACAGGCGGGACGCCTGTGCCACCCGGATAGCAGACACCGGTCTGGAGACCGGTGCCACCAAAGGACTCAGACGTTCGGCGTCCAGGTGCTCTTGATGTGCAGCTCCTTGAGCTGCTCGTCGGTCACGGGGCTGGGCGTGCGGGTGAGCAGGTCGGCGCCGATCTGCGTCTTGGGGAAGGCGATGACGTCGCGGATGTTGTCGGTGCCGACGAGGTGCATGATGAGCCGGTCCAGGCCGAAGGCGACGCCGCCGTGGGGCGGGGCGCCGAAGCGCAGGGCCTCGAGCAGGAAGCTGAACTTGTCCTGCGCCTGCTGCGGCGTGAGTCCGAGCAGCCCGAAGACCTTGCCCTGGACAGCCGGATCGTGGATGCGGATAGAGCCGCCGGCGATCTCGGAGCCGTTGACAACCATGTCGTACCCGGCGGAGACGATCGCGGCGATGGCCTCTTCGTCGGACGGGTCGGCCGCGAGGAAGGCCTGCTGCTGGTCGTGGCGCGGGGCGGTGAAGGGGTGGTGCATGGCGACCCAGCGGTTGCTTTCCTTGTCGCGCTCGAACATGGGGAAGTCGACGACCCAGAGGAAGTTCCAGGCCTTGCCCCACTCGGGGACGACGCCGGTATCGCGCGCAACCTTCTGCCGGAGCTCGCCCATGGCCTTGGTGGCGATGTTGTTGGCGTCGGCCGCGAAGAGGACGAGGTCGCCGGGCTTGAGCGCGAGGCGGTCGGTAAGTTCACCGCGGAGGGGCTCGAGGAACTTCGCGATGCCGGTCTCGAAGACGCCCTGGGCGTTGACCTTGACGACGGGGACGCCGCCGGCGCCGAAGGTCTTGACGAACTCGGAGTAGCTGTCGAGGATCTTGCGCGTGAGTCTTTCAGCCCCCTGCGCGGCGGAGACGACGATGGCCTTGACGACGCCCTGGTGGCGTGTGCCCGGGTTCTTCTCGAGGGCGGACTTGAAGACGCCGAAGTCGATGCGGGCGGCGAGATCGGAGATGTTGTGGATCTCGAGGCCGTAGCGCGTGTCGGGGCGGTCGATGCCGTAGCGCTCCATGGCCTCGCTGTAGGTCAGGCGCTTGAGCGGCGGGACGGTGACGCCGAGCGCCTGCGACCAGAGGCGGCGCGCGAAACCCTCCATGACCTCCATGACGTCCTCGCGCTGCACGAAGGACATCTCGAGGTCGATCTGGCTGAACTCGGCCTGGCGGTCGGCGCGCGGGTCCTCATCGCGGAAGCAGCGGCAGATCTGCATGTAGCGGTCGCACCCGGCGACCATGAGGATCTGCTTGAAGAGCTGCGGGCTCTGCGGGAGGGCGTACCAGTTGCCGGGGACGTTGCGGCTGGGGACGAGGAACTCGCGGGCGCCCTCGGGCGTGCTCTTGTAGAGGATCGGCGTCTCGATCTCGAGGAACCCGTTCTCGTCGAAGTAGTCGCGCGCGATCTTGGTGACGCGGTGGCGCGTGCCGAGGATCGACTGCATGCGGGGGCGGCGCAGGTCGACGTACCGGTGCTTGAGGCGGATCTCCTCGTTGGGGAGCTGGCCCATGTCGTCCGGGAGGAAGGGGGGGTTGTCGGTCTTGTTCAGGAGCGTGAGCGAGGTGACGACGACCTCGATCGCGCCGGTGGCGAGCTTCGGGTTGGGGCCGCCCTTGCGGATGCGGACGGTCCCGGTCGCGGAGATGACGTCCTCGTTGCGGAGCTTGTCCGCGGCTTCCATGTCGGCGGCGCTCACCCCATCGGACTCGAAGACGAGCTGGGTGATCCCGAAGCGGTCGCGGACATCGATGAAGATGAGGTCGGTGCCGTGGTCGCGGTAGGAGTTGACCCAGCCGGAGAGGGTGACGGCCAGACCGACGTGGTCCTGCCGGAGCTGGCCGCAGGTGTGGGAGCGCTTGAACATGGTGGGCCGAGTATAGGAGGAGCGCTAGGAGCCCTCCGCGCAAGCGGAGGGGATAGAGAATGACTCTCTGCTTGCGCGGAGGGCTCGCAATAGGTGGCTCGTATTACTGCTTCGGCGGCGCGCCGTCCGCCGGCTTCTGCACGTTGGCCTGCGCGAGGGCTTCCTTCACGCTGCGTGTCGTCTTGACGCGCCCACCCATCATCTTGGGCGGGAGCCTGGTGGGGATGATCCCGCCGGGGAACTTAGAAGTGTCCACGACAACGGGCTTGGGCGGCGCGACGGTCGCGGCGAAGCGGTTGTAGCTCTGCGCGACGGCGGCCTGCTGCGTCTCGCGAGCGCGCTCGGCGCGGACCTGCTCGGGGAGTGGGCCGGGCTGGAAGTCGGGGTAATCGAGCTTGGGGACCTCGGCGTTGATGAGGTTCTCGATCTGCGTGAGGAGCTTGCCCTCGTCGGGCGTGACGAGCGACCAGGCGACGCCGCCCTTGCCGGCCCGCGCGGTGCGGCCGATGCGGTGGACGTAGAGGTCGGGGTCCTCGGGGAGGTCGTAGTTGACGACGTGCGAGATGTTCTCGACGTCGATGCCGCGCGAGGCGAGGTCGGAGGCGATCAGGACGCTGAGGTTGCCGGAGCGGAACCTGTCCATGACCTTGTTGCGCGAGGACTGGTACATGTCGCCGTGCATGGCGTGGGCGTCGATGTTCTTGGTCTGGAGGTACTTGCAGAGCTCGTCGACGGTGCGCTTCATCTTGCAGAAGACGAGGGTGAGCGCGGGCTCCTCGTGCGTGAGCAGGTGGGCCAGGAGGCGGCGCTTATCCCAGCGCTCGACCGTGAGGTGGTACTGCTTAACGAGCGAGACGGTGAGCGAGCCGGTGGAGGAGACGATCTTCTCGGCGTTCACGGCGTGCGTGCGGGCGAGGGCCTCGATCTCGGGCGAGATGGTCGCGGAGACGAAGATGGTCTGGCGCTGCGGATGAGGCGGGCAGGTCTTGAGGATGCGACGGATGTCGTCGCGGAAACCGATGTCGAGCATCCGGTCGACCTCGTCGAGCACGGCGAAGCGGACGTTCTTGTAATGAACGAGGCCGCGCTCGTGCATGTCCATGATGCGGCCGGGCGTGGCGACGAGGATCTCGGGGCCCTTGGAGAGACGCTTGGCCTGCTCGCTGACGCGCTCGCCGCCGATGACGCTCGAGGCCTTGATGGGCGTGTGCTTGCCCAACTCGTTGATCTCCAGGGCGACCTGGATCGCCAGCTCGCGCGTGGGGACCAGGATGAGGGCCTGGAACTCCTTGCCCTTCTCGATGGCGTGGAGCATGGGGAGGCCGAACGCGGCGGTCTTGCCGGTGCCCGTCTTGGCCTGGCCGAGCACGTCCTTGCCCGCGAGGATCACGGGGATGAGCTGCGCCTGGATAGTGGTGGGCGCCGTGAACCCCGCCTCGGTGATGCCCTTGAGCACACTATTGCGGAGCCCGAGGTCGGCGAACGAAAGGACCGTCGAGAAGATCTCGTCGGCGGTGCCGGGCGCGGCGTCCGGGAGCGCGGCGGAGACTGAGGTTGGACGATTGGACTCGGCGTGGTCTTGGGCGTGCTGCCCGCTGACGTTTGTGGTGTGCGGCATAAAACTCTTGCGATCACTAGATTGCGGGAGTTCTTTGCCCGCACCGTTTACGTTTCCGTGCGCCCTGAAACAGGCGACGGCCCCCGTGCTCCCAACCCCATCCCAATCCCCGTTCCCTCCCCTCCGTAACCCCGACCCTGCACTCTTCCAATCCCCTGGTCTCAACCCTCTGCCCCGGCGTCGCAAGCCTTTACCCCGCGGCTCACTCGCAGGAGTTCTGTCGCACCCCGCCGCGACTTTCGATGCGTCGCCGGCATGAGCGAAGCATGCGCCGATACTCGGGCGTCGAGGGCAACACGGCAGCAGCTGCGCCCTATAAAGATCGTCCCTCAGTGGGTCGGGCCGTTGTCATCGTAGGAATGGCCGTGCGTCGATACAACAGCACGGAAGAAACGGCCCAAAGTAGGGTATCGCCGCGCTATGGAGGGCGAGCGATGGGGCGTGATGTAGGGATCGGGATCGGGGAGGATGGAGCCTGCTGTGACAACGAGCCGCCTGGAAGTCGATCTTCGGTCGGTCGATCACAACGTCGCGGTGATCCGGCGTGTGATCGGGCAATCGCGCACCCCGACGGGACGGCCGGTGGGACTGTGCGCGGTGCTGAAACAGGATGGATACGGGTTAGGCGCGGCGCGCCTCGCCAAGCGGCTCGCGGCGGGCGATGGTCTTGGAGCGCGGACCTCCGGAGGGCCCGGCGGGGCCGGGGGGGGGGTGGAGATGTTCGCGGTGTACACGCCGGACGAGGCGCGCCAGCTCATCGAGGCCAACATCACGGCACCGATTCTGGTGCTGATGCCGATGCGGGACATCACGCGGGTCGATCCGCTCTACCGCGCAGCGGTCGCGGGGCGGCTGGCGGTCACGATCCACGACATCGACCAGCTCGCTCAGCTCGCGGACCTTTCGACTCGCCTGGGCGTGCGCCTAAATGCGCACGTCTTTGTGGACACGGGGCTCGGTCGCGGCGGGATGCTGCCCGAGCAGGGCGCGGAGGCTGTGAAGCGGATTGTCACCAGCGGCGGGGCGCCGAGCACGAGGTCGGGGGCCGCCGGACGCATCTCGCTCGCGGGCGTGATGACGCACTTCGCCAGCCCGTGCAGCGACGCGGCGTTCACCGGCGAGCAAGCGCGGACCTTCCGTGAGTTTCTACTGGGCGTCAAGGATTTGCTGCCGACGGGCGCGGCGGCGCCGCAAATCCACGCCGCCAACACGTGCGCGACGTTCCGGTCAGACAAGTACCACGGGACGATGGTGCGGGTGGGGCAATCGCTGTATGGCTACGGGCTGGACGGCGTGAGCGATGTGGACTGCGGCTCGATGCAGTTCGGGATGCTGGGCGCGGGGGGCGCGGGAACGCCGGGTCAGCCCGACGTGCTGCAGCCGGCGGTGCGGTGGGTCTCCAGCGTGGTCCATGTGAAGGAGATCCCCGAGGGGCACCCGGTTGGGTACGGCTCAACGTGGCGGGCGCCGCGCCGGCCGGGCGGGGCTGCCACACGGATCGCGCTGATCCCGGTTGGGTACGCCGACGGGTATCCGCGCTCGATCGGTAGCGGCGGTGAGGGCGGCTGGGTGGGATTCACGGGCAAGCGCTGGGAGACCAAGGGCGAAACGGCGGGGCCGAGCGCCCAGGTTGCCGATATTGTGGGATCGATCCACGCCGCGGCGCAGTTCCACGCGCCGGTGGTTGGGCGTGTGAGCATGGACCAGATCACGGTTGACGTGACGGACGTTCCGGCGAACGTGTGCGGGGTAGGGATGGAGGTCGAGGTGGCGGGGCGGGTGTCGGGGGCAAGGAACTTCCTGCCGGCGGTAGCGGCGAGCGCGGGGACGATCACGCATGAGTTGCTCTGCCGCGTCAGCCCGCGGGTTGAGCGGGTGTACAAGTATCCGGCGGCGGCGACGTCGCTGCGAGCAGAGCCTCCTCCGCCATCCCCGCCGGGAAAGGTAACGGTCCACACGACGGGGGCGGATGATCGTCGGACGGTGCCGGCGGCCGGGTAATGGATCGTTTGGGGCGGCGGCGGCCGCGAAGTTCTTGAGACCGCACACGGTGGGCTCGGGGCCGGTATATTCCGGCCTATGAAGCACGTCTTTTTCGGGCTCGGACTTGCGGCGGGGCTGGCGGCGAGCACAGCGGCGATGGCTCAACCGGCATCGGGGGGTGGGAACGCCCCGGCCGACGGTGGGGCAGCGCGGGTCGCGATCCTCAACTTGGGACCGCCGGAGCCCGGCGAGGTGCCGGCCGACCTGATCGGCATTCATATCACGGCGGCGATGCTCGAGGCGGCGATTCCGCTGCTGGAGCAGGACAAGGTTGACACGGTGGTGCTGCGGATCAACTCGACGGGGGGAAACACCGACGAAATCGCCGCGCTGCATGAGATGATCCAGTCGCGGTACGCCAAGAAGTTCCGGACGGTGGCGTGGGTCCGCAACGCGGGCGGCGCGGGGGGGATAACGGTGTTGTCGGTGCCGGAGTGGTATTTCCATACGGCGGGCACGTTCGGTCCAGCGCAGGCGGGCGGCATGGGAGTGGGCAAGGAGGAGCGTGAGCTCCTGCTGGACCTGGGAAAGAAGGTGGGCGAATCGAGCGGGCGGCCCAGCGAGTTCATCCGGGCGGTGCAGGCGGGTACGCAGGTGTCGGTCGATGTTGACTCCGCCGGCGCCGCGGTCTGGCAAGAGGGCGATGCGGGGGGCTTCAAGCTCAACGAGCCAAGGACGCCGCTGGTGCTGACGGCCGCGGACGCCGAGCGGGTGAAGCTGAGCAAGGGGACGGCGCGGACGAAGGAAGATCTGGCGGAGGTGATGGGGTTGAAGAAGGTGGAGTGGGCCGGCGAGAGCGCCACCAAGGCGATGGATGAGGCGCGCGAGGACGTGGTGAAGGCCGACGCGGCGGCGGACATGGCGTACCGCGGGTATCTGAAGGCGCTGGGGGCCGCGAACCGCGCGGCGAAGAAGGATCGGGCGGCGCTGATAACCGATGCGCGCGGGAAGCTCGATGCGCTGTACAAGCTCTGGCAGGAGAAGCCTGTGCTGGCGAAGCTCTACCCGTTCAACAAGGGGTGGTACGACCAGCAGGTGGGGAAGCTGACGGAGCTGGAGGCGAAGAAGTAAGGGGGAGGGCACTGGGCACTGGGCACTGGGCACTGGGAAGAAGAGAAGAGAAGGGTGGAGAGCGCGAGCCAGGGGGGTCGTTATGCAAACTGCTGGATGAGCGTCCAGGCTTCACGCACATGTCGCTCCTGAGTGAAGGTGCCGCCGATGCACATGCGGATGGTGTAGCGCGGGCCGGCGCTGGTTGGCAGCACGGTGTGCGTCAGATAGACACGCCCGGTCGAGTTAAGGCGATTGAGCAGTTCACGGCTGCGGGCGTCGGCGTCGGAGTGTGATTCACCGGCACGCGGCGCGATACGGAAGCAAATGAGGTTGAGCGGGCGCGGGGCCGCGAGCTCGAAGCGCGGGTCGGCGCGCAGTTGCTCCTCGAGCCATGTCGCAAGGCGTATGTGCTCGCGGATGTAGGCGCGAAGGTTCTCGGCCCCGTAGCTGCGGAGCACGAACCACAGCTTGAGGGCACGGAAGCGGCGGCCGAGGGGGATCTGCCAATCGCGGAAGTCGACCGCGGGCGAGAGAGTCCCGCCACTCGCGGCCGCCTGGCTCGCGGCGTTCTTGAGGTACTCCGGCGTGATGCTCAGCGCGCCGGTGAGGGCCGCGCGGTCGCCGGTCCAGAAGAGGTCGCAGTCGAAGCTCGTGAGCAGCCACTTGTGCGGGTTGAAACAGAGCGAGTCGGCGCTTTCGACGCCGCGGAGGAGGCCACGGTGCTCCGGGCAGATGCAGGCGGCGCCCGCGTGCGCGGCATCGACGTGGAGCCAGGCGCCGTGGCGGTGCGCGAGCTCACCGATCGGCACGAGCGGATCGATGGCGGTGGACGACGTGGTGCCGACGGTGGCGCAGATGTAAAAGGGCGTCAGCCCCGCGGCAACGTCGTGCTCGATCGCTTCGCTGAATAGATCAGGACGGAGCGCGAACGTGTCGTCAACGTCCAAGAGTCGCAGGTGCGAGTGATCGTCGGGGGCGCGGGCGAGACCGGCGATCATGGCGGCCTTGATCACCGACGAATGAGCCTGCGTCGAGGTGTAGGCGACGAGCTCGGAAGGATCGGCGCCGCGGGCGACGGCGCGGTGGCGTGCCGCGAGCATGGCGATGAGCGTGCTCTCGCTGGCGGTGCCTTGAATGCAGCCGCCACCGTTCCCGTTGCCGCCGCTCCAGCGAAACTTGGCCGGAAGATCGAGGAGCGCGGCCATCCAATCGAGCATGCGCATCTCGACCTCGGTCGCCGCGGGGCTGGCCGCCCAGAGCATGCCGTTGACGCCGAGGCCGGCGCTGAGGAGCTCGCCGAGGACGGCGGGTGGCGAGATGTTGGCGGGGAAGAAGGCGAAGAAGCCGGGGGCCTGCCAGTTGGTAAGGCCGGGGAGGATCAAGTTATCGATGTCGGCAAGGAGGGCGTCGAATGGTTCGGGCTGCTCGGGTGGGGCGGCTGGGAGTGCCGCGAGCAGGTCGCCGGGTTTGGCGCGCGAGAGGACGGGGAGTTCGTCGAGGCGCGACCAGTAGTCCGTGATCCAGTCGATGAGCTGGTGCGCGGCGGCACGGAACTGATCGGGGGACATGTGGGGCGAGGGGTTCATGGGTGAGAACGGAATCGGAATTCACCACAGAGGCACAGAGATTTCACAGAGGAAGAGCAGAATATGGAATGGTTGAAACACGGAGACCACGGAGGACACGGAGAAGGCAGATCAAGCTATGAGACAGGAGGAGCAAGGCGAGGAGAAGAGGAGCTGGGAATCAATGATTGAGTCGGAGGGAAGGCGGCAGAAGCCGACTCGTTCGCTTCAACAGTCTCGGCTTCTTCTCCGGGTGCTCCGTGAACTCCATGTTTCAACTCTGCGGCTCTTCTCCGTGTCTCTGTGTCTCTGTGACTCTGTGGTGAATCCGCGCTCCGTCCGCGCTTTGCCTACAGCTTCTTGAGAGCCGCGACGAGCCCGTCGATGTGGCTCTTCTCGTGCGCGGCGGAGACCTGCACGCGCAGGCGCGCGTGGCCCTCGGGCACCACGGGGAAGCCGAAGCCGATCACGAAGACGCCCAGCTCGAGCAGGCGCTTGCTCATGGCGATCGCCTTGGCCGTGTCGTGCACGATGATCGGGCAGATGGCGGTGGGCGACTGGAGCACGTCGAAGCCTGCCTGCTTGATCTGCTGGCGTGCGTAGGCCACGTTGTCGCGCAGCTTGGCCACGCGCTGCGGCTCCCGCATCAATATCTCGACGGCCTTGCTGGCCGAGCAGGCGACGCTGACGGGGAGCGCGTTGGAGAAGAGCGTGGGGCGGCCGCGCTGCACGAGGATCTCGATGGCCTCCTTGGGTCCGGCGACGAATCCCCCCGCGGCGCCGCCGAGCGCCTTGCCCAGCGTTCCGGTGAACATGTCAACCCCCCCACCACCCCCCCGGCCCGCGGTGCCGGGCGTGAGCATGGTACAGTGCTCGGGGGTGCCGCGGCCCGGGGCGCCCCTGACGCCGGGACCGGGCGAG
>JACMLW010000142.1 GCA_014379385.1 Phycisphaerales bacterium
CGTCGCGCAAGTTCCTCGGCGAGCGGCCGTTCGCGGCGCCGATGCTCGCACGGGTCGCGACCGCGGGTGCGGCGGCCGCCGTGGCGTTCGAGGACTTCGCGCGGAGGCTGGGGGACCTCTACGACCTGCGGGAGAGCGTCGACCGGTTCGCGGTGGGCGAGGCCGAGTACGACTGGCGCTTGCAGCACTGCCTCAACGTCTCGCGCCGGTCGGCCGAGCTCTACGAGTATGGCGCGGCGCAGGTGGCGCTGTACGAGGGGAAGATCTTCGAGGTCGCGGCGGAGGCCGCGCGCGAGGCGGGCCTCGAGCTGCCGTTCGGCACCGAGGCGGAGCGCCAGAGCGCCGTCCGGGCAGTGATGGAAGCGCTGTCGAAAGACGCCCCGGCCGATGATGACGAGCTGTTCCGCTGGTATCGCGCGGCCGGCGAGCGGGCGGTAGCATACGGCCGCGAGCACGAGCTGTTCGACATCCCCGCGTCGTACCGCCTCGACGTGGTGCCCACGCCCCCGGTGCTGCGGAGCACGATCGACGCGGCGTACTACCCCGCGCCCCCCTTCAAGCGGTCCGGGGTGGGGCGATTCTACCTGACCCCCACCGACAACGATCCGGCCGCGCTCGGGCTCAACAATCGGTCGTCGGTGGCCGACACCGCGATTCACGAGGGCTTTCCCGGCCACGACTGGCACTACAAGTACATGACCGAGCACGCCCGCGAGATCTCGAACATCCGCTGGCTCACCCCTGGTGCGGTCGAGGATTCGTCATCGATGTGGGAAGACTCGATGGCCTCGGAAGGTTGGGCGCTCTACAGCGAGGAGCTCATGGCCGAGCCCGCGGCCGGCCGCGCCCACGGGTTCTATACCGCGGCCGAGCATCTATACGAGCTCCAGGGCCAGCTCCTCCGGGCGGTGCGCGTGCGCGTGGACGTGGGCATCCACACTGGGCGGATGAGCTTCGACGAGGCGGTCGACTACTTCACCGAGCACGTCGCCTTTCGACCCCGCGCCTGCCGCGACGCCGCGTCCGACCAGGCCGCTCGCGCGGTGTGCGATCAGGCGAGCCGCGCGATCTACAGATACTCGAAGTGGCCCACCCAGGCGATTACCTACAACCTGGGCAAGAACGAGATTCGGGAGCTTCGCGACACCGTCGCGGCGCGCGAGGGAAATCGGTTCTCGGCCAAGGCATTTCACGAGCGACTGATGCGAATGGGCACGATTCCGGTGGGCTACTTCAAAGAAAGCTTCCTTGGGTAGTCGGCTTGGATGCAGCACGGCAGCGTGGGGGGCAACCTTATCAAGAGTCGCCTGTGCGTCCACGCACCCCTCCCGCCGTGCCGCCGCCGCGCCGAATTTTGCTGCTGCTGTGAGGCTCATTCACCGCCAGAATCTGCACGGGCCCGGCATTTGCAATCGGAGGCACCGATTGCAAACCATTCGCGCTGGAGCCAAGGAGGCCGGGATGAGCATGAGCGATGGAAGGCCTTGGGAGGGAGACGGCGATCTTCCCTGGGACACGCCAGACGCGGACTGGGAGCCGGGCGAGGTCGAGGTATGGCGGGGGGCCCTCCACCTGGGTGAATGGCCGGAGAACCTGGCCGGTCCGGAGTACTGGCTCTACAAGAAGCAGCAGCGTGATGAGTAGTCGCCACAGCGGGTCAAATCGATGGTCGTAGAGGAGCCGGAGAACGTTCCCGGCTCCTTTGTTTTTTTGGCTGCAATCCGCCACATTTGCGCCCCCCGAACAAACGCCGACTCAAGCTGTTACCAGAGCGGAAGATAGCCTCTATTGACATAGCGTAAAGCGTTGTTAAATTGGGTGTTACGTCTGTGGCAACCCATTCCGGTCAGGCAGCCCAATCGAGCCCCTTCTCGGGAACTCTGGGGCTGGAGCCGATGGTTCCATGACGCGACCGATCCCCGCGTGGGATCACGACCCGGAGGGGCCGCCCGTCGGCGGTTCCATGCACAGGAATCAGGAGAGCGACACACATGTCCGAAACCACGCCGTATCCCGCCGAGCCGGTGGCACCCACCGCGCAGCCCTGGGACCCATTTCAGTTGATGGACCGGATGGACGAGGAGGCACTACGAAAGGAGCTGGAGGGGGTCGCCGGCACGGACCTCGTGTACGTGGTGAAAGAGAACGGCCAGGAAATCGTCGGTTTGTCCAAGACGGGGGTCGACGAGTGCTGCATGGCGCTGGTCTCGCAGGGCCAGGTGATCCGCGAGGAGGACCTGCAGTACGAGGTGATCGGCGAGGGCGACGATCGGGAAGCGCTGTTCAAGGCCAAGGCGGCGCGGTTCGCGGTGTCGCCCGAAGGCCACGAGGTCCGGCTCGACCAGGTCATCGGCGTCAAGCGCCAGCCGCTGTACTTCGAGCCCGCGCAACTCGACCTGGATGCCCGGGTGCCTAGCAAGAAGCACAAAGGCACGACGTACCGCGAGCTGCTCCAGTTCGATGAAGGCCGTGACTACCTGGGTTGGATGGCGGAGAACTTCAGCGAGCCGGCCATCCGCGACTTCGTCCGCCAGATTCTCTCGGGTGAAGAAGTGACTGCCAGGCGCGAGCGCCAGCTCAACCCGCATTGGTACGAGGCGGGCGCCATGAAGGCGGCGCGAA
>JACMLW010000143.1 GCA_014379385.1 Phycisphaerales bacterium
GGCGGGCAGCGGGAACGCGGGCTGATCTTTCGGCTCAAGGATCTCGGCCATGCGCATCCGCAGGATCAGAAAAGAGCACGCGTTCGAGGGGATCAACGCCACACCGCTGATCGACGTGGTGATGGTGCTGATTATTTTCTTTCTGCTGGTGGGGCGGTTGGCGAATGACCCCGCGAGTGGGCTGAACCTGCCGGGGAGCACGGTGGGGCAGCGACAGGACGCGTCGAATGTGCTGATCGTGACGGTGCTGAAAGCGGACAGCGCGGGTGCAGCGGCGTGGGTTGGGTCGATCGCGCGGGTCATGACGGAGGGGACAGAGGTGCCGGACGCCGCGAGCCTGGAGCAGATCGTGTCGAGCAAGCTGGCGGCGCAGCCGGGGACGACCGTGCAGATCCGGGCGGATCGTGACTTGCCGTACGGATCGATCGAGCCGGTGCTGCGGGCGTGCGGCCGCGGCGGGGCACGGTCGGTGCGGCTGGCGACGGAGAAGCTGCGGTGAGCGCGGGCACGCAGGGATCAACGCCGACTTCACCCGAGGCCGATGGCGCGGGGGGCGTGGGGGGATCGCCACGGGTGCATCGCGGGCTGACCTCGCCCAGGCGGAGGCGCGGCGGGGCATTTCGGCGACGTGATGCGCTGCACGGGTGGACGCTTCACTTCGGCCCCAACATGACGCCGATGGTGGACGTGGTGATGGTGATCCTGATTTTTTTCATGGCGAGCGCGGCGTTCATGGGGAACGAGTGGTTCTTGCAGGCGGCGCTGCCGGCGGGGGCGGGGGGGCCGAAAGCGGCCGCGAAGAAGGATCCACTGGCGTTCCCGCCGACGCTCATCAAAGTCGGGCTGGATGCAGGAGCGGACGGCGCGACGGTGGCCTCGTGGAATGGTGAGGCGTGGGTGGGCGTGGATGCGGTGATCGAGCGGGTGCAGTCGATCACGCGGGGGATGAGCGCGGCTGATGCGGTGAAGACGGCGGATGGGATCGAGATCACGGTGCTGCCGACGGCGCGGGTTCCGTACCGGGACGTGGTGCGGGTTCAGGAGGCGTGCGAGTCGGCGGGGTTGTTCAAGGTGGGCCTTGGAGTGACGCCGACGCCGGCGGCGCCGAAGTAGGCGGCGCGAGGGAGAGGCACCAGGCCGGGCCTTGGACCTTGCGGCCGAGGATGCGCGCGACCCCCAGTTTCATGATCGGGGAAACTTTCTCGAACTCGATGGCGTCCCACGGGATTGCTCGCGGGCTTTCCTCCGGAGATGCGGAGGAGGAACGCGGGCGAGAGGTGGAGGTATCGCTCGTCGGCGGCCACGTTGACACAACACCCCCAATTGAAGCAGTCGATCGAGAACGACTCGTTGGAGCGGCGGACGGCCGCCGGAGCGGGGTCGGTGGCGGGGTAGGCGGAGGCGAGGAAGTTCCAGCCGATGCGGGCGCCGATGCGGAGTGTCCACCAAGTCATCGCGAGGCCACCGATGACAAGCAGGACGCCGAATGCCACGTTGGCGGCGGTGGCCCAGGGCGCGGGGAAGCCGGAACCAGAAAGCCAGGTCAGGGCGAGCCCGCCGGCAAAGACCACAGCGACGAACGCGCCGGCGGGGGTGAGCATGATGCCGATCGCGCCGAGGGTTGACATTGGCGGAGGCACGTTGCCTTGCGGTGCTGCGCCCGCGGCAGGAGTCGCGGGCCCCGTTTGCGTCCGCTGGGCTGGAGGGAACATCGGTGGAATCGTACAAGCGATGCCCTCGCGTCGGCACGTACGATGGCTCGTGCCGACGATCGCTGAGAAAAAAGCACGGCTTCGCCAGGAGTACAAGGCCGCGGAGCGGCAGCGGGCGAAGGATCCCGAGGTGGTGAAGTCGATGTCGCACCGGGCGTGCGCGGGGATCATCTACTCGCAGATGTTCATGACGGCGCGGGCAATCATGCTGTACGCGACGCTGCCGGGGGAGCCCGACCCGACAAAGATCGCCGAGCACGCGCTCTCGCTTGGGAAGACGGTGGCGTTTCCACGGATCGACTGGGCGAGCCGCGAGTTGACACCGGCGGTGGTGGGATGTGTGGACGATGGGGCGGCCAATGGGCTGGTGCTTCAGCGGCTGGGGTTGCGCGAGCCGAACCCGGCGTGCCCACCCCTTGATCCGGCGAAGCTCGATCTGATCATCGTTCCGGCGCTGGCGTTTGATGCTGCGGGGAATCGGCTCGGACGGGGCGGCGGGTTCTATGATCGCTTTCTGGCCGGGCTGGCTGGCGGGCCGGGTTGCAAACGACCCGTCACATGCGGGCTGTGCTTCTCGACGAGCCTCGTGGCGGTACCCCCCGGTTTGCCGGTCGAGGCGCACGATCACCGGGTGGACGCTGTAGCGACGGAACTTGGATTGTCGATGGTTGGGGGCTGACACTGTTGGGGGGCGGCGAAGTGTCTAACCCGGCCGAAACCGGGCGACCCGCCAGTCTCATAGATCACGCGGCTACCCGCGACCGAACCACCTCATGGAGGAGGAATCCACGAATGACCCTTGCATCCCAGATGGCCCGGGCCGACCGAATGAGCGGCTCGTGGGGCGGAACCTCGAAGCGGAAGCGGCGGCGGCCGGCGGCGCAGATGGCGGCGATCGCCGGCGCGGGCGTGATCGTGCTCACGCTGGTGGTGTGGGGCGGGGTGCAGGTGTTCTCGGGTCCGACCGAGGGCAACGCCGCGGATCCGAAGGTTTTGGATGGCGCGGCGCCGGTAGAAACGAGTTCACCCGAGTCGGCGAAGCCGGAAGGCGGTCGGGCCGCGGTTCCGGTGAAGCGGGAGGAGCCGTCGGCGATCGTGCTGGAGATGGGGCGGGATCCGATGAAGAGTCGCGGCGCCATCGTGCAGCCGGACACCGGGGGTGAAACTGAAACGATGTCGGCGCCACCGGTCCCGATTTCTACTCCGGCGCCCGCACTCGCCAAGTCGCTGACCGAGGGCAATCCGGCGAAAACAAGCGGACCGACGAACACGGGTTCGACTGGGGCACCCGGCCCAGGAACTGCGGCGCCGGGCACCGGGGGACAGACCGGGCTGCAAACTCCGGCGTCGGCAACGCCCAAAGGAACCCCGGCGGGATCGCCGACGGCTACGGCGGAACTGCAGCAACTCCTGAGCGCGGCCGAGCGTGCCCAGAAAGAAAACCGCGTTGTGGACGCGCGGGCGACGTTGAACCGAGCGCTGCTGGACCCAGGGGCGAGCGAGGCCGACAAGGAAGCGATCCGTCGGTGGGCGTCGCAGCTCAACGAGTCGCTGGTTTTTTCCCCGGCGGTGACGCAGGGGGACAGCGTCGCGGAGACGTACACGATCGCGAAGGGTGATTCGCTGGCGAAGATTACGTCGCGCCTGGGGCTGGGGATTGACTGGCGGGCGCTGCAGCGGATCAACCGCCTTGCGGACCCGGGGCGCATCCAGGTGGGTCAGAAGATCAAGGTGTTGCGCGGGCCGTTCCACGCGGTGGTGGACAAATCGGCGTTCAGGCTTGACCTGTACGCGGGGGAGCCGGTGGCGCCTAGTGCCGCGGCGAAGCCGAGCCGGGCCGACGGGATGGAGCCGGGGTGGATCTACATCCGGTCGTATTCGGTGGGGCTGGGCGAGAAGAGCGGGACACCAACGGCGACGTTCATGGTGAAGCCAAAGAGCAAGCTGCTCAACCCGCACTGGGTGAACCCGCGGACAGGCGAGAAGTTCAGCGGTGAGAATCCGAAGAATCCGATCGGGGAGCACTGGCTGGGTCTGGAGGGCCTCGACGAGACGAGCAAGATGTTTGCTGGGTACGGGCTGCACGGGACGATCCAGCCCGAGTCGATCGGAAAGGAAATGTCGATGGGGTGCGTGCGGATGGGAGCGGACGACATCTCGCAGGTGTGGGAGCTGCTCGAAGAGGGCGTGAGCGTGGTGCGGATCGTGCCGTAGGGCGCGGCCGGGCGGCGGGCACAGCGCCGACACGCCGGGAAACCTGCGTGTGGCACATTGTGGCACATTGTGCTACCATTGATTCATGGCCAAACGCATCACACTGAATGCGTCGATCACGCCACAGTTGGGGGCGTTCGTCGAGTCGCTCGTGGAGTCAGGCAGGTATCAATCATCGAGCGAGGTGGTGCGCGCGGCGATCCGGTTGCTCGGCGAGGCTGAGGAGGAACGCGAGGCGCATCTCGATTCGCTCCGGAAGAAGATTGAAATCGGGCTCTCGCAGGCGAAGCGTGGGCAGCTTTCTGACGGACCCGCCTTCATCGCGAGCTTGAGACAGGGGAACCGTTCGTCCAAGAAAGCGGCGAGACGAGCCACGGGATGAGGCAGCCATACGAGCTCACGCCCGCGGCTGAAGCCGATCTTCGGGAGCACAACCAATACCTCCTCGAACGGAGCCTGATCGCGGCCGATCGATTCCTCGTCGAGTTCGATGAGGCTTGCCGAATGCTTGCCCGGTTTCCAGGAGTTGGGCATTCGCGGACGGATCTGACTAGAGCGCAGGTTCGTTTCTATCGCGTGCAAAGTCACCTGATTGTCTACAGGCCGAGAACACGACCGCTCCAGATCGTACGAGTGCTTCACGGCGCTCGCGATGCACTAAGCGAGCTCGAGGAAACTCGGTAGCCGCTTGCGTTGGCTTACTTCTTTCCCATCTCCAGGCTGGTCTTCAGCGTCTGAACATCTTCGGCCGTCATCGATTTCTTGGCGTTCGTGAGCATCGACACGAAGTGCTCGATCTCCTCGGGCGCGGCGGGGAAGCCCACATTGCCCTTCGGCCCGTCGCTCGTGACGATCGGCGCGCCGTCGGCGGAGAGGAAGACGAACCAGGGAATGCCACCATCGGTCTTGGCATACTTCTTGAGGGCGTCCTTGCCGCCGGTGTCACGATCGGTATCGATCTTCAGGTCGATGAAGTCCTTGCCGAGAATGTCCGCGACTTCGGGCTTGGCCATCCAGTTCTCAAGAGGATGGCACCACCCGCACCAGGGCGCGCCGAAGTGAAGGAAGACCATCTTGTTCTCAGACTTCGCTTTCGCGAGCGACTGGCTGAGAGATTCTTCGGCGCTGTGGGGCGCGGCCTCGTGCTTCTTGAGGAACGAAAGAACCTTTGCGGCGTCGTGTCCGTTCTGGCCATCGGTCTGCTTGGCCTCGAGCGAACCGGTCTCCTGGTTCGCGATTGCCTTGCCGTCGGCCCCGAGCACGGTGAGGTACGGAACACCGTTGCCCTTGAGGTCAGCGCCGTAGGACTGGGCGAGGTCCATGTGCTTGTCCCAGTTACCGATGTCCACGAGCACCACGTCGTACTCGTAGAGCAGTTCCTTTTTCAAAGTCGAGTCACTTGCCATCTTGTCGTGCAGCAGGATGCACCATCCGCACCAGTTACCCCCCCACTGCACAAGGACGCGCCGGTTGTTCTTGGCGGCCTTGGCGACGGCCTCGGCGATCTGCTGCTTGGCATCAGCGGTTTCGTCGTAGATGCTGGGGCGCTTGTTCGCCTTGGCTCGCTGGCCTTCCCCCGGCTGGTCCTTCGGAGTTGCGACTGCCGCGTCGGTGACCGGCTGGGCGGGCGCGGCCACGGGCTGGGCCAAGGAAGCGGCGCCGGCGAGCATCAGCGTGAGGGCGACGATCGAGCAGCGGAAGAACGAGCGGCGGGCGGGCGTAGACATACACGGCTCCTTGTTGGAAGCAGCGTACCTCGGAACAGGGCTCAAAAGATAGCAAAGTCGCGCGGTTGAGGGGCTTATTCCTCGCTGCCCAGTTCCTTCGCGAGTTCGGCCGCGATCTTCGCGGACTGGCTCTGGAAACGCAGGATCGCGGGGCCGACAACGACTTCAAGGCCTGACTCGATCTCAAGTTCGTCGATCTTGCGGCCGCCGACCACGACGCCACCGGTGGAACCGGTGTCGCGGATCAGCCAGTCTTCCTCTTCGTCGCCAACGGCGGGGGGGAGGATCTCGCAGTGGTGACGCGAGACGGCGTTGTTCTTGATCCGGATGTCGCAATCGTCGGCGCGGCCGACGCGGATGGCGCGGCCGGTCTTGGCCAGACGGGCGAGATCGAACTTCCGCAGCACCTCTCCGGACGTGGATGTGACGATCAGCTCATACATGGTCGGACCCTCGCCGCTCGACCAACCCCGCCTTCGTTTGTCTCGCCCGTCCGTCAGTCGCACACCGCCCGCGGACCAAGTCGCAGCCGAAAAACTCGGGACGCGGGTTCAGCCCATCCAGTATGCCCCCGATCGCCCCCCGAAACAACCCTCGGCAACACTGATACGCCCCGAATACGGCGCAGGGTCTCCGAGGTCACCTTTGTTTTTCTCGGACCGATTGGGCTCTAGGGAACACAAAGTCGTCGCGGACGGCCCAGGCGGCACAGGTGGGAAGCCGCGGGCGGCGATTGACGATCCGCGGGTGGCACCGGGGAAGCGCGAATTGGAAGGTAATGGCTGTTCGCCTGGTCTTGGATGGGCCAAGCGAACGCCGGGCCGCGGGGAAATGCGGCTTGGCACGGGGGAGGGGACTACATGGAGGCACGCCATGTCGCTCCCGATCGGTCACTTGCTGGTTCACATGGGAGTCCTGTCGGACCAGCAACGGGTGTTCATTCTGCAGGAACAGGAAATCTCCGGGCGTCCCTTTGGCGAACTGGCCGAGGCGATGTTCGGGGTGAGTCAGAAGGCGATTGAGTCGGCGTGGGCCGAGCAGTACGCCTCCACGACCAAATGGGTTGACCCGACACTTGAGATCATTGATCCGGCGGCGCTCGCGTTGATCTCGCGCCGGCAAGCGTGGCAGTTCCGCGTGATGCCGATGCGGTACGACGGGTCCGAGCTGATGATCTGCACGACGCGCCACCACCTGGTGCGGGCGTTGAACTTCTGCACCCGGCATGTGCCGGCAACTTGCTTCTTTGTGCTCGCCGAACCTGAAACGCTGGGCGAGAGCCTCATGAGGCACTACGCGATCGATGGGATGAGCCGCGAGATGGTCCGCGAACTGGGTTTCGGCCCGGTGTCGGGGGAACTCGCCGCGTGATGGGCCCGTGCCCCAGCCCCGACATGGCCGTGGCGGGCGCCCCTGGCGCCCGGCGGATGCCGCGGGCTGGTTGAAAGCGTGCGAGCGTGGCGCAATCTTGCGGCGCTCCGCACGCGATGACCCCTGCGATCCGCGGCCCCGTGAAGGGGGCGGATCGCATTCACAAGGGGGCGGGTGGGAGCCTTGGGTGGGCCGTGGCGGACCGAGAGGTCCGACGGAACCCGGGGAACGCGGGTGTCGGTCCGCGATGTCGGCTCAAGGCCGCGGAGTCGCCCGTCGAATGTTCGCCCTGGCCCGGTGCGACCTGTTCGCGCCGGGCCGGTGCGTTTTTCAGGACCGAAGCGCGAACTTTGATTGCGGAATGGAACCTATAGTTGCCTCTTGACCCGAAACTCATCAATCGCAGTGCCTGAGCCCACGGTCGGCGACTCGGACGAGGTGCAGACGGTCTCCTTCGTGTCGCTGGGTTGCCCCAAGAACCTGGTGGATTCCGAAAAAATGCTCGGCCTGCTGGCCCAGGATGGGCTGGCGATCGTCTCGCACGACCCGGAGAGCGGGGAAGACCCGGCCGACGCGATCGTGATCAACACGTGTGGATTTCTTGAGGCGTCCAAAGACGAGTCGCTGGGCGTGATCAAGGAAGCGATCGCACAGAAAGAGGCGGGGAAGATCAAGCGGGTCGTAGTGGCGGGGTGTTTGGTGCAGCGGCACCGGGCGAAGATGCTCGAGTGGGCGCCGGGGATTGATGCGCTGATCGGCGTGTTCGATCGCGACCACATTGTGGAGGCGGTGCGGGGTGCCAGGCGCGAGCGGGCGGAGCTGGTGGACGGCGATGCAGACGACAAGCCGCGGTACTGGGTGGCGGCGAACGCCCTGCAGGCCGCGAAGCTGCGCGGTCGCGAAACGACCGGTCTGACGGTGAACGGGAAGGACGGGAAGGGGATCGGGTACTTCGAGGACGACTCGGCGCGGCTGAGGTTGACGCCGCGGCATTACGCGTACCTGCGTGTGAGCGAGGGGTGCAACCAGAACTGCGCGTTCTGCACAATCCCGTCGATCCGGGGGAAGATGCGCTCCAAGCCGCTGGATGCGATCAAGGCGGAGGCGATGGAGCTGATCCGCGACGGCGCGTTCGAGCTCTCGCTGATCGGGCAGGACACGACGAGTTATGGCGACGACATTGGACAGGGGATGCGCGCCGGGGTTGGATTGCCGGGGATGCTTCGGGCGGTGAACACGGCGTTCGATGAGGCGGGCGTGCGCGATGGGTGGGTGCGCCTGATGTACGCGTACCCGAGCAACTTCAGCGACGAGATGATCGGGGCGCTGGCTGAGCTTTCGATCCTCAATGAGAAACGGCGCGGCCGGGTGCTGCCGTACATCGATATCCCGCTACAGCACGCGTCGGACCGCATCCTGAAGTTAATGCGGCGGAACGTGACGAGCGGGCACCAACGCGAGCTGATGCACAAGCTGCGCGAGCGGGTGCCGGGGATGGCGATCCGTACGACGTTCATTTCGGGGTTCCCCGGCGAGACGGAAGCGGATCACCAGCAGTTGCTCGAGTTCATCGAGGACGTCGGGTTTGATGCGGTGGGCGTGTTCGAGTACTCGCACGAGGAGGGGACGGTCGCGGGGACGATGGAGCATGACTCGTCGCTGGCGGTCCCGGCCGACGTGAAGAAGCGCCGGCGCGACGAGGTGATGGCTCTGCAGCAGGAACTGGCGTTCGAGCAGGGGGCGTTTCTCGCCGAGCAGTTCGATGAGAAGAGCCCGACGGGGACGGGCGTGCGGCTCGATGTGCTCATCGACCAGGGGATGCAGAGCACGGGGCGCGAGACGGCGGGCGTCGGGCGCGGCGGCAAGCTGTACCAGGGGCGGACGTACTTCCAGGCGCCGCAGGTTGATGCGGTGACGTACGTGCAGTCGAGCAAGCCGCTGAGCGCCGGCGAGCTGGTCCCGTGCGTGATCGTTGGGAGCGATGGGTACGACCTGGTGGCCAAGCCGGTCGATGACATCGAGCGGAAGGTGGGCTTGAATGTGCTGGGCGCGGCGGGGAAGGGTGGGGGTTGTCCGTAATCGCGTGATAATGAGAACCTGACGGAACGGGGTTCTGCAAGCCCGGATAGTTTGTTTTCTTGAATCCACAAGTTTGCGGTCGGCGAATCCAGCAATGTTGACAGGCCCGTGCTCGTGTGGCCGGGCCGATCGCCGCGAGTGTTGCGGCGGGCACAGCACATACATTTCTTGGAGGTTTTGATGACACGCACTGTGATTGCGGGGGCTATCTGTTTGATCTGCGCCAGGTCCGTGGTCGGAGTTCTGAGCGCGAACGGGCCGGAGGGCTCGTGCTCCGCGGCAGCGTCGGGCGGCGGGGCCGCATCGGCCGACGACATCGTGACGACCGCGGTGAAAGCCGGGAAGTTCAAGACGCTCGCGGCGGCCCTCAAGGCCGCGGGGCTCGATGACGACCTGATGGGGAAGGGCCCGTTCACGGTCTTTGCGCCTACCGACGAGGCGTTCGCCAAGCTGCCCAAGGGAACGGTTGAGACTCTTCTGAAGCCCGAGAACAAGGCGATGCTCGAGAGCATCCTCAAGCAGCATGTGGTGGCGGGCGAGGCGATGGCGAAGGATGTTGTCACGATGCCATCGTGGACGACGCTCAGCGGCCAACGGATCGACGTGACGAGCAAGGGCGGCAAGGTGATGATCGACAACGCCACGGTTGTCATGGCTGATGTTGAGTGCAGCAACGGCGTGGTCCACGCGATCGACACCGTGCTGATGCCGGCCGATCAGGACATCGTGCAAACGGCGATGAAGGCGGGGAGCTTCAACACGCTGGTCGCGGCGCTCAAGGCGGCGGGCTGGGACGATGACCTCAAGGGCGCGGGACCGTTCACGGTGTTCGCGCCGACGGACGCGGCGTTCGAGAAACTGCCGCCCGGAACTGTTGAGAACCTGATGAAGCCGGAGAACAAGGACAAGCTGGTGAACCTCTTGACGTACCACGTCGTGGCCGGGCGGGTGTACGCCGACCAGGTCGCGAAGATGTCCAGCGGCAAGACAGTGCAGGGGGAGTCGGTGAAGGTCATGGCGAAGAACGGCTCGGTCATGATCGACGGGGCGACGGTGGTGATGGCCGACGTGGAGACCAGCAACGGGGTGATCCACGCGGTGGACACGGTTCTGATGCCCAAGTGAGCATGGGCCGGTGTGAGAGGGCACGCAGATCCCACCATGGATGTGGGATTCGTTCTTCGCCCGAGTATTCTGGCAACGCCGCACACCGCTTTGTTTGGTTTGCTTGGAGCCGTAGACAACGTGCCGCGTGCCCGTCACGCCCTCGCCGCCGCTGGTAGACTGCGGTCCGAACAGGAGTGCCCTGACCCCTTGTCCGAATCGCTGCTCCAACGCGTGGCCCGGGGAGACGAGGGGGCGGTGCGCGCCGTGCTTGACGCCTACGGCGGGCTGGTGTGGACGCTCGCCAGCCGGGCGCTGGCGCGGGCGGAGGCCGAGGATGCGGCTCAGGAGATCTTCATTGATCTGTGGAAGAGCGCGGGCCGGTTCGATCCGGGGGTGGCGTCGGAAGTGACATTCGTGGCCATGATCGCGCGACGCCGGATCATCGATCGGCGGCGGAAGCTGGGACGCGAGCCGGCTGCGACCCCGGTGAGCGAATCGATGGATGGCAGCGGTTCGAGCCACTCGCCGAGCGAGATGCTCGAACGGGCCGAGGATGTGCGGCGGGCGCTGGGCGCGATCGCGCAGCTGCGCCCGGAGCAGCAGCGTGTTCTGCGCCTGTCGCTGCAGCAGGGGCTCTCGCACGAGCGTATCGCCGAGGCGACGGGCCTCCCGCTCGGCACTGTCAAGACGCACGCGCGGCGCGGGCTGATGACGGTGCGTGAAACGCTCTACGGAGAAACCTCCACGACTGCCAGGTATCCAGCATGAGCGAACAAGCTCGCAACAATCCCAAATGGCGACTGCACGAGTTGCTCGCGGACCGCGCGATGGCCGGGATCACGGCCGATGAAAGCCGCGAACTGGACGCTCTGCTGCGCGATCACCCGGTTGCCGATGCAGACTCGTTCGAGCTGGCCGCGGCGGCGGCGCACCTGGCCCTGAGCGCGGGCTCGCTGGAATCAATGCCCGCCGAGGTGTTCACGAAGATCGAACTCGCGGGGCGTGACCAGTTGCGCGGAGTAACGCGGTCTCCCGAGAGCTCCGCAAGGTCAACGGGCGCGGCGGTGCGGGACGAGGAGAATGTCGCTGCTCGAGCGGGGCGGATCCGAGCGTGGGGCGTCGCCGGCTGGATGGCCGCGGCGGCGTGCCTGACGCTCGCGATCAGTTCATGGCTGAGCCATCCGGTCCAGCCGGGTGGAACCGGCGGTGTTGTCATGGCAGACCCAACGCGGGCTCACCAGATACTCGGTGCGAAGCCGACCGCGGTCAAGATGCCCTGGTCGCCTTCCCCGACGAACGACCCGGCGGGCCAGAATGTAGCGGGCGAGGTGGTGTGGGATACGGCAACCGGGACGGGCTCCATCAAGCTGGCCGGGCTGGCTCCCAATGATCCGGCGAAGAACCAGTATCAACTGTGGGTCTTCACCGAGGCGGGGCTGGAGTCGCACCCGGTGGACGGCGGCGTGTTCGACACCAATCAGGCAGGGGCTGTGACGGTTCCAATCGATGCGAACCTGCGAGGAACGACGCCCGCGATCTTTGCGATCACGCTCGAGCGACCGGGTGGGGTGCGGGTCTCGGACCGCAGCAGGCTGGTGGCGCTCGCGAAGGTGCCGGGTTGACCGGGGTTGCGCGCCCGAAGGTTATCGGTCGGTCATTTCCGGCCAGCAGCAGATTCCCGTAATGGGGCCGGGACGCGCTTGTTTGAGGCCGACCAACCATTATGATGGACGCTCGCGAATCCACGGCTGGTTCGCCGCGTATTGAACGAGCGGAGAGCGATCTCCACTTTCCATGTACCGGGTATTCGCCTGGTTCCGGGTCCGGCCGATACCTTGCTTGCATCCTGCGTTTTTCACCTCGGTGGAGGTGCCGTGGGCGAGGCGGGTGGCACGTTCGGCGAATATGTGGAACGATTGAGGCCCACCCCATGGCGGGGGAGGCGAGATGGTCACCGGCCCTTGCTGCGGCTGGTGTTTGCTGCACGAGCCTGATGCGAAGATCGGGCTTACCGGACGCTGGGACGGGTGTCTGCCGGAGATCGGCATCGCACCGGCGGAACGCTTTGGTTTGATGAGTGTTTGGAAAGGAGCTGGAAAGATGATCCACGCACGGCTGGCTCGTACTGTCACTGCCCTCCTGGTTGCCGCCGCGAGTAGCGTCTCGTTTGCCCAGGTGGCCGCGCCGCGAGCGCAGACCCCGTTGCCTTCGAAGGTGGCTGGCCCCACGGCCCTTGCCCCGAAGGAACAGCCGCTCGACCCGGTGATCAGGGAGAAACTCGGGATCGAAGCGTACAGCGTGCAGCGGCTGGAACCGGTGATCGACGCGGCGGGAATGACGCGGATCAGCGTCTCGTTGGGCGACGAGCCGGTGGTGCTGGTGCTCGGGGCGCACTCACTGCGCGGGGATGATTTCAAGTTGGTGACGATCGGCGCCGATGGCGTCGAGACAGAGGTGGAAGCGCCCTCGCCCGCGACATACCGCGGCCGGATCGAGGGCGAAGAGGGCACGAAGGTACGGGCGACCATCGTTAACGGAGCGGCGCAGGTCGTGATCGTGCGCGAGGGCCATGTGATGTGGGGCATCCAGCCGGTGTGCGAGGCTCTCCCCGGGGCCGACCCCGCCGAGCACGTGGTGTACGCCGCGGCGGACATGCGGGTACACGATGGCATCTGCGGGCTGACGGGGCTAGAGGAGGACCACTCGGACGGGCCGCAAGAGGGCGATGAGCCCAGCGGCCTTCGCGGGACGGGGCTGAAGATCTGCGACGTGGCGTGCGATGCGGACTTCCTGTTCTACCAGCTCAACGGCAGCTCCATCCTGAACACGTTGGTTGACATTGAGAATGTACTGAACAATGTCGAAGCGATCTACGAGGACGATGTAGCGATCACGTTCGAGGTGACGACGATCGTGGTGCGGACGTCGGACGCCGAGGACCCATACTCGACGACGAACCCGGGCGCCCTGCTCGGCCAGTTTGACTCGCACTGGGGCACAAACCACGGGGCCATCCGCCGTGACGTGGCGCACCTTTTCACGGGGCGCAACCTTGACGGCGGGGTGATCGGGATCGCGAGCCTGGGGGTGATCTGCAATATCGGGCAGGCGTTCGGGCTGAGCCAGTCGCGGTTCAGCACGAACTCGGTGACGCGGGCGTGCCTGACGGCGCACGAGATGGGGCACAACTGGAACGCGCAGCACTGCAACGGCGACCCGGCGTGCGCGATCATGTGCTCCACGCTCAACGGGTGCGCCGGCGGGTGCTCGCAGTTCAGCCAGGGCGAGCAGAACCAGATCGAGTCGCACCGCAACTCACGCACATGCCTCTCCGACCTGGCCGATCCTGTCAGCCCGCCCTTTGTCGAGCCGTTCCCCACCGCCGCGCTGAGCACGAGCAACTGGTCGTACAACGACGGCGGGGCCATCAGCCTCAACGGGGTGAACGAGCCCTCGGCGGCGCACTCCATGCTGCTCAACGCCTCGAGCGCGGCGGCCGACACCGACGACGACCTCCGCACCAACTTCATCCGCCTCGGTGGCTCCGGGGCGCCGATGGAGCTGCGGTACTTCGTGCAGCACCGCGGCGTAGAGGCCGCCGAGGAACTGATCGTTGACGTGTGGGTGAACAACACTCGCTGGACCGAGATCAACCGCGTCGTCTCGGACGGCATTGACCAGGACAACTATGTTGAGTTCGTGCATCCGCTCACAAGCACGATGCTCCATGACGAGTTTCGCGTGCGCTTCCGCACGAACGTCAACGAGTTCAATGACAACTGGTACATTGACGACGTCTACGTCGGTGAGACGATCGAGACGCCGCTGCCACTCCCGTTTGTCGAGGAGTTCCCCACGACCACGGCGGACGTGACCCGCTGGTCGTGGTTCCAGGGCGTCATCAACACGCTGGGGATCGGCGAGCCGAGCGCCCCCAACTCGGTCGAGCTTGATTCGACGAGCTTGGGCGGCGACGAGATCAAGACCCACGCGCTGGACCTTTCCGGCGCCACGCCGGCGACGCTGAGCTACTGGACGCAGCACATCGGTGTCGAGGCGGGCGAGACCCTGAGGGTCGAGATCTTCAATCAGGATGGCGCGTGGCAGGAGGTCAATCTGATCACGTCCAATGGCGTCAACAGCAGCTTCGAGCAGTCGATGCACGAACTGACGGGCGCCGCGCTGCACGACCAGTTCCGCGTGCGCTTCCGCCCCCAGGTAAACCAAGGCGACGACAACTGGTATCTCGATGACATCCGGGTTGAGCGCCCCGAGGAACCGGACTGCGCGGCCGACTTTGACAACTCGGGCACGGTCACTTCGGCCGACATCACCTCGTTCCTCACCGCCTGGTTTGCCGACCTCGTGGGCGGCACCACGGTCGCCGATTTTAATAACTCCGGCGCCACTACCTCGGCCGATATCACCAGCTTCCTGACCGCCTGGTTCGCTGCCCTCACGGGTCCATGCCCGTAAGCAGCTCCAAACGTCCGGCGCCAGCTCGGCCGTGTGTTCTGATCTCATATGTTGAAGAGGGCCGCGGAGCGATCCGCGGCTCTTTTCCTTGGCTCGACACCCGGGTGCGGCGGGGTCGTCGAATCCGCACGGCCCACCCCCCAGGCGCCCCATCCCACGCCCCAACCCAAGGGCGGCGCGCCGGTACACTTGCTCTCCCCACAAAGCGTCCCGATTTCTCCCCCGCCCCGCGCTAGGGACGGGGGGGAGGCGAACGACCGCCGGGGTCTCGGCCCGCCGCGCCTCTCAAGACACTTGGCATTTTCTCAGCACCAACCCGAGCGAGATCAACACGATCCTCGCCCATCTGGAGCGACCCACACGATGCACCGTCCCCTTGCCCTTGTTCTGACGGCCGTTGCCGGCCTGCCTCTCGCACTCCACGCGCAGCCCGGCGCCACCGCACAGCCCGCAAAGCCGGCATCCCAACCTCCCGCGCAGCCGGTCGGCGCGGCCAAGCTATCCGACCCGCTGCCCACCGACCCGCGCCTGGTGACCGGCCAGCTCGAGAACGGGCTGCGCTACGTGATCTTGAAGCACGCGACGCCACCCGGGCGTGCGGCGGTCTACATGCACGTCTCCACCGGCTCGCTCAACGAGACGGAGAAGCAGCGCGGCGCCGCCCACTACCTCGAACACCTGGCGTTCAATGGATCCGAGAACTTCCCGCCCGGCAAGGTCGTCCCGTTCTTCGAGTCACTGGGCCTGACCTTCGGCCAGCACCAGAACGCGTTCACGTCGTTTGATCAGACGACCTACATCCTCGAGCTCCCGGATAACACCCCCGAAACAATGGGCAAGGCGCTCTCGTTCTTCTCGGATGTGGCGGGACGGCTCCTGCTGCTCCCCGAGGAGATCGACCGGGAGCGCCAGGTGATCCTGGAAGAAAAGCGCTCGCGCCTCGGCGCCCAGCAGCGCGTGCAGGAATACATCCTGGAGCGTCTGATGCCGGGCTCGCTCGTCGGCGCCCGACTGCCCATCGGGACCGAAGAGACGCTCGCCGCGCTGAGCCAGGCGGATTTCAAGGACTACTACTCGAAGTTCTACACGCCCTCGAACACGACGGTGCTCGTTGTTGCAGACACCGAGCCGGCGCAGGTGGCCGAGCAGATCACGGGCGCCTTCGGTGCGATCGCGAAGGCCGACTTCGCGGCCGACCAGGATCCGAAGGTGACGCCGTACACCGAGACTCGCGCGATCGTCGCGACCGACCCGGAGCTGACCAGCGCGCAGGTCTCGATCGCGCGCGTCGCCAAGGTATCCCCACCACCCACGACCTACGCGCAGCTGCGGGAACGCCTCGTCGAGAACCTCGCCACCAACGCCTACAGCCGCCGCATGGAGAAGATGGTCTCCGGCGGCGAGGCGAAGTTCCTGGGCTCCGCGGCGTTCGTCGCCGACCTCTTCCGCGCCGGCCGGCTCATCCAGGTGGGCGCCGAGGGTCAGCCCGAGAAATGGGAGGAGTTCTTCAAGCAGATGGCGCTCGAGCTCCAGCGGGCCCGCCTGCACGGGCTCAGCCAACGCGAGATCGACGACGCCAAGGCCGACCTGCTCGCGGGCGCCCAGCGGTTCGTGCAGCAGGAGTCCACGCTTCCCGCGGCCGTCATGCTCCGCCGGATGAACTCGGGCATTGCGCAGGGCGAGCCGCTGATGGGCGCGCAGCAAGAGCTTGATGCCCTCAACCTCGTGCTCCCCACCATTTCGGCCGGTGAAGCCTCCGCACGCTTCGCGGAACTCTTCGACCCGTCCAACGTCACGTTCATCGCCGAGTTGCCGAGCACAGGATCGCACAAGGTGCCGACCGAGACGGAGCTGGTCGCGCTCGGGCGCGACGCCCTGTCGGCCAAACCCGAGAAGGCGGCCGAGATAGCCCGCATCACCGAGCTGATGCCGAGCAAGCCCGCACCCGGCAAGGTCGTGGACCAATCCGAGCACGAGGCGTCGCAGGTACTCACGGCGACGCTCGAGAACGGCGTGACCGTGCATCATCGCTTTATGGACTACCGCAAGGACGAGGCGAGCGTCGTCATCACGCTCGCCGGCGGGCAGCTTCAAGAGAGCGCCGGCAACCGCGGCGTGGCCGACGCCGCGACCCTCGCGTTCGGCCGCCCCGCGACCAGCGCACTCTCATCGAACAGCATCAAGGACTTCCTGACGGGGAAGAACATCAGCGTGGGCGGCGGCGCCGGCATGGACACCGTGACGGTCTCCGTCGGCGGCTCGCCCGCGGACCTCGAGCTGGGTATGCAGCTCGCCCACCTGCTGCTGACGGACCCGAAGATCGAGGCCGCGGCGCTCGATCAATGGAAGGATCGCTGGAAGCAGGCGATCGAGCAGCGTGAGAAAGATCCGCAGGCCGCGTTCTCTGATGCGATGGCGCGGGCGCTCTTCCCGAGCGACATTCGCGGCCAGCCGATCACGCAAGAGCACGTTGACCGGATGACGCTCGGGCAGGCGCAGGCGTGGCTGACCAACGTCGTGCGGACCGCGCCGATCGAGGTGTCGATCGTCGGCGACCTGCCGCGCGAGCGCGCGATAGACCTGGCGACGACCTATCTGGGCTCGCTGCCCAAGCGCGAGCGGATGACCGCGGCCACGCTCGACGAACTGCGTACGGTGAAGCGTCCCGATGGTCCGGTGTTGGCGACCACCAAGCTCACAACCGAGACGCCGGTCGCCGTGCTGTTGTCGGGGTTCTTCGGATCCGACGCCGACAACATCGCCGATACGCGGGCGCTCGACATGGCCGGGCGGGTGCTCAGCGTCCGGATGAACCTTGAGCTGCGCGAGAGGGAAAGCCTGGTGTACTCGATCGGCGCTCAGCCCCAGCCGGGCCGGGCGCTCCCGGGCTTCGGGCTCTTCCTCGCCGCGTCAACCACGGCTCCCGAGAAGGCCGACACCCTCGGCGCCCGGATCGTTGAGATGTACAGGGCCTTCGCCCAGGGCGGACCGACCGACGAAGAGATGACCGTCGCCAAGGTGCAGGTAGCCAACGCTCTGGACGAGCAGATGCGCGACCCGCGCTTCTGGACCAGCCGCCTCTCCACCATGGCCTATCGCGAATCGAAACTGGATGATGCGCTCGGAGCGCCCGCGGCCTATCAGGCGATCACCGCGGTCCAGGTGAAGGAAGTCTTCAACAAGTACTTCTCCGATGCCTCGCGGATCGAGGTGTGCGTGAAGCCGGAGGCGGCCCCCCCGGCCGAGCCGACGGCCGGCGGCGCGCCGAAGCCCGGCGCTGGAGAGAGCGAGCAGCAGGCCGATGGTGTCGCCCCCGCCAAGGCCGGCGACGTTCGAACCCTTCCCAGCGGCGTGCAGGTGGAAGAACTCGTGATCGGCACCGGCGCTCCATGCACAAGCATCAATCAGACCATCCGTTTCCACTACCGGGGCAGCCTCAAGAGCAACGGCAAGGAGTTCCAATCGAGCTTCGGCGGCCAGCCGGTTGAGTACAAAGTGACGGACCTCGTCAAGGGATGGCAGGAGGGCATCCCCGGTATGAAGGTCGGGGGCAAGCGCAAGCTCGTAATCCCGGCCGCGATGGGGTATGGCAGCGCCGGAAGGCCGCCCACCATCCCGCCGAACGCCGATCTCGTGTTTGAGATCGAACTGCTCAACGTGAGGTGAGTCTCGGGTGAAGGAACCGTCGGCGAATAACTCATACCCATCACGGCGCCACCGCGCCGTCCACATCCGCAAAGGTGACACCTTGTCAAGCGTACAGGTTGAAGAGATCGTTGTTGGCACCGGCGCTGAATGCACCAGCCCGAAGCAAACCGTCAAGGTGCATTACCGCGGCACGCTCGCCAGCAACGGCAAGGAGTTTGACTCGAGCGTCGGCGGGAAGCCCATCGAGTTCAGGCTCGCCGACCTCATCAAGGGTTGGCAGGAGGGTATCCCCGGCATGAAAGTCGGCGGGAAGCGCAAGCTCACCATCCCCTACCAGATGGGGTACGGCGACCGCGGCTCGCCCCCGGTGATCCCGCCCAAGGCCGATCTCGTCTTCGAGATCGAACTGCTCGGCGTCAAGTAACGCCGTGCGACCTGCGCACGATGCCGATTGACTGAGCAGCCCCGGGCCCGCGCCGGGGCTGTTTCGTGCCCGGGCGCTAAACTCGGCCATGTCGTTCGGGCTCGCACGCGGCAAGGAACTGGACCCATCACCGATCTCCGTCACCGAGACGGACTTGCCGCCATTGCCCGATGAGGCGATCGGCAACCCCACGGCGGGGCGGGTGGACCTCTCCCAGTGGTTCGTCAACGTCGGAGGCGAAGATCGCCGCGCCCTGCCGCTGCACATCGAGATTGGCAGCGGCAAGGGCACGTTCCTGGTGCAGCAGGCCGCGATCGAGCCGGAGGTGAACTTCCTGGGGATCGAGTGGGCGGGCGAGTTCCTCGTCTACGGCGCCGACCGCGTGCGCCGCGCGGGGCTGAGGAACGTGCGGATGCTGCGGACGGACGCGACGGAGTTCCTCAGGTGGCGGGTGGCGGATGGCACGGTAGACGTGATCCACCTGTATTTTTCCGACCCATGGCCGAAGACGCGACATCACAAGAACCGCGTGATGCAGGATTCATTCCTTGAAGAGGCGCACCGCGTGCTGAAGCCCGCTGCCGCGTCGGGGGTGGGCGAACTCCGACTGGTCACCGATCACGACGAGCTGTGGGCGTGGTACCAGCGGCACTTCGAGCGGTGGACGGGGAAGCCAGACTCGCGCTACGAACTGCTGCCGTTCGAGCGCCCTACCTCGGCGGGCGAGGGCGAGTTGGTAGGCTCGAACTTCGAGCGCAAGTACAAGCAAGAGGGACGGCCGTTCCACGCCGCGGTGATGAAGAAGAAGTAGGTGTCGAGACGTTTAGCAGTCGGTGCCACTACCCACGGCTCTGCGTGGGTAGTGGCAGAAACGGCGACACTGAGTCACCGGCTGCGCTACCTCCCGGTCCGCGGGTGGTGCAATCCAGCACACATCTCAGCCCTTGCAGATTCCTCGGATTCCGCGAGTAGCCAGCTGACGACCACGCGTACTCGACGGCAGTCTTGGCCAGTGCTCGCTTCACGGGGTTCTGATGGATGTACCAGATGATGTCGGACAGCTCTCGCTCGCCGCGAATGTTGCGGTCGTAGCGCCGCCGTGCTGCCAGAATCGGTATGAGCCATCGGGCGCTATGAGCCGAGACAGGATGGGTGCCCACAACTGCTTCCACCGGTGGATGACGGAGCGGGCGAACGAGCCCTTGAGGTCCGAGAGAATAGGAGAGAGTTTCGCGGCTCCCGTCTCGCCGTTCCCCGGCCATACGAAAAGGTGAACATGATCCGGCATGATCACATAAGCGAGCAGGTCAAAGTCGTGACGCTCTAGTCGCCGCGAGGCCGTCAACGAACTTGCTCATCAGTGCCGCATTCCGCAGCAGAAGCAGTCGTTGGTAACGGGAGAAGGTCTCAAAGCGAAGTCGCGCATCTTCGTAGCGGAAGAGCTTGCGGATTCGAGGAAAGGACTCGTTCATCGGGCACGCAGCTTACTGCCGCGGAGAACTGGGCACGACCCACGCAAAGCCGTGGGTCGTGGCACCGATCAATCCAGTTCTCAAGAAACCTCACTCCACCGTCACGCTCTTCGCCAGGTTCCGCGGCTTGTCCACATCGTGCCCGCGCATGACCGCCGCGTGGTACGCCATGAGCTGCAGCGGGATCACCGTCAGCATCGGGCTGAGGCACTCGGGCACCTCGGGCACATAGAGCACGTCCTGGCAGTGGTTCTTGATCTGCTCATCGCCCTCGGTGGCAACGGCGATGACGTGCCCGCCGCGGGCGCGCACCTCGGCGATGTTCGACATCACCTTGTCGTACTGCCGGCCGCGATTGGCGATAAAGACGGCGGGCATCCCCTCGTTGATGAGCGCGATCGGGCCGTGCTTCATCTCCGCCGCGGGCATGCCCTCGGCGTGGATGTACGAGATCTCCTTGAGCTTCAGGGCGCCCTCCAGGGCCGTGGGGTAGTTGTACCCGCGCCCGAGGAACAGCCAGTTGTCGCGCTCCACGTACTTCTGGGTCACCTTGCGGACCACGTCGTCCTGCTCGAGGATCCTCTCGATTTTTTCGGGGATGGTGTCGAGCACCTTCAGCAGGTCGGCGCACTGATCGGCCGACATGAAGCGGCGCCGGGCCATGAACAGCGCGATCATCGTGAGCACCGCGACCTGGCCCGTGAACGCCTTGGTGGACGCCACGCCGATCTCGGGACCCACCCGCAGGTACACACCGGCATCGGTGTCGCGCGAGATCGTTGACCCAACGACGTTCACCACGCCCAGCGAGAGCGCCCCGCGATCGCGGGCCTCGTACAGGGCCGCGAGCGTGTCGGCCGTCTCACCCGACTGGCTCACCGCCACCACGATCGTTCCGTCCTCGATGATCGGGTTCCGGTACCGGAACTCGCTGGCGTACTCCGCCACTGCCGGCACCTTGGCAAGATCCTCGATGATGTACTCGCCGATCATCGCGGCGTGCAGCGCCGTCCCCTGCCCCGTCAGAATAATCCGGCGCGCCTTCACGAGCTCCTTCGCGTACGTCGTCAGCCCGCCCAGAACGATCTTCCCCTCGCGCTGGTCGATGCGCCCTCGAAAGCAGTTCCGCAGGCTGCGCGGCTGCTCGTTAATCTCCTTGAGCATGTAGTGCGAGTAGTCGCCCAGCTCGATCGCGTCCAGGTCGAGCTCGAGCTGCGTCACCTTGTGGCTCACCGTCGCATTGTGGATGTCGCTGGTGCGGAACCCATCGCGGGTGATCTTTACCACGTTGTAATCGTCCAGCGTCACGGCCTGCGTGGTGTGCGCCACGATCGCCGACGCGTCCGACGCCACCACGAACTCCTTGTCGCCCACGCCCACGATCAGCGGCGAGCCCTTGCGCGCCACTACCAGCGTGTCCGGCTCCTTGTCGCAGATCACCGCGATCGCATACGCGCCCGTCACCTCGCGCAGCGCCCCCTGCACCGCTGCCTCCAGGTCGCCCTCGTACAGCTCGCCGATGAGCATCGAGAGCACCTCGGTGTCGGTCTCGCTGGTGAACTTGTGCCCCTTCTCCTCGAGGTAAATCTTGAGCGCCGAGTAGTTCTCGATGATCCCGTTGTGAACGAGGTAGATGCCCGACTTGTCGTCCTTGTGCGGGTGGGCGTTCGCCTCGCACACGCCGCCGTGCGTGGCCCAGCGCGTGTGGGCAAGGCCCAGTGTGCCGCGCAGGCCGCCGATCTGTTCGAGGCGATCCTCGAGCGCTGAGACGCGCCCGACCGCGCGGGTGATATTGATATGCGGCGAGCGTGAGCCCGAGACCGACGCATCAAGAATGGCGATGCCGGCCGAGTCGTAGCCCCGGTATTCGAGACGCTTGAGGCCCTCAACGAGAAGGTTCTGGGCCTGCTTGGTCCCGATGTAGGCGACGATTCCGCACATAAGTCTAGCTCCTCGCTCGGTTTATTGGGCCTCAAACCACGGCCCTTGCTCACACGTCCATCGGCCGGATCGGCCCCGGTGTCGCACCTATGAAAGGGTAGTCGGGGCAGACGCCTCCGCCGCCGCACTCCCGCCGCCAACTGCGCGCTCTGCTACGCCCCGCGCCCCGTCCGGGTTTGGGTTACTTCCCGTTCCTGCACGGGTTCTCGGACATTCATCCGCTCATCACTTCCCGCTCACCACTCGTCCAGCGCGACATCCGCCCCCCGACCCCCAAGCAAGTCGTGCCGCCGCTCTGCCTCCTCCACGAGCAGCCATCCGCGTGCGATCGCCAGCTCCAGGTCAGGGCACACGTTGGTCGGGTCGAGCGCATCGCCCGCGCCCGCGGCCCGCATCGCGTGGTACTGCTCGCCGTTGATCCCCGAGATCACCAGCCGCCGTCTCTGTGCATCAAACTGCTTCATCAAGGCGCGCAGCTCAAGGGCGGCGTTGGCATCCAGCAGCGTCACCTCGCTAAGATCAAGGATCACCACTCGCTTGCTCGCCGGAAGCCGCTCGCACCAGCGCAGCAGGTCGGGCAGGCGATGGACCTTCCCGCGCCCGCCGGCGCCCTTCCTCAGGTGGTACACCGCGATCGCCTCGGGCAGCCTGAGCCCGTGCTCCCCACCCACCAGGTCGGAGGGCTCAATCTCGCAGATCGGTGTGCGCACATCCTGGAAGATGATCCACAGCAGGAACAGCACCGGCGGGAACATGGCCCACCTGGGCAACTGGTCGAACGCCGCGGCCCCAAGCCCGGCGCCCAGAGCAAACGACCCCACGATCGACCCCAGCAGCGCCAGCCGGCGCGCCGTCGGATGCACCCGCACACTGTGGATCAGTGCCCGCGACGGCAGCGGCGGGCTATCCACCTTTCGGTCCTGAAGCCAGTACAGAAACTGCACGCCCTCCAAACCCAGGTCGGTGAACACGCCCGTCATGTGCGTCGTGCGCACCACGCCCCCCGAGATCCTCGTGATCGTCGCGTTCTGCAGCCCCATCGCCATCGATGCCAGCCCCGTCATCGCGTACAGCATCGCCCCCGACTCGATCTGGCGCTCGTCGTGCAGCTCAACCCCCACCGCGAACGCCGCCAGCAGCCCCGCCTGCAGCGCAACCGGCAGTACATAGATCGACTGCCAGCCGCGCCGTCGCCCCGTCTCGGTGCAGAACGCCGCCAGCATCGCACCCAGAATGAACGTCACCAGCAAGAAGGACGTGAACCCCGCGACCCGCCAGTTCGCCTCGGCCAGATCACGCCCCCACTGCGACACGGTGCCGCTCACGTGGCTGATCGCCCACCCACACGTCAGCAGCGCGATGATGTTCGTGTACCCGGCGACCCACGCAAGGGTGATCGCCAGCCTGGCCTGCTGCGCGAAGGAATGAGCTTGCGAGACGAACATCGTCGGTGGTTCGCCTTTCCGTCTCGACTCTATCGGCCCCGCGACAGCGCTCGCTCAAGCCCCGCTTGGCGCCAACCGTCGTGAAATCATCTGGTTCACGCTCATCGTGAGCACCGAGCCGGCAAAGATAACGCCGAGGGTCGCGAGCCCACGCCACAAGGTCTCGTGCTCGCTCGACACCCAGATCAGCGCGATGCACACGGTGATCCCCAGGATGATCGTGACCATGCACGCCCCGTAGCAGACGCGATCGATCGCTTTGAGCCTGAGCATGTGAAGTTGCCTCCCTTGTCGGACCCTCTTCCCGACCCGCCGTCTCCGCCAACTGCGGTGCCTGCTTGTTAGTCTACACTTACATACGCGGCGGTGCAAGCATCGGTTCCCCGAACCACGGCGCGGCGCCGTCCCGCGTATTCCATTTCTCCACCGCCCCTGATATTCCCCACCGCTTCCCCTATCGTCACGGAGTTTGCCCCGGCCGCATCGACGTGCCCGGCCCGTACGTCACCGCGCTCCGCTCGCTCTCCTGCCCACAAGACCCCACATGCCCAAACGCACCGACATCAAGACCATCCTGATCGTGGGCTCCGGACCGATCGTCATCGGGCAGGGGTGCGAGTTCGACTACTCCGGCACCCAGGCCTGCAAGACGCTGCGCGCCGAAGGGTTCCGCGTCGTCCTGGCGAACTCCAACCCGGCGACGATCATGACCGACCCGGAGTTCAGCGACCGCACCTACATCGAGCCCATCACACCCGAGGCCGTCCGCAAGATCATCCTGAAACAGAAGGAAATCGGCGACCCCATCCACGCCGTTCTCCCCACCCTCGGCGGCCAGACCGCCCTCAACACCGCCTGCGCGCTCTGGGACGACGGCACGCTTGAGGCCAACGGCATCGAAATGATCGGCGCCGACCGCCAGGCGATCCATCGCGCCGAGGACCGCCAGGCCTTCAAGGAGATCTGCGAGCAGGCCGGCCTCAAGATGGCCCCCGCCAAGACCGTCACCAACCTCGACGACGCCCGCGCTTTCCTCGAGCACATCGGCCTCCCCGCCATCATCCGCCCCGCCTTCACCCTCGGCGGCTCCGGCGGCGGCATCGCCTACAACCGCGAGGAGTTCGACGAGATCGTCACCCGCGGCCTGCGCCTCTCCATGATCGGCCAGGTCCTCATCGACAAGTCGCTCCTGGGCTGGAAGGAGTTCGAGCTCGAGGTCATCCGCGACAAGAACGACAACTGCATCGTCGTCTGCGGCATCGAGAACATCGACCCCATGGGCGTCCACACCGGGGACTCCATCACCGTCGCGCCGATCCTGACGCTGACGGACA
>JACMLW010000144.1 GCA_014379385.1 Phycisphaerales bacterium
GTCGTCGGTGTGGATGCGGCCGACGCGGACGGTGGCCGTGGGGCCCTCGAAGGGCGCGTTGCTGATGGCGAGGGCGGCGGAGGCGGCGGTGCCGGCGAGCACGTCGGTGTCGTTCTCACCGTCGTGGCTCATGACGAAGCACTGGATCTGCACCTCGTCGATGAATCCCTCGGGGAAGAGAGGGCGGATCGGGCGATCGATCATCCGCATGGTGAGGATTTCTTTCTCGTTCGGGGCGCCCTCGCGCTTGCGGAAGCCACCGGGGAACTTGCCCGCGGCGGAGGTCTTCTCGCGGTAGTCGATGGTGAGGGGGAAGAAGTCGAGGCCTTCGCGCGGGGCGGCGCGGACGACGGCGGCGAGGACAGTGGAGCCGCCATACGTCGCCATGACGGCGCCGTGACTGAGCTTGGCGACTTTGCCGGTCTCGAGGATGAGGGTTCGCCCGGCGATCTCTCGTTCAACGCGGAAGTATGGCATCTGGGTTGTTTTGCCTCTGCACGGGGTGCGTGCGGTTGGGGCCGGGACCGCTACCGAGGGATCGGCGGGTCGTGGCCAAGGTCCGGGACACAGCCTGGACCGGCGCCCCCGAGGCAGAAGGCACGGGACAGAGGGGCTTGCCTCAAGCGTCGCCCCCAACTCATGGAAGAGGGGACACGAGGCGGGGATTGATTCCTGACCAATATACGGTCAAGAGCCAACCCTCAACGCAGCCGGCTGTCGCGTGCCCACTGCCTGCCGAGGCGGCCGGAGCGGCGACTGAAACAAAGAGGCCCGCGGGTTTCGCAACCCGCGGGCCTGAGAGTACTTACTTGCGGAGGCCGAGTCGGCCGATCAGGGCGAGGTAGCCATCGCGATTCGTGCGGGCGAGGTAGCGGAGAAGCCGGTTGCGCTTGCCGACCATGAGGATCAGCCCGCGGCGGTTATGGTTGTCTTTCTTGTGGGACTGCAGGTGCTCGTTGAGTTCGGCGATGCGCTGGGTGAGGAGCGCGATCTGAACCTCGGGGGAGCCGGAATCAGAGCCGTGGCGACGGAAGTCGCCGACGATCTGAATCTTACGAGCGGGTGCAATGGGCATAGCGGCGGCGGTCCATAAGGAGTTGTCTGTTTGGGACGGCGAGTGTAGGCCGCGGGCAGGGAGGGATCAAATAACGAGGGAGGCGCAGGGTGGATGGGGGCGGGTGTGTCGGGGCCGAGTACGGGGGGGAATCGGACGGAGTGGGAATCGGCAATTGCCCGGATGCTGACGAGCAGGGGTGGCAGGTAGGGTTGGCTGGGTGGGGACGATGATTGGGCGATCGCGGGTCGGCGGGCGACAACCCCTAACGGAGTGCCAGACTATGAAGACGGGTAAGGCTGTGATTCTTGCGGCGTGCGCGTGTCTGCTGGGGGCCTGCCACAACGACCGGGACGATGACCGTCGGTCGGGGACCGCGGAACGGGCGATGGAGAAGTCCGACAGCGCGTGGATTCAGGACGTCGCGCAGGGCGGGATGTCGGAGGTTCGGCTGAGCGAAATGGCGACGACTCAGGCGCAGAGCGAGGAGGTGCGCCGGTTCGCGCGCCGGCTCGTGAACGACCACACGAACGCGAACAACGACCTGCGAACGGTGGCGCGGGGGGAGGGCGTGACGCTGCCGGGAACGCTGGATACGCACCATCGCGAGATGGCGCAGAACCTGGCGCGGTCGAACGGGACGGACTTTGACCGCGGGTACTTGCGGATGATGGTGGACAATCACAACAAGACCGTGGAGAAGTTCGAGGCTGCGGCGGCCGGGGCGTCTGACGCCGAGGTGCGCGCGTTTGCGGAGCGGACACTTCCGACGCTGCGCGAGCATCAGCGGATGGCGAAGGAGATCGCGGACCGGTTGGGCGCCAGATAACTCGTTGATGAGCGGGATACCCGGAGGGCGGGCCGCGAGGTTGGCGCGCCCTTCCGGTTTTTTTGTGCGGGGGGTAGAAGGTTTTGCCCGCGTGATGGTTCGGTGACCCCGACCGGCGGGGCGTGAGAGTGGTAGCCTGTAGCACGATGCAGCTTTCCCGCCGCGTGCTGTCGCTGAAGACCTCGTCCACGCTTGCCGTTACGAACCGGGCCAAGGCGCTGGTGCGGCAGGGGATCGATGTGATCCCGTTCGCGGCTGGCGAGCCGGACTTCGATACACCGGCGGTTGTGAAGGAGGCGGCCATCGGGGCGCTGCGGGCGGGGCAGACGAAGTACATGCCTACGGCCGGCGACCCGGAGACGCGGCAGGTGATCGCGGAAAAGCTGGATCGTGAGAATGCGATCTCGGGGGTGACGGCGGAGCACGTGGTGATCACAACGGGCGGGAAGCACGCGATCTACCTGGTTCTGCAGGCGCTGCTGGACCGGCCGCCGGCGGGCGAGGCAGCGCCCGAGGTGCTTCTGCCGGTGCCGGCGTGGGTGAGCTACGACCCGATCGCGCGGATGTGCGGGGCGAACGTGGTGGAGATCCCGACGGAGGCGCGATCGGGGTTCAAGATGACGCCGGAGCAGTTGCGGGGCGCGATCACGGCGCGGGCGCGCGTGCTGGTGATGAACTCGCCGAGTAACCCGTGCGGGACGATGTACTCGCCCAGGGAGCTCAAGGCGCTCGGCGCGGTGGTGGCGGACGCGGCGCGGACAGTGGCGCCGGACCTGGTCGTGGTGACGGACGAGATCTACGAGAAGATCGTGTACGGGGAAGCCCCCCACTTCTCGATGGGGGCGATCCCCGAGATCGCGGAACGGACGGTGACGATCAACGGGCTGAGCAAGGCGTTCGCGATGACGGGGTGGCGCGTGGGGTATCTGGCGGGGAGCGGGGCGTGGGGGCTGGAGTTGGCGAGGGCGGCGGAGAAGCTGCAGGGACAGATGACGACGAACATCACTTCGTTCGTGTACCCGGCGATCAGGGTCGCGCTTACGAGGTGCGGGGATGATGTGGAACGGATGCGGTTGGCGTTCAAGCGGCGGGCGGAGTTGATCTACGGGGAGGTGTCGAAGATCCCTGAGTTGGTGTGCCCGCGGCCGACGGGGGCGTTTTATGTGTTCCCCGATGTTTCGGCGTACTTCGGACGGACGACGGCGGGCGGGCGCGCCGCGCGGAGCGCGCAGGAAATGGCGGAGGCAATCCTGGAAGAAGCGCGGGTGGCGGTGGTGCCGGGGGAAGACTTTGGGGGGTGCGGTCGTGACCACATCCGGCTGAGCTTCGCGTGCGCGGACGAGAAAATCATCGAGGGGATGGGGAGACTGCGGTCGTTCTTCGGGACGTGCCGGTAGGGAGGGCGGTGCGAAGCGAGCGATTACTCGCCGCGCTGTCGCTGCTGCTGGGTGGTGAAAGACGACTGAGAGGCCTGCGAGTCGCTGGCGATCGCTGATCGCATGGCGGTGTCGGCCTGGACGTTGCGCATTTTGTAATAGTCCATGATGCCGAGGTTGCCGGAGCGGAATGCCTCGGCCATGGCCTTGGGCACCTCGGCTTCGGCGAGGACGACGTAGGCCTTGTTCTCCTCGATCTTGGCCTTGTTCTCCTGCTCGAGGGCCATGGCCAGGGCGCGGCGCTTCTCGGCCTCGGCCTGGAAGCGCTTCTTGTCGGCCTCGGCCTGCGCTTGCTGGAGCTGGGCGCCGATGTTCTCGCCAACATCGATGTCCGCGATATCGATCGAGAGGATCTCGAAAGCGGTGCCGGCGTCGAGTCCCTGGTCCATCACGGTTTTGGTGATGTCGTCGGGGTTCTCGAGAACCTTCTTGTGGCTGGCGGCGGAGCCGATGGTCGAGACGATGCCCTGGCCGACGCGCGCGATGACCGTTTCTTCGGTGGCGCCGCCGACGAGCTGGCCGATGTTGGTACGGACGGTGACGCGGGCCTTGACCTTGAGCTGGATTCCGTCCTGGGCGACGGCGTCGATGGTGGCGCGGGGCCCGTTCTGGCTAGGGCAGTCGATGACTTTGGGGTTCACGCTGGTCTGGACGGCGTCGAGGATGTCGCGGCCGGCGAGGTCGATGGCGGCGGCCGTCCGCCACGGCAGGTCGGCGATCCCGGCCTTGTGGGCGGCGATGACGGCCGTGGCCGTCTTCGGGACGTTCCCCCGGGCCA
>JACMLW010000145.1 GCA_014379385.1 Phycisphaerales bacterium
AAGGAATCCAAGATCCGCGGCTACAAGCCCGGCCGCTTCAGCTTCAACGTCTCCGCCGAGAAGGGCGGCGGTCGCTGCGAGGCCTGCGAGGGCCAGGGCCTCAAGCGCATCGAGATGCACTTCCTCCCCGATGTCTACGTCGAGTGCGAGACCTGCTCCGGCAAGCGCTACAACCGCGAGACCCTCGAGGTTCTCTACCGCGGTAAGTCCATCGCCGGCGTCCTCGACCTCACCGTCGATGGCGCCTGCGAGTTCTTCGAGAACCACCCCGTCATCCTCCGCTACGTCCTGTGCCTGCGCGATGTCGGCCTCGGCTACATCAAGCTCGGCCAGCCCTCCACCACGCTCTCCGGCGGTGAGGCCCAGCGCATCAAGCTCGCCACCGAGCTCGGCAAGGGCAGCGGCGCCAACACCGGCAGCACCCACACGCTCTACGTGCTCGACGAGCCCACCACCGGCCTCCACTTCGAGGACGTGCGCAAGCTCGTCGCCGTGCTCAACCGCCTCGCCGACGCCGGCAACACCCTCGTTGTCATCGAGCACAACCTCGACGTCATCAAGTGCGCCGACTGGCTCCTCGACCTCGGCCCCGAGGGGGGCGACGGCGGCGGCACCATCGTCGCCTCCGGCACGCCCGAGCAGGTCGCGCTCTCCACCTCCAGCCACACCGCCAGGTTTCTCAAGCACATGCTCGCGGCGTCGTAATCCGGTGGCACAGACGTCCCGCCTGTGCGGACCCGCGAAGGGACCTCAGCCGGTGGTCAACAACTTGCGGGCACAGCGTCCCGGCTGTGATTCGTCCCGTAGGGACGACGGCCTGTAGCCACGGGTGAAGCGATGCGAAGCGTCGCGCAACCCGTGGAGAATGTCCTCCAGCCGTCGCCGCTCCGAAAGGAGCGGAGGAACCGACCTCCCGTCCGCTCAATGCAGTCCGTAATGTGCGTGCCCCCGCACTCCGCCGCGTCCCGTATCCCGCGCAGCAACGCCCTATTCCCCGTCCGGAATCTCCGGCTCAACCACCTGAGCAAGCTGTGCCAGCGACTCCTGCCACCCCAGGTAGCACATCTCGGGCGGGATCACCGAAGGAACGCCCTCCTGAACGACCGTGAGTTCGGTGCCGCCCAACACCTTGCGCAGCGTGACCGTCACATGCATCTCGCCGGGCAGATTCGGATCGTCGAACCTGTCCGTGTACCGGATTCGCTCGTGCGGCGTGAGCTCCACGTACGTCCCGCCGAAGCCGTGGCTCTTCCCGGTTGTGAAGTTCGTGAACGACATCCGGTAGCCGCCCCCCACGCGCGCATCGATCTTCTCGACCGCGCCGGTGAAGCCGTGCGGGGGCAGCCACTTCGCCATCGCCCCGGGATCAAGGAATGCCCGGTACACCCGCTCGGCGGGCGCTTTGAGCACGCGGTGCAGCCGGATCGTGTTGGTCGTGTTCGCCATGTGCGATGACTCTCCTGATGAATGCGACAGACCCTACGCCCCGTCTCACCCCACAGTACCGCCTCGATCACACCCGCGCCATTACGCCGTCCCGCTTCAACGCGCTTCACCCGCCCGCCAAACGCTGGGGCAAGCCGTCGGTCAATCAAACCAGAAGTACTTCCAGTTCGGGTGCAACGCATCGTGGACCGCGTATTGCCCGCCGCCGCCGCGCAACGGTCGGGGCGGAAGCCGCACGCGGTCCATGTCGTGGCTGTACACCTGGTGCTCGTCCAGCGGGTTATAGACGACAAACTCTCGTGTGCCGAACCGATCGCTGAACTGCTCGAAGGAGACGTTGTACGCGCGGCCGCTGGGTTCGTATTGCAACCGGCCGATGCCTACAACCTTCGGCCTGTAATCATTCGTAGCGCCGGCCAGCGACACCGGATAGTGCCCCTTGGCCGCGCGGTAGGTTTCGATGTCCGCAAGCATCGCGGCACCGGCCGCAATCCCCCGGTTTCGACTGGACTCCACCGCCGACGGAAGCAACGTGAACTTCAGCGCCGTGAGCACCACGGGCACGATGACGAGGCACAGCGGTGCGGGGTGAACGCTGGCCAAAGGTGAGGTGCCCTTCAGCCGCCGGAGTTTCGGGACGGTCTTGGCCGCCCAATACAACCACAGCCCCATCACGATGAGGCCCAGGAGTAGCGCCCGAGCGGAGGCCGCAAGCGATGTGAAGCCCGCGACCGGCAGCGATGTGCAAACCGCGGTGAGCGCGAAGTAGCACGCTTTGCTCGTGCCGACGGGTCTGCCGCTCTTGCCCGCACGCCGCCGCGTCCAGTCGTGCGCGAGCCAGCCAAGGCCGAGCGGAACCAGCAGCAGGCCCACCAGTCCGAAACACTGCGCGGTCGTTGACAGAGCATCTGCCATCGGGTCATGTGGGCCCGGCAAGAACGGATAAAACATGCACGCGACGGCGAGAAGGGTCACAGTCGCGATTCGAAAAACGTGGAGGAGCATGAGGATGCCCGAGCCAGTCCAGCCCACCGGCCCTTCCTGCGATGTCTGTTCGCTGGAATCGCGGCATGACTGTCCACCTCGAGAGCGAAACACAGCGCTACAGGAACCAACGAGCCCCAGACTTCCTACAAAAATTCATACTAATCACTTGACTGATTCCAAACTTATGCCAAACTACACCCATCTACACCCCGTACCGGAGTCCACCAATGCTCGAAATCATCGCCACCTACAACGCCGTCCTGCTCGAGGCCCAGGTCGAGTCCCTCCGAACCCTGGTTCAGCTCCTGAAAAACCCCACCCCCAGCATTCGCCGTCTCGCGGCCTCCTCCATCCTTAAACTCAAACCCATCGCCACGCAGGAAATCCCCGCCCCGGCGGCTGCCTCCCGCACACTCAAGAGCGCGGCACCCGCCCCTGTTCCCGTCGCGCACGATGCGTCCACTCCCGCGTCGCCTTCCCGAACCCAGCCTCAAGCAATCACGCCCTCCCCATTGCCTTCTTCCCCGATGCCCAGTGCCCAGTCCCCAGTGCCTGCTTTGATCGCCCACTCCCCACTACCTTCTTCCCCGATGCCCAGTGCCCAGTCCCCAGTGCCTTCTTTGATCGCCCACTCCCCACTACCTTCTTCCCTGATGCCCAGTGCCCAGTCCCCAGTGCCTTCTTATCTCCTCTCCCGCGCCGGCGCCGCACCACCGCTCTCCCCCACGCCTCTCCGCCGCGCCTCCTGATCCCTCCCCTCGTGCCCAGTGCCCGATGCCTAGTGCCTTCCCGGTAGTGCCTCGCCTTGCATGGCCACGGATACGCTCCGGCCATGGCCGACCTCGTTCTCGCCATCGACCAGGGAACCACCGGCTCACGCGTCGCCGTCTACGACCAGCGCGGCTCGCTTCGCGGCTACGCCTACGCGGAGTTCACGCAGCACTTCCCCAAGCCCGGCTGGGTCGAGCACGATGCCGCCGAGATCTGGGACTCCATCCAGCGGCTTATCCCCGCCGCGCTGACCAACGCCCGCGCCAGCGCCACGGACATCGCCGCCATCGGCATCACCAATCAGCGCGAGACCGTCGTCCTGTGGGACCGCGCCACCGGCCACCCCGTGGCGCGTGCCATCGTCTGGCAAGACCGCCGCACCGCGGCGACCTGTGCCGAGTTCAAGGCCCGCGGCCTCGAGCCAGCCGTCCGTGCCGCCACCGGCCTCACCATCGACCCGTACTTCTCCGCCACCAAAATCGCCTGGCTTCTCGACAACACTACCCCTACCTCCGGCCTCCGCGCCCGCGCCAACAAGGGCGAGCTCGCCGCGGGCACCATCGAGTCCTGGCTCATCTACAACCTGACGGGCGGTAGCAAGGCGGGGCGGGGGGGCGTGCATGTCACCGATCTCTCCAACGCCTCGCGCACACTCCTGATGAACATCCACACGCTCGACTGGGACGAGTCGCTCCTCCGCGAGTTCAATATCCCGCGCGAGATCCTCCCCGAGCCGCGCTCCTGCTCGGAGGTCTACGGCCACGCCTCCGCCATCCCCGGCCTCGAGGAAGTCCCCGTCTGCGGAGCCGCCGGCGACCAGCAGGCCGCGCTCTTCGGCCAAGCCGCCTTCGAGCCCGGCATGGCCAAGAACACCTACGGCACCGGCTCGTTCGTGCTCCTCAATACCGGCGAGGTGCCCGCCCGCACCGATCGCCTCCTCTCGACCATCGCCTGGCAGATCGGCGCTCAACCAGTCCAGTACGCTCTCGAAGGATCCGTCTTCATCGCCGGGGCCGCCGTCCAGTGGCTACGCGACGGCCTGGGAATTATCACGGACGCCGCCGAGACCGAGTCCCTCGCCGCTTCCCTCGACTCCAATGACGACGTCTACTTCGTCCCCGCACTCACCGGCCTGGGCGCCCCCCACTGGGATCCCATCGCCCGCGGCGTCATCCTCGGCATCACCCGCGGCACCACCCGCGCCCACCTCTGCCGCGCCGCCCTCGAAGCCATGTGCTACCAGGCGCGCGATGTCATCGACGCCATGCAGCAGGATTCCGGCGTCACGCTCGGGGCCCTCCGCGCCGACGGTGGTGCCGCGACCAACTCCTGGCTCATGCAGTTCCAGGCCGACATCATCGGCGTGCCGGTGGAAGTCCCCGCGCAGACACAGACCACCTCGCTCGGCGCGGCGTACCTCGCGGGCCTTGCGGCGGGCGTATGGAGATCGCAGGCCGAACTGGCCTCGCACTGGAAGCTCGGCCGCCGGTACGAACCGTCAATGACCGATGACCGGCGCGCGAGCCTGTATGCGCAGTGGCAGCGCGCCGTCGAACGGGCCCGAGATTGGGAGCGACCCGCGTGAGCGCCGCAATCCAACCCACAGCCCGCGCTGTGTACGACATCGCGATTCTCGGGGCCGGCATCAACGGCGCCGGCATCGCGCGCGACGCCGCCATGCGTGGGCTCCGCACGCTGCTCTTCGACGCCGCGGACATCGCCTCCGGCGCCTCGGCGCACTCCACCCGGCTCATCCACGGCGGACTTCGCTACCTCGAGCACATGGAGCTCTCCCTCGTGCGCGAATCGCTGCGCGAGCGCGAGACCCTCCTTCGCATCGCGCCCCACCTTGTCAAACCGCTCCCGCTGCTGATCCCGATCTACAAGCACGACAAGCGCGGGCCGCGCATGGTCCGCGCCGGCATGATCGCCTACGACCTGCTCAGCGTCGGCAAGTCGCTCCCGCGTCACCGCATGCTCTCTCGCGATGAAACACTGGCGCGCGAGCCGGCACTCGACCCCGCCGGCCTGCGTGGCGGCGCACTCTACTACGACTGTCAGGTCCCCTTCGCCGAGCGCCTCGTCCTCGAGAACGTCGTCGATGCGCGCCGCCACGGCGCCGTGGTCCGGACCTATCACCGTGTCGAATCTGCGACGCCGCTGGTCCCGCCGTCTACCGACCAAGGACAACCCGCGGCCGACTGTCCCCTGTGGTCGCTGCGGCTGCGCGACACGCTCACCGGCGCCGCCGCCAGCGCGACCGCCCGTGTGCTCATCAACGCGACCGGCGCGTGGGTCGATCTCTCGCTTGGAACGCTCGCCGCCGCGGTCCCCTTGCTCGCCCCAGGGCGCCCGCTCATGGGCGGCACCAAGGGCAGCCACATCGTGGTCGCGCCGTTCGAGGGCGCGCCGGAGACCGCGATCTACGCCGAGGCCGCGGGCGACAACCGTCCCTTCTTCATCATCCGCTGGAACGGGCTCGTCCTCATCGGCACCACCGACGAGCGCTTCGAGGGGGGAGGCGACCCGCGCGAGGCCCGCGCCGGCGACGACGAGATCGACTACCTCCTCGCATCCGTCAACCGCGTGCTGCCGAGCGCGGGGCTCACGCGCGAGCAGGTGCTCTTCACCTTTTCAGGAGTGCGGCCTCTCCCGGCCTCGAATGATTCCGAGACCGGCGCCATCACGCGCCGGCACGTCATCCACGAGCACCGTCCCGAATCCGGCGCACCCGCCGTCTCCCCCCCGCTGCTCTCGATCGTCGGTCGCAAGCTCACGACCTTCCGAAGTCTCGCCGAGGAAGTTATTGACAAGGTCGGCGCGCTCCTCGAGCGCGAACTCCCCGAATGTGCAACCGCCACGTCGCTCCTCCCGGGGGCGCCAGGTGAGTCCGGCGCGTTGCCCGGCGACTCCCCTCAGTTCTCCGATACCACACTGCGGCACCTGCACGACGTCTACGGCGCGTCCGCCTCGGACATCATCCGCCTCGCCTCCGATGACCCTTTCTTCGCGCCCATCATCGACCCGTGCTCCGGCGCGATCGCGGCCGAGGTGGTGTACGCCGCGCGACACGAGTTCGCCCGCACGCCCGACGACGTCCTGTTCCGCCGCACCATGATCGGCTTCGGCCCCGACCACGGCGCCGAGGCTCGCCCGATTGTCGAGTCGCTCCTCGCTCACTCATCCTCACCGTAACCGCGCACGCGGCCCGATGCCGCCTGCAAACTGCGCTCTGTTACGTGCATTCCCGATTCTTTCCGCTCTACCATCGCCCATTCCACCTTTGGAGTCTTGCCCCGTGCCGACCGCCAATACCCCGACTCAAATCCCTGCCTCTTCCGCAACTGCCACCCGTACCGAGAAGGACAGCATGGGGCCGATGCAGATCCCCGCCGACATGCTCTATGGCGCCTCCACTCAGCGGGCTGTGCTGAACTTCCCCGTCTCCGGCCGTCACGTTCCCGACGATATCATCCGCGCGTACGGCGCCCTCAAGGCCGCGTGCGCCACTGTGAACCAGAAGCTCGGCCGACTCTCCGCACCCAAGGCCCGCGCGATTCTCGCGGCCTGCGAGCAGATCGCCGCGGGGCTCCCGAGCCACGGCGGCATCGCCAAGCACTTCCCCATCGACATCTACCAGACCGGCTCCGGCACCTCGACCAACATGAACGCCAACGAGGTGATCGCCAACCTCGTCTGCGTCATGAACGGCCAGCCGATCGGCCGCTCCAAGGATGCCGAGTGGTCAACGACAGGCGCGGGGAAGGACGGCCCCGGTGTCCACCCCAATGACCATGTCAACCTGGGGCAATCCTCGAACGACACCTTCCCCACCGCGATGCACCTCGCGGCCGCCATGGCCCTGCATACCGACCTGCTTCCCGCGGTGCAACTGGTCGCCGCGCGACTGGAGTCGCAGGCCCGCGCGTGGGACAGCATTGTCAAGATCGGCCGCACCCACCTGCAGGATGCGACGCCTATCCGCCTTGGTCAGGAGTTCTCCGGCTACGCATCGCAGATGCGCCACGCCGAGGGCCGCATCGCCCGCGCCCTGGAAACGCTCGCCGAGCTCGCCATCGGCGGCACCGCCGTCGGCACCGGCATCAACACACACGAGCAGTTCGGGCCGCTCGTCGCGGCAGAGATCACCCGCATGCTCGCGGAGCCCAAGTGGCGCAGCCTGCTCGCATCGACGACGACCGGTTCTTCATCGGCATCCAGCGGCAAGTCACCCGAGCCGCTCTCCTTCCGCGAGGCGGAGAATCACTTCGAGGCCCAGCACGCCAAGGACGCGATCGTCGAAGCCTCTGGCCACCTCCGCACCGTCGCGGTCTCGCTCACCAAGATCGTCAACGACATCCGCTGGCTCGGCTCCGGCCCGCGCTGCGGGTTCGGCGAGCTCGTGCTCCCCGCCGTCCAGCCGGGCTCATCCATCATGCCCGGCAAGACCAACCCCGTGATCGTGGAATCGGTCATGATGGTCTGCTGCCAGGTGCTCGGCAACGACCACGCCGTCGCGCTCGGCGGCCTGGGCGGCATCGGCTCGCTCATCGACCTCAATGTCGCGATGCCCATGATGGCCGCGAACATTCTTGATTCCGCGCACCTGCTGGCCGCGGCGTGCCGGATGTTCGACGCCAACCTGCTCGCGGGGCTGCGGCCCGACATCGCCCGCTGCAAGTCGCTGATCGAGGGCTCGCTCGCCATGTGTACGAGCCTGGTGCCAGTGATTGGGTACGACGCCTCGGCAGCGCTTGCGAAGGACGCCTTCAAGCAGGGCAAGACTGTGCGGCAGCTCGCCTACGAGACGATCGTCGGACAGAGCGACCGGGCCACGGGCAAGCCGATCACGCGCGAGGCGATCGACGGGTATCTCGATCCGATGTCGATGACCCTGCCCGGCGGCGAGGGGAGCGCGGGGGGATGATCAATCCTTAGGCCATCTCCATATCCGCCACGCTGTAGATTTCGCCCTGACCCTCTCCGGCCACGGGTGTCATCACGATCGTGAGCCACGAAACATCCTCGGCGCTGGTCGCATCGCACGGATACTCGAGCCCGATCGCCACGTGATAGCGCTCGTCCTCCTCGCTCTCGAAGTCGACTTCCTCGGCCGCGACCAGCTCCGGCACCTTGGGGCACGCCGCGATCCCGGTTCCGTCGAGCCACGCGGCGTCGTACAGCACGGTCCACGGCCCCTTGCTGCGGGCGCGCCGAGCCAGCACGAGCAGCACGGCGCCCGGGTCGCCATCCGCCTCATCGTCTCCGTCGTCGTCATCCTCATCATCGGAGTCGCCGCCCTCTCCGTGAACGACCAGCTCGACCTCGCGCGAGCCGTCGAGCTCGATGTCAAAGACGGTGTAGGTTGGCTCACCGTGCCCGCAGAAGTCGCCGCTGACCAGGGACATGGAAGGGCCGTCATCGGCGTCAACCTTGGCGACACATCCGGTGAGCCATCCCGGCGGGGGCGCCTTCTCGATGGGCGCGCGGTCCTCCTGGCTGACCCGATCCGGATCGCCGTTCTCGACAGGGGTGATGAACGTGTGGTTGCCGAGACGGAAGCCGGTGGGGTTGACCATATGTTCTCTCCTCGCTTCTGCGGCGCCTGTGTCTTCGGCCGAGGGGCCAGCCGGGTGGTCGGGCAGGGTATCACAAATGGCGGACGGATCCCTGCTGCGCGAACAACGACACTCGGGCAACCGTTGGCGGCGCCGAGCCGTTTCTGACCCGCCGCTGCACCCTCGCTCCCACGTCTCTCTTGCCTCCTCCTACGAGATCCACAGCAGCTTGAACTGCCCGCCCTCGAGGATCACCCACAGGCGGGTGAACCGCACGCCCCTCGCGGCCTGTCCCGTCAGTTTCAGGCAGTACTGCTTCTTGGCGGTCTTCTGAAAGACGGCCGAGGGGGAGCGCTCGCCGAAGGGCATGCGGGCGAACATGAGGCCGAGGTCGCGCCGGCACTCGTGGAGGTACTCGGCATACTGCTCGGGGGTGTACCCCTCGCCTTTGAGGTACTCCTTCAGGGCGTCGCTGAAGACCTGCTCGATGAGGATGATGTCCTCCTCGTCGTCGAGCGTGTTCTGGATGTGCGACATCAGGTGCGAGACGCTGCGCGAGACCAGCACCTTCTCGCCGGTGGGCGATTCCTGCACGATCTTCCCGTCGGTGACGGCGTCGAAGGGCTTGATGTCGTCGCGGGCGGCTCCGATGGGTCCGGTCTGTGTCTGCGCGCCGGCCACCCCCGTGAAAAAAGGTCGGTACTTGGTGACCTTGGACTCGCGCTCGCAGCCGGTCGGTACGGCGCCAAGGGCGAGCGCCACCGCCAAGATGGCACCGGCGCGCACGGTCGGGGCGCGGGGGAGGCGGGTACGGCGCGAGCTGGCTGTGGCGGACTGCTGGGTCACAGATAACTGTACGGGTGGCCGGCGGGGACAGGTTGCTGCCGCTTCACGTCCCTCAGTGGCACGCGCACCCCGGGCCGCACCGGCCCGTTGATTTGGACTCGATCTCGGCGCGCGGACCGAGCATTCGCTCAACCTTGCGGTTGAGGTACGACGCGTGGTTCTCGAGGTGCCAGGTGTAGTACCACATCATGCCGCGAACGGTCTGCTCGCCCCGCACCGAATGGAGGCCGCGGCGATTCCAGTCATCGGGCGCGAGCGATTCAAACCACCCGGCGGCCCAGAGGCGGACGGTGTGGATGACGGCAATGGCGGCGCCGATGGGCTGGGCGTTGTACAAGCCGGAATCGATAAAAGCCTCCTCATCCCAGTTGCAGAACATGGGATTGGCCTCGGCAACGGCCTTTCGGCAGCGGTGGACAAACGGCAGCTCGGCGTCGGCAAGATGCCCAAGGAGTACACGGACCGGCCAACGGCCAACGCCAACCTCGGGGCGGAAAGCCGTGTCGAGCTGCTCGCCGGTGAGCTGGAAGACCCGCCGGTCGAAGTTTTCGACGCCTACCCGGTACCGGGCGATGAGTTCCGGTATTGCGAGCGCCTCGAACGACTGCTTGTCCGGGAGCGGGCAGACAGAACCACGCGGTGGGGAGGCGAGGGAATGAGGTGGGGTCAAGGCGTCCATGGTTGATTCTCCGCGGTCGGGAAAAACTTATCGCGTTCTGAAAGGTTCGGCGCAAAAAACGATTGTCTTGGAGGCGGGTTCCGGCTCGGGCAAAATCCGCAACATCCAGTAAAAGCTGATGCCCTTCCCCCGCTTCACAACATCAGGCCGAACAAGGGCTTGTGTTGAACCGTAGATGATCCGACAAACTACACTCCTTCTCTTCCCGGCCCTGTTCCTTTAGCGAGGTTCAGGGCCGGTTGTCTTTTCAGAGCTTCGGGGCACATGGGCTACGCTCAGCCGATGACGAGCCCGCCGACCCAAACACTACAAGAACCTGGTGAGCCGGCTGAACCGCGAACCCTCGCGCTCCGGGTGATGACCATGCCGAAGGACACGAATCAGTACGGCACCATCTTTGGCGGGGTGATCCTCAGTTACATCGACCAAGCGGGATTCGCCGAGGCCCGCCGGCACGGGGCCCACCGCTGGGTCACGGTGGCGATCGACAAGGTGGAGTTCAAGGAGCCCGTCATGCTTGGGGACGTGGTGAGCCTGTACGGGCGCACCACGCGCAAGGGTCGAACGAGCGTGACGGTCGAAATCGAGGTCGAGGCGGAGCGGTATAGCAGCGGCGCGATCATCGCGGTCACCAGCGCCCGGCTCACGATGGTCAGCGTTGACTCAACCGGCAGCCCGATCCCCTTCACTTCGCCCCCCACCGTGCGCGAAGTGACGCCCGCGCGGTAAGCTGATCGCACCCCATGCCCGCACCGACTTCAAGTTACCTCGCCGTGGAAACCGATCGCGGCGTCGCCGTCGCCACCATCCTGTGCGAGAAGCTCTCCGAGCGAGAGTCGCAAATCATTCAGGCGGAGGCGAGCGCTGCGTCCCGCGCGGCCGGCTTCCGCCTGGTGCTCGATTGCACGGCGCTGACGTTTCTGCCGTCGGTGGGGCTGGGGATGCTGGTGAGGCTGATGCAGGAGTGCCGCGCCGGGAGCGGGAAACTTGCGGTCTTCGGGCTCGCGGATCCGCTGGTAGAGGTTCTCAAGATCACGCACCTGCACAAGGTGATCCCGATGCACACCACCCGCGAGGCGGCGATCAGGGCGGTGACGGGGTGAGCGCTGCACGACTCGCCGTGCTGCTTTCAGGGTCGGGCCGGACACTGCTCAATCTCCACGACGAGATCCGGGCGCGCCGCCTGGATGCGGAGATTGCGCTTGTCATTGCGTCGCGCGAGTGCCTGGGGGCTGAGCGGGCGCGGGAGCGCGGCCTCGAGACCGTGGTGGTCCCCAGCGCACTGCCGGCCGACGTCCTTGAGAAACTGCTGGGGGAGAGACGAATCGACTGGGTAGTGCTCGCGGGGTACCTGCGGATGGTGAAGATCCCGCCCGCGTACGAGGGCCGCGTCGTGAACATCCATCCGGCCCTCCTCCCGAGCTTCGGCGGACCGGGCATGCACGGCGAGAAGGTTCACGCGGCCGTGCTCGCGCGGGGGTGCAAGGTCAGCGGTTGCACGGTGCATCTGTGCGACGCCAAGTACGACAATGGTCCGATCCTCGTGCAGCTCGCGTGCGAAGTGAAGGAACATGACACACCGGAAACACTGGCCGCCAGGGTCTTCGAGCTCGAGCGGCAGGCCTACCCCGAGGCCCTGCGGCTGCTCATCGCGGGGCGAGCGTGCGCTACGACCGGGAGCCCGCGTGCGATCATTCGGCCCGATGCTTGCATCACAGACCCGCATTCGCCGGAGTAGCGCCGTGCGACGCCGCTGTTTCATAATCTGCTCGTACGTTGCGACCCTGCTCGCGGTGATCACGTCAGCATCTGCCGGTGCGCCAGCGCACGCGCAGCCGGGCACACCGCCGACGCCCGAAGAGCACCCCTCGCCGACTTCTGCGGCCCCGCCCACCGACACCATCACCGACAAGCCGCGCCTCGTGGAACGCACCGGCGATGCGTTCGATCGCAACGACTACCCCGAGGCGGAGCGCCTCCTCCGTCGGCTCATCAAGCTCGACGACGACAACTTCGTGCCGTGGTACAACCTCGCCTGTGCCATCGCTCCCCAGGGCGAGGCGCGCCTTCCCGAAGCGCAGCGGGCGCTGGACGGCGCCATCGAACGCGGCTTCTCGGATCTCCGGCAGATGACCCGCGACCCGTACCTGCGCCCGCTGCGGGACACGGCCCGCTTCAAGCAGATCGTCGCGGCGTGGGACAGCGTGCTCGGGGCGCGGGCGGAGGCACGGATCAAGGCCGCGCGCGAGCACTTCGGGCCAAAGTACACCTATGAGCGCGATGAGACGCTGCGATTGATGTATGTCTCGGCGTTCGATGCCGCGGCGTTCGCGCGGGCGAAGCAGGACATCGGGCAGTGCGCTGGCTGGTGGGAAAGGCACATCGTGAGCACGGCGCCCCCCTCTCCCCCCGAGGGCGGCCCGGGGCCGTCCGACGATGGCGCCAGGCGCGTTGCGGTACCGCCGGCGCCGCCGTGGGTGCTGGTGGTGTTACCCGAGACCGAGCAGTACGCCGCGTGGGCGGTCCGGCATTTCGGCGAGGCGTGGCAGCAGATCGGCGGCTCGTACGACGACGATGAGAAATCACTCTGGGCCATGGACCTCGGGCCAACGCTGCGGCACGAGTTCTGGCATGTGCTGCATTGGCGCGACATGCGGCGTCGCGGTCAGATGCACCCGCCATGGATCATGGAAGGGCTGTGCAGCCTGGTTGAGGATGCACGGGCCGGGGGCGATGGCGAGCTGATCGTGCTGGCGAGCTGGCGGACCAACATCGCCAAACGGCTGGAGCGGGGCAACAGGCTGATGCCGCTGGAGCGGCTCTTCTCGCTGGACCACGAGAGATTCGTCGGGAATCGCCCGCTGGCGCAGTACGCGCAGTCGCGCGCGCTCTTCGAGTACCTGGCCGACACGGGCAGGCTGGCCGCTTGGTACGGCGCGTATGTCGGTGGGTACGCCGAGGACTCAACCGGCAAGGCCGCACTCGAGACAGTCTTCGCCAAGCCGCTCAAGGAGATCGAGCGCGACTTCAAGAAATGGCTGCGGGCACGCGAGGGCGTGCCGGACGATCTGCGCCACGCCGACGCGGGCCTGCCCTTCGAAGTCGAGCAGGGAGAGGGCGACGGCCTCGTCGTCGTGCAGATCGATCGCCCCGCCGGCGGGCGGCGCTCCTCGCGCGGCAATCAGAGCGTCGGCGGCCTCGGCGCCGGCGATGTCCGCGTGCGCGACATCATCACCGAGGTCGGCGGCATCCCCGTGCGCGACATCAGCGAGCTCGTGCGAGCCCTCGAGGGGCGGTCTGCGGGGGAGGATATCGAGGTCGGGTATCGTCGCGGTAACAAGCGCGGGACAACCACGGTCTCACTCGGGCGGGCGCGGTAACCCGCGACGCGCCCCGTCCAACTCGGAATCCCGGCAGCTATGGACACCCGTTGGCGATCGCCGCGAACCAGGCCTGCAGGAACGCCGTGATGTCCGCCGAGGTCACAGCGCCGGAGTGATTGAAGTCCGCGGGACAGGGATCGAACACGCCGAGTCCGGCGGGGTTGCTGGTCGCCGAACCGCACTGGCTCGAGACGACGCAGTCGTACGCCGTTCCATTGGCCGCCAACGCCACGGGGCTGATTGTGAGGATGGGCGTGTTCGCACCTGACACGCCGTTGCTTCCATCGAACAGTGCGATGCCGCCGCGGCGCCACTGGTACGTGAGCAAGCCCGTTCCCGGGGGCGCGGCTGCGGCGACTGTGAAAGCTGCTGATGCGCCCGTCGCAACAAGCTGATCGACGGGGTGCTGCGTGATGATCGGTTGCAGGCCGGCGCACGGATCGATGACGGCGATGACCGCGGCGGAACTCGTTCTCGTGAGCAACCCGCCGGCGCACGCGGGCGTGCCGACCTGCACGTCGTACGACGCGGTGTCACCCGCAAGGGCCGGATTGAACGTCAGCGTCGCCGAAGTGGCGCCCGAGATGTTGTCGCCGTCGGCGAGCGGCTGGCCACTCCTTCTCCACTGGTACGTCACCGGCTCGTTGCCGTGCCCATCGGCCACGACCGAGAGCGATGCGCTCGCACCGGCAGCGACAAACTGGTGAGCGGTCGGCTGCTGGGTGATTGTGGGCGCGGGGTAATAGCTCGTGTTGCGCAGCACTGAGATACCGGCGATATTTGTGAAAGCCAGGTCCGGCCTGCCATCGAGATCAAAGTCTTCGAGCGCGCCACCACCAGGGTTCGCGCCCGCGGCGTGCGTGATCGCCGTGCCAAGCGTGCCGCCGGGGTTGCCGAGCAGAACCGCCACAACATTGCTGAAGTAGGCCGGCGCCACGAGGTCGGCCATGCCATCGGCGTTAAGGTCGGCGATCATAAGCGAGAAGGCGAGGTCGCCGGCGACGTAGCTGATCCCTGTTTGGAAGGTGCCGCTGTTGGGTGCCTCGCTGCCGGGCAACACGATCACGGAACCGCTGATGCCGCTCGCAACGGCGAGGTCGAGCACGTCATCGCCATTGAGATCTCCCACTGCAATCGCGGTCGGGCTTTCGCCCACGACATAGTTGGTCGGTGGACCAAAGGTGCCGCCAGCGGGAAACGGGTTGCCGAACAGGATGGAGACGTTGCTGGAATCGAAGTTCAGCACCGCCAGATCAAGCGCCGTGTCGGCGTTGAAATCTCCCACCGCGGTAGCTCGCGGCGCGGCTCCAGCTGCGTAGTGCGCCGCGGGCTGAAACGTCCCGTTCGCGTTGCAGAGCAGGATGGAGACGTTGTTGGTGTTCCGGTTTGTCACCGCAAGATCGGGCGCGCCGTCGCCGTTGAAATCGCCGGCCGCGATGGCGTTCTGGTTGCCGGCGACGGGGTAGTTTACCGGCGATTGGAACGTGCCCGCACCGGGCGCGGGATTGTTCAGCAGCACCGAGACGCTATTGCCCCCATAGCGGGCGACGGCAAGGTCGGGCAGGCCGTCATCGTTGAAATCAGCGACGACAACGCCGGTCGGCTCAACCCCGGCCGCGTAGCTGGTGGGCGCTTGGAATGTGCCGTTGGGTGTGCCCAGCAGGATGGACACGGCGTGATCGAGGACGATCGGCACGGCGAGATCGGGGATTCCATCCGAGTTGAAGTCCCCGACGCCGACAGACGAAGTCTGCTCGTCACCGAGGTAACCGCTCGGCGCTGCAAGGGTGAGCGGGCACTGCGCGAGCACAGGTGAGCGAAGTCCGATTGCTGCCGCGGCGATTGCAACCAAGGTGGAAACTGTTGTTCGGAGCATCCTCCCGTTCGAGTCCGCAGTACGGTTATTGGTATGGATCTGGGGTGCCGCCATAGCTCATCCCTCCGTGCTGCTGGTCCGCCACTCTCGCCCCCAGGTCTCGACGCTGCAACTCACGAGCGTACCGAAACGCGTGCCACATTTGAAGGTCTATTCGTGGCAAGAGGCATGGCGATAGATCGGCGCCCAGACAATGAGGCGGTCGGGACTGGCCGTCGAGGATTAGCGGACGGTGAGTGCGCACATGCCCGACCGGCCGGCAAACCGCCTTCGGTGTTCCGGTAGCACTCAGGGCGTGCCGGACCGGACGCACTCGCTGGTCTTCGGCCGCCGCCGCCGCGCCGAGCTTGAGAGCGCCGGGCTGGGTGGTCATCCCCTACGCCATCACCACCATCACCACCATCACCGTCATCAGCGTCGCGTTGTGGCAGAAGTGCGCCGTCATGCTCGCGATCAGCGAGCCGCGCCACTCCCGCAGCGCCGCGAAGGCGATCGCCAGCCCCGCCAGCGGCGGGATGAACAGGAACCCATAGGGGTGGATCGCCGCGAAGATCAGCGCCGTGATCAGCGCCGAGCCGAAGAACCCCAGGCGCGCCCGCAGGTGCCGGTACATCGCGCCTCGGAAGACGGTTTCTTCGACGATCGGCGCCCACACCGTCCCCAGCAGCAGAACCGCCACGACCATCATGGCATCGCCCTGCATGATTGCCTCCATCACCGGGTTGTGCGGCGCCGGCACTGCGGAGCTTCCCGGTTCGCCCTTGCCCGTCATCAACCCCCGCACCGTCGCCAGCAGCAGCGTCAGCAGCACACCGCCCACGAACAGCGGCAGCGCTGCCAGATACCCCACGATGCCCGCCCCAACCTCACGCATGAGCCCCGTCCCCCGGTGCCATCCCAGGTCGGCTCGCGCCCGCATCCGGCTAACGCCGCGCAGCCGCGGCCAGAGCACCACCATCGCCAGCCCGAGCTGCAGCGCCAGCGTCACCCAGAACAGCATGATGTCGTGCCCATCACCAACCATTGACGCGACCAGGCCGATCCCCAGCTTCAGCACCACAAACCCGGTGATGAACACCGCGAACAGCTCGAGGTACACGCTCCCGCCCGGCGCGGGCGGCACAAACTTCGTCCGCAGTGCGCCCCCGGCGAACATGGTCACCCCGACGATAAACAGCACAAGCCCCGCCAGAAGCGCCAGGCCCGCGCCGCCCATGAGCACCACCAGCACCGCAACCAGTGCCTCCCCGCCCTTCACAAACTCCGCCCGCGCGGGGTCGCTGTCCGCCGCCCCGTACGACAGCGCCAGCCTCCCGAACCAACCGTGATGCTGCACCAGCTCGTCGCGCGTCACCGCGTCCAGCGACTCGGCTCCATCCTCATACACCTTGCGCAGCGCCGCGGCGTCCGCCGCCAACACGCCCTCACCCGCCAGCTCCTCTTCAAGCGCCGCGATCCGCTCGATCGCCTCATCCGGCCCTACGAGTTCCCCCGCCACCGCCGCCATGCGCAGGCGGGCAGTCGGCGTCGTCGCCATGTCATCGAGCGATTCCATCGGGTCCGCCGGCATCGACCCCTCGCCGAGCGCGTGCCGCAGCTTCACCAGCACTTTCGACACCACCGTCACCACATCGCCATCCGCGGGCGCGACCTCCACGATCGGCCCCGGTGTCTGCGGCACGCCTGCGGCACCCCTCGAAACGATCCCCATCGCGAGCACCAGTACCGTTGAGGCCAGGGCGACAAGGGCCGCGATCCGCCCCACGCGGCGCGATCCCGGGTCTGGTGGACCGCTCCACCCTCGCCCGCGCCGGCTCAAGCGGCTCGGCGCGAGCTCTCCCGCTGCAAGCGGACCGCCCGCCCCCATCAGCCGCTCAAACTGCTGGTCCGCTCCGCCGCCTGGTCTATCGATGGGGTGCTCGGGCATCGCCACAATCATCGGCCATCGACCCCTCCCCCGCTATTCTCAATCCCCTCACCTACGCCCCGCCATCTCCAATCCCCGCCACGGTTGACCCCGCCCTAAACCCTCCTACTGTTGCGGGTTCCCCCGTCTGAACCCTTGCCGTGGCTCACCGCCCCGGCCCGCCCCGCCCGGTAGGCGGCGAGTTTGACCGATCGGCGGTCCGTCTCCGCATCCTCGCGGCACGGTCCCGGCCCTGACGTCGTTGCGAGGTTGAACATGCGTCGCCAAACTTATTTCGCCAAGGCCGGAGACGTGAAGTCCTCCTGGCGCATCATCGATGCGACCGACATCCCCCTGGGACGGCTCGCGTCCGACGTAGCCATTGTCCTTATGGGCAAGCACCGGCCTGAGTACACGCCGCACACCGATTGCGGCGACTTCGTCGTCATCACCAATGCCACCAAGATCGGCCTTACCGGCAACAAGGCCGAGCAGCGGCTCAAGCTCCGCTACACCGGCTACCCGGGCGGCCTCAAGGCCGAGTCGTACGGTCAGGTGCGCGAGCGCCGCCCCGAGAAGCTCGTGCAGGACGCGGTCCGCCGCATGCTCCCAAAGAACCGCCTCGGCCGCGTCATGCTCGCCAAGCTCAAGGTCTACCCCGGCGCCGAGCACCCGCACGCATCGCAGGAACCGATGGAGATGAAGGTCTAACAGTCGCGCGCCCCACCCGCCCCCTGCTCCTCGCGCCGCTCCCCCACTCTTTCGTCCAATCGCTCCAGCCCCAGCCTTTCCCGAGACAATCATGGACCAGAATCAGAACTTCGATATCGAGAACCCAGCCTTCGGCGGCGCTCCCCGCGCGGCCGCCCGTCCCGCCGCCGCGGCACCCAACCCCGAGCATGTCCGCCCCCTTCGCAAGGCCGCCGAGCCCAAGCAGGGGTGGTGGTGGGGCACCGGTCGCCGCAAGACCGCCGTCGCCCGTGTCCGCATGCGCCCCGCGCAGGGTGAGCAGGGCACCGTCAAGGTGCAGCGCGACTCCAAGAACTTCGTCACCATCGAAGAGTACTTCTCCGAAGAGCGTGACCGCAGCGATTGCTATGCCCCGCTCCGCGCCACCAACACCATGGGCAAGATGGACGTCGTCGTTCGCGTGAACGGCGGCGGCTACATGGGCCAGGCGGGGGCCATCCTCCTGGGTGTCAGCCGCGCCCTTCGCGCCTACGACCCCACCCTCGAGCAGGCGCTCCGCGATAACGGCATGCTGACCCGCGACTCACGCGACGTCGAGCGCAAGAAGTACGGCCAGTCCGGCGCCCGCCGTCGCTTCCAGTTCTCCAAGCGATAAAACCTTGGGTAGCCCGCCGCTCCGCGGCGGATTTCCTTCCACCCCTCCCAGCCCGGCCCCCGCCGGGCTGTTTTCTTATCGTCCCGCCCCTCTAGACTCCCCTGAGACAATCCCCTCGCGCCGGAACGCCCTCTCATGCCCAAGTCCCTGACCGTCCCCACCACCGAGTTCGAGAAGAAGGACCGCTGCGCCGACCTCGACCATCGCCCGCGCGTCCTCCTCGGAAAGATGGGCCTCGACGGCCACGATCGCGGCGTCAAGGTCATCGCCCGCGCCCTCCGCGACTCCGGCGTCCACGTCATCTACTCCGGCCTCTGGCAAACCCCCCGCTCCCTCGCCATCTCCGCGCGCGATGAAGACTGCGACGTCATCGCCGCGTCGATGATGTCCAACTCCCACCTCGTCCTTGGTCCCAAGCTCGTCGAGTCGCTGCGCGAAGTCGGCCGCCCCGACATCCCAGTCTACATGGGCGGCATCCTCCCGCAGGAAGACCTCCCCACGCTCCAGGCCGCGGGCATCGCCAAGTGCTTCACCACCGGCACGGGTCTGCTCGAGATCGTCGAGGCCGTGCGCGGCGCCACCCAGCCCTACCAGCAGTCGGTCGGGGCCGGG
>JACMLW010000146.1 GCA_014379385.1 Phycisphaerales bacterium
GCAACGAGCCCGGCGACCCCGGCGCCTACTGGCCCGCCTTCGCCGAGACCGTCACAGCCTATCGACTCGATTCCGCCTGTTTCCTCGACATGCTCGCCGGCCAGGACGAGGATCTCGATCACCGCGGTTACGAGACCGACGCCGAGCTCTCCTCGTACTGTTACCGAGTCGCCTCGACCGTCGGCCTGCTCTGCATGGCCATCTGGGGCCTCCGGGCCGGCGCGGACCCGGCCCTTGCCCGCAAGCTCGCGATCAGCCGCGGCCAGGCCTTTCAACGCACCAATATTCTCCGCGACCTCGCCGAGGACTTTGACGAGTCGCCGCGCCGTTTGTACCTGCCACGCGAGTCGCTCCGCAGGTTCGCGCTCACGCCTGACGAACTGCGGACCTGGGCACGTCCGGATGCATGCATCGCGCTTGTCAACTATGAAGCAACGATTGCGAGATCGCACTACAACGCCTCGGCCCCGCTGGAGGACATGATCGAGCCGTCCTGCCGGCCCACCCTGTGGGCGATGACACGAATCTACGAGGGCATCCTCCGTCAGGTGGAGGCCACGCCCGAGCTCGTCGTTGCACCCGTGCGGGCGGGCCTATCACGCCGCCGGAAGCTCGCGATCGCGCTCACCGCCTCGGTTCGGGCACGGGCCGCGCGATGACCAGCGCGGTGGTAGTCGGTGGCGGAATCGCCGGGATCAGCGCGGCCCTTCGGCTCACCGAACGCGGCGTTCGAGTTACGCTGCTCGAAACCCGCAAAAAACTCGGTGGCCGCGCCACATCCTTTGACGATCAGCGCACCGGGCTCACGCTCGACAACTGCCAGCACGTGGTGCTCCGGTGCTGCACCAACTACGCCGATCTGCTCCGGCGAACGCAGGTCGACCAGCACATCACGTGGCACTCGCGGCAATACTGGATCGAAGCCGGCGGCCGCACTTCAATCCTTGCGCCGGGCTCGCTCCCCGCGCCGTTCCACTTTGCCGGTTCGATTCTGCGAGCTCCGATGCTCTCGCTCGGCGAATCGCTCAGCCTGGGGCGCGCATGCCTGGCGATCCTGCGGGCCGACCGCGCGAGGCTCGAGCATCAGAACTTTGGCGCCTACCTCGAGCGGCTCAAGCAACCCCACCGCCTCATCGATCGCTTCTGGTCACCCGTCATCGTCAGCGCTTGCAACATGTCCGTGGGCACTGTCAGCGCCGCGGCCGCCGCCCACGTCGTCCAGGATGGCTTTCTTTCCTCGCGCCGCGCGTCCGACATCGGCGTCCCGGCAGTCCCCCTCGTTCGCCTTTACGAGCACGTTCCGCGCTTGCTCGAACAGGCGAGCCCCGGCTCGCGCATCCTCCTTGGAAAGGGGGTTGGCCGCATCGCTCCCGGTCGCGTCACCGCTTCCGACGGCGAAGTGTTCACCGCCGACATCGTGATCTGTGCCGTTCCCGTCGAGCGCGTCGCATCTCTGATCGAACCAAGCGTCGCCGCGACCGACCCGCGCTTCGCGCCCCTCGCAAACTTCACCCACAGCCCCATCCTCGGTGTTCACCTGCTCTTTGAGCGGCCGATCATGGAGATCCCCCACGCCGTTCTGGTCGAGCGCCCGACCCAGTGGCTCTTCCGGAAGCACGATGACCCCCGCACCATCCACGCCGTCGTCAGCGCTGCCGACGAATGGATGCCGCTCACCGAGGACGAGATCGTCGCCCGCGTGTTGGGTGATATCCATGCCTGCCTCCCCGCCTCGCGCGACCTCCCAGTTCTCGCTGGTCGCAGCGTCAAAGAAAAACGTGCAACCTGGGCACCCCGTCCCGGAATCGAGTCCTCCCGTCCCGGCCCGCTCGGTCCCGACGGCCCCCGCGGCATCATTCTCGCAGGTGACTACACCGATACCGGCTGGCCCGCCACCATGGAGGGCGCCGCCCGGTCCGGCTACGCCGCCGCCGCGGCCGCCCTTTCCGAACCCGCGAGCGCGTTCCTCAACCCGGCGGGCCGCTCCAGTCGGCTCTCGCGGCTCGCCGCGGCCTGGTAAAACGGGCTGATTGGGTTGCGTGGGTGCCGATCCCCGAGGGTCCATCCCTGCGCAAAGCTTGTGCAAAGACGATCGGCACCTTTCCAGCGAAGGGGGGTCGCGAATACACTTGGACAGGCGTTGCCGATTGGGGCGAGATCTCGCTCCAAAATCGCTAGGAATCGCTGCGTTGGGCGCCAGGTCCGGGTTCTGGTATTGTGAAGTGGTCGATCACCCCAATCCTCGTGGTGGGAGTTCTGGCGATCGAAACGGTTCGGGGTAGCGGCCTCCGCGGCCGGGAGCGAACAGATGACCGGCAACTCCTCCACTCGATGGCCCGTCCAGGTTGGCGTGCGCCGCGCGTTCACGCTGATTGAGCTGCTCGTTGTTATCGCGATCATCGCCCTTCTGGTGGGCCTGCTCCTTCCGGCCCTCGGTTCGGCCCGCGAGACCGCCCGGCAGGTCGCGTGCTCCAGTAACCTGCGGCAGATCGTGATCGCGATCCGGACGTACGCGGAAGAGAACAAGGAAGCCATTGTCGGCTCGCCCGAGACCAGCGGGTTTGACGCCTATAACGGTAGTTTCAATGGTTTCGCGGTGCAATCTTGGGACTACATTGGGCCCCTTGCCCACCACATGGGCTACGAAGGCCCTGGCACCGGGCTTGACCCTGCGGCGCTCACTCCGCAAGTACGAGCCCAGCAGTTTGACTGGTACCGAAAGGATCTCGACGCCTTTATCTGCCATTCCAACGACATCACCGCGACAGTATTCAACTCCGGCGGCGCTCCCGTCACAGACGGCCGCATGGTCTCCTACAACATGTCGACCCAGTTCACGTCGTCAACCCGGCCATCGCCGCTCGGGACAGGGTCGTTCCCCAACCAGGATCGCGGCGGGTACACGCCCAAGACATCGCTGATTGGCTCGGAACACATGAAGGTCGCTGTGTTTGAGGGCCACCGATACGCGAATCACAATACGGACCCCGACTTTGATTTCGACGTTGACGCAAGCTTTGGTGGGGCCTTCGGCGGTGTCGGTGGCTGGAAGAACGACTCGAAGGAACTTAATCGATTTATTGCCCCCGGCGAACCCGGAGCTGCCTTTGGCGGGTTCGGACTCAGTGATGCCCGCACGTGGGCCTTTCGGCACGGTGCCAAGAGAGATGGCAGCAAGGTGACCAAGGCCTTCGGCAACGTGGGCTTCTTCGACGGTCACATCGAGCTCATGGATGATGGCAAAGCGACCAACCCAGACATTTGGTTCCCGACCGGAACCAAGCTGCGTGACCAGAACGCTTTCTGGATGTACGCTCGCCGCACATGGGCAGATAAGTTCGACGGCATGTCGGCCAGCACCCCATACGTGGTTCCCTGATCGCCCGACGGAGCCGAATCGATGGCCATGTCAGAGAGAACCCGGACGATTCTCATCGTCGTTACGGCGGTCGCGGCTTTGGCATCCGGCGGCCTCTTGATCGCTCGGAATATCGGCGGTGAGAGCCCAGCGGGCGAGGAAACCCGGCTGCGCGACGTCATCGATTCTGACACCGGGGTTATTCTCCGAGATTATCCAATCAAGCATGGAAGTTCGTTTCCCTGGAAGAATCCCAAGACGGGAAAGAACTCGCTCTATCCCGCCGAGAGATGCTTCTGGACGAGGGATGGCAAGGCGAAGACGGAGCCAACACTTGTCTTCGTGAAGGCCTACGCCAACTCGGACGAGGAGACGCTGTGCCCTGATTGCGGACGCAAGGTTGTGCCGCACAATCCAACGCCGCCGGACTCGCTCATGCTCGACGCTGCTGAGCAAGTCCAAAGAAAGCGCTGACTCACGCCGCTCAGACCGGTACCCTCTCAAATAACTCATGAGAGGGTGACGCGATGTCAATCCAGACTGTTCTGTCAAAGCTTCAGGCCAACGAGTCCGCCGCGATCGACCGCCTCATCGACTGGCTCAAGATACCCAGTATCTCAACCGTCCCCGCGCACGGACCCGACGTGCGCCAGGCTGCCGAGTGGGCCGCCGACCAAATTCGTCAGTCCGGCCTCATCGTTCAGATCATGGAGACCGGCGATCGGCGCCCCGCCCCCCCCTCCGGCGCCACGCCGGCTCGCGGCAGTGGCCACCCCATCGTTATGGCCTTCACCGATCAGTCCGATGCCGATGCGTGGCGGGCAGGAAAGCCGGCCGCAAAGTCTCCCTCTGGCAATCCGCACACTCTGTTCTACGGTCATTATGACGTGCAGCCCGCGGATCCACTCGAACTCTGGGAATCGCCCCCATTCGAGCCGGTGATCCGCGAGCCACGTGGCAGTGAAGATGGTGGCCAGCGCATCGTCGCGCGCGGCGCGGTTGACGACAAGGGTCAGGTCATGATGTTTCTCGAAGCGCTTCGCGCCTGGAAGGAAGTCTCCGGCAAGCCCGCCGGCGGTCTCCGCCTCACGGTGCTGCTCGAGGGCGAGGAAGAGTCTGGCTCGGCGAACCTCGATCGCTTCTGCCGCGATCACGCCCCCCAGCTCAAGTCCTGCGATTACTGCCTCATCTCCGACACGTCGATGCTCTCGCGCGAGCAGCCCGCCATCACGTACGGCGTTCGTGGGCTCGCGTACACCGAAGTCGTGCTGCACGGCGCCGATCAGGACCTGCACTCCGGGCTCTGGGGCGGACGCGCCCCCAATCCCAACGCCGAACTCTGCAAAGTCCTTGCCCAGCTCTGGGATGCTCACGGCCGTGTCACCATCCCAGGGTTCTACGACAGCGTCCGACCGCTGGGGGCTGATGAGCGCGCCGCGTGGAAGAAGCTCCCCTTCAGCGCCGCCGATGCTCTCAGAAAGATCGGCTTGCCCCCGGAGGCCGACGAGTGGGGGGGCCAGGAGCGCGGCTACTCCGCGATGGAGCGCGAATGGGCTCGCCCCACCGCCGAGATCAACGGCATGTCCGGTGGATACACAGGCCAGGGAGCCAAGACCGTCATCCCCGCCAAGGCGTTCGCCAAGGTCTCGTTCCGTCTCGTCGCGGACCAGGACCCGGCGAGGATCACTGAGAGTTTCTTCGCGTGGTGCCGCGATCGAACACCGATGGGCTGCCGCTGGGAGTTCATCAACCACTCCGGCGGACATCCCGCGACGGTGCGCACGGATTCGCCCTATCTCCGCGCCGCGACCCGTGCGATCAAGGCCGCCACCGGCAAGGAGGCCGTGCTTATCAAGTCCGGCGGCTCGATCCCGGTCGCCGGGATGCTCAAGGCGGTCGCGGATCTCGACACGGTTTTCATGGGCTTCGGTCTCGATGACGACCGTGTCCACTCACCCAACGAGAAGTTCGAGCTCGCCTGCTACCGCATGGGCGCCCGCTCGCACGCGATCCTCATCGACGAGCTGCTCAAGATGGGCTGACCTTCTTGTAGCCCTTGAAGACTTGGTGGCACAGGCGTTTCGCGGCATTGGAGGGAAGCTGTGGGATCGGAGCGGATCGGCTGGCGGTGGACCGCGTAGCCCCGAACCTTGAAGCCCGCATTGGTCAGCGGATTGAACTTGTTCCTGGCGCGGAGACCGGGGCCGGTGGTGCGACTAAAGACGCTGAAGAATGACTCGATCTCCCAGCACCGCACCTGCGCCTTGTCATTGCTCCGCCGCCACAAGCGCACCATCGCGGCGGGTTGCACCAGCCCGCAGATCACCACGCCAGCACCGCCGTCCGCTCCAACACCGTCTGGTCCTTGACCAGCCCGTTACTGCTCATCAACGCAGTCGAGCGTGCTTCCACGCCGAACGCAACCGGCGTCTCTATGAAGCAGCAGCAGGCCTGTGCCATCAGAACTTCAGAATGGAGGAGTGCTTCTGAATGCAGCGCGGCATCCGGTTGCGGGCTCGGTGAAGGCGAGCATGGAGGCGTGGAGCATGAGGCGGGGGGCGTTGCGTTCATCGTGACCGTAGAGCACGTCGCCGACGATGGGGTGGCCGGCGTACGCGGCATGGACGCGGAGCTGGTGCGTGCGGCCGGTGAGTGGGGTGAGTTCGAGGCGGGTGCGGCCGGGCTCGAAGCCGAGAACCTTGAAGCGCGTGATCGCTGGGCGGTGGTGGGTGGGGTCGATGACCTGGTGAGGGCGGCGCGACAGGTCGGGGCGGATGGGGGCGTCGATCGTTCCGCTCTCGGGCGCGAGCGTTCCTTCGACGAGCGCGGTGTAGGACTTGTCGACCTCGCGCTCCTCGAACTGGCGCGAGAGTTCGCGCTGGGTGTCAGGGTCCAGCGCGATCACGAGCAGGCCGGAGGTATCCATGTCGAGGCGGTGGACGGTGATGGGGCCGGTGGCGTGCGGGAACATGAGGCGGGCCCGCGCCGGCACGCAGTCCTGGTTCTTCGGCCCCTTGCCCGGGACACTGAGGAGACCGGCCGGCTTGTTGATGACCACAAGGTGGTCGGTGGCGAAGACGACCTCCGGCATCCGTGTTTCGTCGCCCCCGCCGCTCACCGGGCGGGAACCCCGAAAAAGCGTTCTGTATTCTGGTTCACCTGCTCGTGAAACTCGCCGAACCCCACACCGCGCGCGGCGGCGATCGCCTCGGCGACATGGCGAACCCACGCCGGGCGGCAGGGGCGGGAGCCGCGGTGGGGCTCGGGGGAGAGGAACGGCGCATCGGTCTCGACCATGATACGGTCGGGTGGCACGAGCCGGGCCGCCTCGCGCACCTCGGCGGCGCTCTTGTAGGTTGCCACGCCGGTGAAGCTGATGGAGGCGCCGAAGTCGAGCACCTCGCGAGCATCGGCCACGGTGCCGGTGAAGCAGTGGAAAACAAAGCGAGTTGGGTCGAGGCTTGTGCGCTTGAGGATGGGGATGAGGTCGTCAAACGCTTCGCGGCAGTGGATAACGATTGGGAGGTCGATGGGAGGACGGCTGCCATCGCCACGGCGGCACGATTCAATGAAGGCGAGCTGCTCATCGAGCACGGCGCGCTGGTGGGCCGCGGCGGGCGTTTTGTAGTGGTTGTCGAGCCCCAGCTCACCCCAGGCCACGCATTTGCCGGAGGGGTCGCTTGCGACGGCGCGGAGGTTGCTCCAGTTGTGGGTTCCGCCCGGAGCCCCATCTTCGCCCTCGTGGGAGTGCAGGGGGTGGATGCCGGACGTACACCACACGTTCCGATACTCCTTCGCGAGGGCGAGGGCCTCGAGGCAGTCGTGGGTGGTGGTTGAGATGGTGATGAAGCCGGTGACGCCGAGGCGGGCGCCCTCGGCGAGTTGGTCGGCAATCCGGCCGCAGAAGTCGGGGAAGGTGAGGTGGCAGTGGGTATCGATCACGGGAGAAGGGTATTCTCTGGGGATGCGAATGCTCATCGCGAACCGGCTGATGCGTCTGCGGGCGACGGGGCTGGCGCTGCTGCTGCTGGCGGTTCTCGGGTCGGTGGCGCTGCCGGCGCGCGGCGCGGGGGCGGCCGATCCGGGGGATCACGACCTGTGGTACGTGCTGGAGATGGCGGGGAAGCGCGCGGGGTACCTGCACGCGACGCAGACTGCCGGTGGCGATCACATCGTGACCGCGAGCTTGATCAAGCTGGCGATCCGACGCGGGGAGACGACGATTGAGATCCAGATGACGTCGGAGTTCGTGGAGACGAGGGGGGGGAAGCCGGTTTCGATGAAAGCGGTGCAGTCGCTGGGGGCGGCGCCGGTCACGACGGAGTACGTCTTCGGTGGGACAGCGATCACGCAGACCACGACCCAGGGCCGGCACATCACGACGACGGAGGTGCCCCTCCCGGAGGGAGCGTGGCTGACGCCCGCGGCCGGCAACGGGTATGTGCGCAAGCGGCTGGAGGCGGGGGCGAAGGAGATCACAGTCCGGATGGTCGACGCGATGATGGGGCCGACACCGGTCACGATGACGCAGCGGATCCTCGAGGAGACGACGATCGAGACGCTGGGGAAGGTGGTGCCAGCGTTCAAGACGACGACGAGCCTGAGCATCGCGCCGGGGATGGACAGCACGGACTACATTGATGCGAACGGCGTGCAGATCCGCTCCACCGCGAACATCGGTGGGCTGGACATCACGACGATCCTCGCGGACCGGGCGCTGGCGCTCTCGGAGCTGGACCCGCCGGAACTGATGGCGAGCACATTGGTGAAGCCGGACCAGCCGATCAAGCGGGCGCGGGGCGTGCAGCGGGCGACGTACGTGCTCTCGCTGCCGGAGGGCGGGCTGACCCTGCCGGATACGGCGGTGCAGCGGGTGGAGCAGGTGGGTGAAGGAACGGTGCGCGTGACGGTGGACCTCGCGGCGTGCGCGCCGGCGGCGGGCGATGACCACGGCGACGGGTCGTACCTGAAGTCCACGCCGGGCCTTGACGGCGATGACCCGGAGATCAAGGCGCTGGTGGCGAAGGCAATCAGGGGCGCCGGCGATGACAAGGCGGAGCGGGCGGAGGCGATGCGGCGGTTCGTGTTCGAGCACATCGAGAAGAAGGACCTGGGCGTGGGGTTCGCGACGGCGTCGCAGGTGGCGCGGACGCGTCAGGGTGACTGCTCGGAGCACGGGGCGCTGCTGGTGGCGATGCTGCGGTCGGATGGGATCCCGTCGCGGTTGGCGACCGGGCTGATGTATGTGGATGAGTTCCTGGGGAAGGAGGGGGTCTTCGGATACCACATGTGGGCGCAGGCGCTGCTTCCTTGTGAGGGCGACAAGCTCGCGTGGAAGGATCTTGATGGGACATTCCCGCGCACACCGAAGTTCGATGCGACGCACATCGTGCTGGCGGTCTCGTCGGGCGATGATGGGGAGCTCAACTCGATGGTGGCGCTGGTTCCGATGCTCGGCCGACTGGAGGTGCAGGTGGAGGAGACGGGCCATCGGTCCGGCGAGCGCGAGAAGGAGCGGGCCAAGTGAGAGGGGATACCTGGGGTGCGGGGGATGCAGCGGGGGCGGGGGCGCTCGCA
>JACMLW010000147.1 GCA_014379385.1 Phycisphaerales bacterium
CGAGATGATCTCCTCACTCGTCACCGAATCAAGGTTGCCGGTGGGCTCGTCGGCGAGGATAATGCTGGGGCGGTTCACGAGGGCCCTGGCGATGGCCACGCGCTGGCGCTGGCCGCCCGAGAGCTGGTTGGGCCGGTGCCGCATGCGCTGCTCAAGGCCCACGCGGCGCAGCGTCTCCTTGGCGCGCCGGCGCGGCCCCAGCCAGTAGCGCCGCGAGTAGATCAGCGGGAGCATGACGTTCTTGAGCGCCGTGGCGCGCGGCAGCAACTCGAAGGATTGGAAGACGAATCCGATCTCCTCGTTGCGGACGCGGGCCAGCTTCGCCGCGCCCATCTTGTGGGTCGGCTTCCCGCTGAGCTCGTACACGCCGGCGGTGGGGCGGTCGAGGCAGCCGAGGATGTTCATCAGCGTGGACTTGCCCGAGCCGGAGGCGCCCATGATGGCGACAAACTCGTTGCGCTCGATGGTGAGATCAACGCCGCGGAGCGCGTGGACGCGCTCGACTCCCATCTTGTAGACCTTCTCGATTTGTCTGATCTTGATGGACATAGGCGGAACGAGCAAGTCGGCAAAGCTCAACGCTGCGGAACCGAACGCGAACGATCCGAGACGAGGCCCTCACTTCGCCTCGACGGCCTCTACTTCCTTGGCGCTATCCTTCGCGGTATCTTTTTTCTTGAGAGTTCCCTCCTCCGCGACCTTCTTGTCGTCCTTCAGGTCAACCAGCACCTTGAAGGGACCGGTAATGATCTTGTCCCCCTCGCTCAGCCCCCCGATGACGACCGTGTGGGTGAGGTCGCTCGATCCGACGCTCACCGGTTTGGCCAGCGCCTTACCGTTCTGAACCACGTAGACCACCCGGGCGAACGGCTTGGACTTGTCAACGAACGCCGCGTTGGGCCCCTCGACAACCGTCTTGGGGAGATCGTCCACACGCCTGTCCACCACCGCCTGGCTGGGGATCTTGAGCACTTCGTGCATGACGTCGACCTCGATGTCGACGTTCGCGGTCATGCCGTCGCGCAGAAGCTCTTTCCCGGGATTCTCCACCAGCACCTCGGACTCGAAATACTGGGTGCCGTCCTGCTCCGTCTGGCGCTGGAGCTTCACGTTCTCGACAACACCGATGAACGTCTCGTCGGGGAATGCGTTGATGAAGACCTTGGCGGGCTGGCCGTCCTTGACGGGTGCGATGTTGCTCTCATCCACGCGGGCACGGACCAGCATGTTGTCGAGGTCGGCAACCTCGAGGATGACCGACGCCGGGTTGTTCAGCGTGCCCACCAGCACCAGCTCGCCCACCTCAGCGGCGAGGCGGATGATCGTGCCATCCAGCGGCGACATGATGGTGGCGTATTCAAGATCCTGCTCGGCGCGGATGATGTTGGCGCGAGCGATCTCGATCGCCTGCTCGGCCATGCGCAGCTCGCTCTGGCTGCGCTCCCACGTGCTCACCGCCTGATCAAGCGTTGACTGGCTCACATCCTTGCTGCCGAAGAGATCTCGCTGGCGGCCAAGGTCTGATTCCGAGAGAGCGAACGCCGACTTCGCGCCTTCGAGGCGCGCCTGCTCGCTCTTGAGGCCGGCCTGGGCCGACTCGAGCTGCGCGGCCATCTCCCGCGCATCCAGTCGCACCAGCACATCACCTTTTTTGACGGGCTCACCCTCGCGGAACGGGAGTGCGGTGATGCGGGCGGCCACCTGGGCGCTGATCTCGACCTTGGTCTTGGGCTCCACTCGGCCGGGGGCGCTGACGACCTTGGAAAGGTTGCCGCGCATCACAGGCTCGAGCTTGACCTCGATGATCTTCTCATCGGGGTTGAACTGCTTGGCCCATTCCTTGACGTTGGGCGAGGTGCCAAGGAAGTACCCGCCCACGCCGCACGCAGCGACGGCGATCACGAAGAGCCCGAGCAACCACTTCCACACGGTGGGACACTCCTGATCGCCCCGCGGCGCCCCCACTGCCCTCCCATACGAGCGCAAACGCCCGCGCGGGGTGCGCTCCGCGAACACGAGGGACATTCGCAATGCCCCATGAACCCCTGATCTTCGGGAAAGCCCCGGCGAACTTTCGCATCACTTCTCTGCACGTTATACCCGCAAACGCGCTCGATGTGTTCGCGGGGCGGCCAATCCCCAGCGCAACGCAGCGTGCGGCTCGCTACTTCGCCCGCCCCAGCGTTGAGCAGGTGACGACGAGCCGACCTTCCTCCGACCGTATCTGCTGCACGCGCACCCGCCGGCCGTCGGCGAGGCGGATGATCGTCTCGGACGCGATGGGGGCGCGTCCGGAAAGGGCGTCGAGCACGCGCGCAGTTTCCGGTGACTGCTTCAGGGCCCGGGCCAGCCCTTCGGCCACCGACGCCCCGCCTCCCAGCGCCCACGATGTTGGAACGGGTAGGCGCCCCAGATGCACCCGCCGGGTGCGCAGCCAGAGCGCCCCGGAGGCATCGACGCTCGGCTCGAACAGGGCCGAGACAATCTGCGGGGTGCCGCGCCCATTGCCCGCCGATCCGCCACGGCCCCCCTCCGCGCCTAGCCGCGACACAGACACCTCGGCGCCAACCGCGATGACGCCCTCGCGGAAGTCGATCTGCACCGAACCCAGCTCTCCGGGCCACCGGAACGAGCGCGATTGGTTGGCGAGCCACTGCGGCAGCCGGGCGCACAGCCAGGCGTTGGCTTCCTCCGTCGTCAAGTACACCGTCCACGGTTCGCTCGAACCCGATGAGGTCGGGCGAACGTTCTGGAGTTCCGCCGCGGCACCCTTCTCGACCGCGCCGGCCAGCGATGCGACCTCTGCGTCGGCGGGTTCGAGGTCGGGCCACCAGCCGGGCTCGGTACGGGCCAGCCACCACGATCCGGCGAGCGCAACACTGAGCACGAAGGCAAAGAGCAGGCCGGTGCGGACAAGGCGGCGTCGCCACCGGCGCGGCGCTTTGGCCATGGGATGTTCGTCGATCTCATGCGCTGTTGGGCCGCTGCCGGTCATGCTCGGGCGATCATAACCGGGGCGATAGTGTCATAGACGCCTCGTTCCCACGACTGGCTCAAGATGCGGGGTCCAGCGGGAGAGTGGTCTTCTTGGCGTGGCGCCCAGTCTCATCGTGAGAGACCACCTGACACGTCATTGCTTGACAATCGAAGTCCACGTGAAGTCGGGGCCTTCCGAGCATGTCCTTGACCTGGAGCGATGTCCCTGTTTCCCGGAAGGAGACAACGGTGCTTTTCGGTCCCGTCGCTGCGGCGAAAGGTGATGCGGCCATGCGAGTCAGCGTTCGAGTTGTCCACTTCAAGGAGAAGCTCTCGTCTGTCGTTCCCTTGGATGATAATCGATATTCCGAAACGTCCATTTGACGATCCTTCATCTGCGCAGCCCCTCCTCGATCGTGGCTGAGTGTACAGGCACGGCACCTTAGTCCCCGCAATCCGCATCCCGCCAGTCAATCGACGTGCGCTTCGGATGCTCCCTCGCTCCTCCACTGCGAAGGTCGTGCAAAGAACCCGAGCAAGCCAGCGCGACCTTCTCGCTTCGGCCCCCTTCCGGATATGCTGGAATCCTCGCGAAACAGGAGCCGCCCAATGACATCGCATGACACGCGCAACGCCGGACTTTCTCGCCGCGAAGCCCTCAAAGTTGCCGGGCTTGGGGCGGCCGGTCTCGCCGTTGGCGGACTCCCGCTGGGTGCCCTCGGGTCCAGTTGTGTGGCAAGCGTCGGTCCGCCGGCCGGTGGGCGCGAGCTCGTGGCCCGCATCGGACATCTGAGCGACACGCATGTCCAGCCCGAACGCCGCGCGGCCGAGGGGCTCGAAGCCTGCCTCGCCCACGTGCAGGCGCGCAAAGACAAGGTTGACCTCATCATCACCGGTGGCGACTCCATCATGGACTGTTTCGAGCAGAACGAAGCCCGGACCACCCTGCAGTGGGACATCTGGCAGAAGGCCTGGAAGCACGGCAACTCGCTGCCCGTTCACTCGGTCGTCGGGAACCACGACGTCTGGGGGTGGAACAAGGGTGACAGCCGATGCACGGGGCAGGAGCTTCGCTACGGCAAGAAGTGGGCGTGCGAGATGTTCGGGCGGGAGAGGTCGTTCACCAGCTTTGATGTTCCTTCGCGATCGCCCGGCTCGGCCGCGAAGTGGCATGTCGTTCTTCTCGACAGCATCGCGCACGACCCGAACGACCCCCACGGGTACATCGGCGAACTGGGCGATGAGCAGACGGACTGGCTCAAGTCCGACCTTGCCGCGCTCGACCGCGCCACGCCGGTGATGATCGTCTCACACATCCCCATCCTCTCGGCCACGGTTCTGCTGGGCGAGCCGAACAAGGCGCATGTTCGCGAGGTCGGCTCCGGCGTGATCCACGCGGACAGCACCAAGCTGCGCGACCTGTTCGCGCAGCATTCCAGTATCAAGTGCTGTCTCTCCGGCCACATGCACCGCATCGACCGGGTTGACTTCCGCGGCGTGTCGTACCTCTGCAACGGCGCGGTCTCAGGGAACTGGTGGAAGGGCGCCCACTACGAGTGCAACGAGGGGTACGCCGTCATGGAGCTCTACAGCGACGGCAGTTTCGACGCGGCCTACGAGACCTACGGCTGGAAGGCCGAGAGGGCCTGACCGGGCCCGCGCGCCTCACCTGAACGTCGTCCAGCGCACGCTCCCATCGCGCTCGATCCATGCCGCGCACGCGCCACGCTCGGCGGTGCTGAGCCACGCGCTGCTTCCGACGGCGTCGAGCCAGCGCGGATCGGTGCCGCGCCGCGCACCGGTTGATTGCAGCACCGCAACGGGCGAAGTCACTCGCACCAGCGCCGCGCCCGCCGCGTTGTACGAACCATGGTGCGGCGCCTCGATGATGTCGGCGTCGAAGGTATCACCGCGCTGCGAGAGCAATCCCAGCGCCGTCTCCGTCGCATCGCCCGTGAGGAGAATCCGGCGCTCGCCCGCACCCGTCGGGATCCGCAGCAGTGCGATGAGCGAGGCGTCGTTATCGATTCGCGGCGTGTACCCGCGGTCCGGCCACAGGAACTCCAGCTCCGAGGCGCCGATGGTGAGCCGGTCCCCCGCCTGAACCGCGACCACCTCGACGCCCCGAGCCGTCAGGTCGGCCAGCATCGCCGCGGCGTCCTCGCTCCGCGCGGCGGCCCCCAGAAACTGCTCGGTCACGACCACGCGCC
>JACMLW010000148.1 GCA_014379385.1 Phycisphaerales bacterium
CCCTTCTCATCCATGTCCGCCCGCACCGCGCCCCCGACCAGCGACATTCCCACCGACCCAGCCACGCTCGCCGCGCAGGCGGGCCGCAGCAACGACCGTGGCCTCCTCCTCCGCTACCTGCGCGCCCGCCGCGCCGGCTGACTCACTCTCGTCTCCCACTGCCCATTGTCCATTCCCCTTTGCCTCCGTTGCTTCCCTCATCCCTAACCCCCATTCCCTGCCCTCTGGAGTTTCCCAATGCCCTTCACCGGAAAAGCCACCTTTACCGCCGCGGCCGACCTTCCCGAGCTCGTCGAGGACGTCGCCGACATCATCTCCATCGTCAGCCCCTTCGAGACCCCCCTCCTGGACCACCTCGGGGACGCAAAGCGCGCCGCTACCAGCACCATCCACGAGTGGATGGAGGACGCCCTTCTCCCCAACACCGATCAGATCAACCAGTCGTCCTTCGCCCCCGGCCCCACCACAGCCACCGGCATCACCGTTGACAACGGCGACCGCTTCCGCGTCGGCGACCAGGTCCGCCCCGAGGCCGTCAACTCCCGCGAGGTCATGTTCGTCACAGGCGTCGCCGGCGCCCTCCTCACCGTCGTACGCGGCTACGGCGGCACCACCCCAGCCGCCCTCGCCGACAACATGAGGCTCACCATCATCGCCAGCTCCGCCCTCGAGGGCGACGACCGACCCTCCACCCGCTTCACCAACCGCGCCCGCAAGCGCAACTACACCCAGATCTTCACCGCTCCCCTCGAGGTCTCAGGAACCATGCGCGCCGCCCGCGCCTACGGCGCCGCCGACGAGCTCGACTTCCAGAAGCAAGAGCGCCTCCGCGAGATGCTCCGCGACCTCGAGAACGCCGTCATCAACGGCGTCGCCCCCTCCGCCAATCAGCAGGGCACGAACACCACCCGCCGCACCATGGGCGGCATCATCAGAACGATCACCACGAACAACTTCACCCCCAACAGCGGCGGCATCCCCGCCGCGGGCGCCTCGGGCGAGCTCATCGAGCCCGTCCTCAACGCCGCCATGCGCCTCATCTGGGAGCAGTCCTCCGGCAAGGTCGACACCATCCTCGTCGGGGGCGTCCAGAAGCGCCGCATCAACGAGTTCGTCAGCTCCGCCCGGCAGTACGTCGCCAACGACATCCGCTACCGCGAGATGCTCAGCGTCTACGAATCCGACTTCGGTGTCTGCCAGGTTGTTATGTCGCGCTGGATCCCGCCCGACGCCGTGCTCCTCCTGGATTCCTCGCGCATCGACGTCCTCCCGCTCGCCGGCCGATCCTTCCACTTCAAGCCCCTCTCCTCTCCCGGAGACAGCGACGTCGGCATGCTCATCGGCGAGTACACCACCGAGATGCGCAACGAGAACGCCCACGGCGTCATCCGCAACCTCGCGGCGTGATCGCGCCCCTCCCCGACCTTCCCCCGGTCGCGCTTCACCGCCTGGCCGGGGCTTCCTCCTCTTTCGTCACAGAGGCACAGAGCAGACCTGAGACCAGACGCGCTCACACACGGAAGTTCACAGAGGACACGGAGAAAGCAGGAACTGTTTCGATCCGCTGCTGTTCCACTCCGCGAACTCCGTGTTGCAACTGCCTTGATCTCCTCTCTGTGCCTCTGTGGTGAAGTTCTGACAATGCCCCCTCCGGAGCCCCCACCATGCCCTTCTCCACCGACCGTTCCCTCCTCGCCCTCGAACCCAACCTCTTCCGCGACATCTCCTGGACCGGCCAGCAACTCCTCAGCGCTGTTGGCTCCATTTCCGGCACCACCCTCACACTCGCCACGGGCGACGCGGCGGCAGTCGGCATCACCGCAGGACATGTCGCGCTTGTCGGCTCGGTCAGCCTCGAAATCACCGCCCGCCTCTCCGCCACCACACTCACCGTCTCCCGCCTCCGGGCCTCGGTGACCGACCCCGTCATCCCGCCACCCATCCTCATCAATCAGCCAGTCGTTATCACCACCTTCACACCCCAGGCCGCGATCGTCCATGACACCATCGTCCGACTCCTCGGGCTCGACTCCGGACTCGAAGGCCACCCCACCGCGGCCGACATCACCAACCCCACCCCACTCGCGCTCCTCGAAGCGCTCGGCGCCCTCCAGCTCATCCACGTCGCGGCCTCCTCACTCTCTCCCGACTCCGCCACCGCCGCCCGCGCCGAGCACTACCGCAAGCGCTTCGCCCAGCAGCGCACCATCACCGCCGCCTCCATCGATCTCGATTCCGATGGCCTCCCGGACGCGGTCCGCCACCTCGGCTTCGCACAGCTCTTTCGCTGACGCAATCACTGCGTCTCACCACAGAGCCCACAGAGGACACAGAGACGAGTGACGAAGAAGGCGATTGAACGCGAAGGTCGCGAAGCACGCGAAGAAGAGGAGAAAGGCAAAGGCCGGAATGAAAGACGGAGAGCACGGAGGACACGGAGCGAATCATCATTTGGACCTTCCAAAGCTCCAGCGCTTTGGCGCTTCTCCGTGTACCCCGTGTTTCAACTGCGTTTCTTTCGGTCCCGTCTGGGTGTCCGTTCTCCGTCGGTTCATTCCTTTCTCTGTGACATGTCTGTGCCCTCTGTGGTGAACTTCCTCGTCCTCTTCGCGCTCTCCGCGACCTTCGCGTTCCGATCTCTTCTGTCTTCTCCCAGTTCCGCTCCTCTCAGTGCTCTGTGACTTGTGGTGAACTTCCTGAAAGGCCCCACATGCTGCTCCTCAACCCCTCCTCCGCCACCTTCGGCTCCACCACCCTCGCCGATGTCATCGCCGTCGCGATCGACCACCAGCCGGCGCGCGAAGTGATCGACTTCTCCGACCTCGGCCACCATCCCGCCTTCGCCGATGTGCCCGAGCAGATCATCCGCATCCGCCTGGTGCGCTCGCTCGTGCGTGATGATCTCTCAACCCCTCGCCCCGCGCAGCAGGCCACGCTGGCCTTCCACACCTCGCCCACACGCTCAGACGCCTCGCGCAAACGCCTCAGCGCCACCTGCGTCGTCTCGTCCGTCTCGCACGAACTCGGGCACAACGCCGCCCGCCAGACCATCACCTTCATCGCCATCAGCCCCGACGGCGAGTCCGATCCGATCACGATTAGCTAACAGGGTCCAGCGGGCAGGTTCCAGCATGATCGATCAACACCCCGACACTCCGAGCATCCCTCTTCCTTCAGGATCGTGCCGTCTTCCATTCGATCGCCCCGTGTGCTGTGTGTTGCGACCGTCTGTCTCCTCGTACCCCGGTTCGATTTTCTTCTCTGTGTCTCTGTGGTGATCTCTTCTTCGCGCTCTCCGCGTCCTTCGCGTTAGAAATCAACAGGAGCCTCCCCATGTCCTCCTTCAACTCCCTCGATCTCTTCGGCTCCGGCCCCCACCGCTTTACCTTGGCGCCCCAGGGGTCGAACGTCATCCCCGTCTTCGCGCTCGATGGCGCCTCCCCCGGCTCGGTCGCCATCGGGCCGCTCGAGCTCATCATCACCATCACCGGGCGCCTGGTCGCCGAGGGCGAGTCCGCGCTCTGGTCCCTGCGCGACGACATCGAGGCCCAGCTCACCACCCCAGCCGTCGTCGCCTCGCTCATCGACCACAAGGGCCGCGAGTGGGAGAACATGTCCTTCGTCCGCTTCGAGCCCGCCGGCCCCACCGATCGTGGCCGCGCCTGCTCCCTCCCCTACACCGCCAGGTTCATCCGCTTCCTCATTGCTTGAAAGGCACTCGGCACTGGGCATCGGGCACTGGGGAGACGCGCCGACACCCAGCGCAGCGTGCATTGACTTCTCACGCGCTCTCTTCCCTATTCCCACCAGTGCCCAGTGCCCAGTCCCCGATGCCATCTTCAGGAGTCCCCCATGCCCGAAACCGAACTCCTCTCCGCGCTCGCCAACCTCGGCGCCGCCGGCCTCATCGGTTGGATGTGGCTCACCGAACGCCGCGCCGCGGCCGTCCGGGACGCCCAGATCTCGGCCGCCCACGACCGCATCCGCGCCGACGAGCAGCGTCTCGGTGTCCTCCTCTCAGCCCTCGATTCCAACACCCGCGCCCTCACCACCCTCGAGGCCGGACACGCCCGCCTCATCCACGCCATCGAACGCCTCACCCCGTTCCAACCTCAAACCCCCCACCACGCCGGACATCAGCCCCAGCCCTCGCTGTCGCTCTCCGCCCCCGCAGCCTAGACCTGCTCTCTCTTCATCTTCACTCGGTCCACCTCCCAAAGCGCTGGCCCCTTATCCTCCCCCGGTGAACCGCGCCCACACCCGCGCCATCCCCGGGGTCTTCCGTTGCGCAGCGCTCACGGCATCCGCCGCGCTCACCGCCTGCGCTCCCCGGCACTCGCCCCCCAACATCAATGTCCACGATCCCGACGCACCGGTCGCAGGCATTCCCGGCCAGCTCGCGCCCGAACGCCTCCGCATCCACCCACTCACCCGCCTCGCGACCACCGGCCCGGACGGCGCGCTCCGGCTCGCCTGCCACGTGGAGCTCAAGGACCAGTTCGGGCACGCCACCAAGGGGCTCGGCCATCTCCGCATCGAGCTGTACCGCCCGGTCGGCGGAGGCGATGGCGAGAGCCAGGACCTCGTCTGGGAGATCGATCTCTCCGACCCCACGATCAACGCTACGTTCTTCGACGACCTCATCACCCGCACCTACGTCATCCACCTCAGCGGACTCCCCGCTTGGGTGGCGGAGCTTCAGTCTTCCGGCGGCACGCTCGCCCTCCGCGCCCTCTTCACGCCCGCCGGCGCCGCGGGGGGAGCACCCCTTGAAGCCGGTTACCGAATGACCAAATAGCACCTGCAAGATCGTCTCACCACAGAGTCCACAGAACACACAGAGATGTCTCAGAGAAAGCCAGATGCGCACTCGCCCCATTCTCCTTCATCACGGTGTCCCCTCTGTGCTCTCTGTGTGCCCTGGGGTGCCACTCTTTCTGCACAACCTTCGCGTTCATGCCCTCCTGCTCTCGCTCCTCGGCGCCCTGGGCAGCGGCTGCGCCTCCACCCCCGACACCAACCCCCTCCGCGGCCACGCCCTCGACCTCCGAATCACCGACCCCTCCGCCAATCGCTACGTCCTCTACCAACTCGACCGTCAGGGCGAACTCACCTACTACGCCGGCAACGAGAACACCCCCCTCTGGCGCGGCCCGCTCGCCGAGCACGACCTCAATCTGATCGGCAATCTCCTCCACGTCACCCCAGCGCCGCTCCAGCTCGACCCCATCAAAGGTCAGGACGCCTACGAGCTGCACGTTTCCCGCCGCGGCCAGATCTTCGACACACATCTCACGTCCGGCCCCACCTCGTTCCTCGCCGACCTCGCCGACCTGCTCAAGAACGCCCAGCTCTCCGCTCGTGGCATGACGCCCACTTCGACGCCCACCGCTCCCACGCCTTCTTCTTCTCCTTCGTCCCTCAGCCCTAACCCCTAGGCCCTGTCCCCTATGCCTCCAATCATCGGCATCGATCTCGGAACCACCAACCGCCTCGTCGCCGTCGCGTCGTGGCGGGGTGGGGGGGTGGGCGCCGCGCTCGCGCCGCGCGTGATCCCCGATGCGCAGGGCCGGGCGCTGCTTCCTTCGGTGGTTCGCTATCCCGAATCGCGCGATGAGGGAGGGAGCCCGATCGTCGGGCACGAGGCGCGAGATCAGGCCATCGCCAACCCGCGCACCACCATCGCGAGCGTCAAGCGCCTCATGGGGCGCTCGCTCGCCGACGCCCGCGCCGACTTGCCCTACCTCTCCTATGAGGTGGTCGAGGTTGACGACGGCCGCTCGAAGGCCGCCCGGCTTCGACTGCCCGACGGCCGACTCCTCTGGCCGCAGGAAGTCTCGGCCGAGATCCTGCGGACGCTGCGCGAGCAGGCGTCCGCGGCGCTCGGCGTCCCGATCACGCGGGCGGTCGTGACCGTCCCGGCGTACTTCGATGAAGCGCAGCGCCAGGCCACGCGCGATGCGGGACGGCTCGCGGGGCTCGACGTGGTCCGCGTGGTGGCCGAGCCGACCGCCGCGGCACTCGCCTACGGCATCGGCCTGCGCTCCGGTGGCATCGGTCTCCCGATCGGTGATTCGACTGAGCAGATCATCGCCGTGTACGACCTGGGCGGCGGGACCTTCGACGCTTCGATCCTGCGCGTCGTTCCGGGTGGCTCGGGTCTCCAGACCGGTGCGCCCACAGCCGACATCTTCCAGGTGCTCTCGACCTCGGGCGATACCCACCTGGGGGGCGACGACATCGACCACGCGCTGGTCGAGCTGTTCACGCGCGAGATCGGGGAGCGGTTCTTTGGCGGGGGGGGCGGCAGCGCACCGGTGCTTCCGCCCGAGACGCGGAGCGGGCTGCGCGATCTGGCCGAGCGGGCCAAGGTCCGGCTCAGCGAGCATGAGAGCGCGGCGGTGCGCATCGAGATCGAGGCGCCCACCGGCTCGCACACCTATGAACGAACGGTGACGCGGACCGAGCTCGAGGCGGTGGCCGCGCCCCTGCTCGATCGCACCATCGAGGCCTGTACGCGGGCGCTGCGCGACGCCAAGCGCGACATGGCGGGCGAGCCCGTCTCGTGCGTGGTGCTGGTGGGCGGCGCGACGCGGATGCCGCTGGCGCGCCGGCGCGTGGGCGAGCTCTTCGGCCTCGAGCCGTACATCGCGCTCGACCCCGACCAGGTAGTGGCGCTCGGGGCTGCGGTGCAGGGGGCCATTCTGAGCGGCGCCGGCGTGGGGCGTGGTGGCACAGGCGTCCCGCCTGTGAGCGCTCAAGCGGGCGCGCTGCTGCTGGATGTCCTGCCGCTGTCGCTCGGCATCGAGACCGCGGGCGGTGCGTTCGCCAAGCTCATCATGCGGAACTCGACGGTGCCGGCGCGGGCGACGGAGCGGTTTTCGACCAGTGTGGATGGACAGACGTCGATCAAGCTGCACGTGCTGCAGGGTGAACGCGAGATGGCCGCGGACTGCCGGAGCCTCGGCGTGTTCCACCTCTCGGGGCTGCCGCCGATGCCGGCGGGGATCCCGAAGCTGCGGGTGGAGTTCGCGGTGGATGTGAACGGGGTGCTGAGCGTGAGCGCGGTCGAGGAGCGCAGCGGCAAGCGGGCCGGATTGCAGGTGGTGCCGACGCACGGGCTGAGCCGCGAGGAGGTGGAGCGGATCGAGGCCGAGAGCTTCGAGCACGCGCGCGAGGACATGGACCGTCATCGCGTGGTGGACCTGCTCGCGAACGCGAAGCTCGATCTGCACTGGATCACGAAGCAGATGGACAAGCACGGAGGTCTGCTCAGCGGGGACGAGCTGGACCGCCTGCGGGCAGCGACCGCGCTGCTGCGCGACCACATCGACAAGGCGCAGGCGGACTGGCGCGCGGTCGATGCGAATGCGTTCCATCGGGCTAAGGAAGACCTTGACAAGTCGAGCGTGCGGCTGCACGAGGTGTCGATCGCGGCGTCGCTCCGTGAGCAATCGCCGTGAACCGAGTCTCACCACAGAGAGCACAGAGATGTCACAGAGAAGAGAATGAATCGACGGAGAAAGGACAGCAATACGGGATCGGCGAGAACAGCATCTGAAACACGGAGTGCATGGAGAAACGCCAAAAGCACCGGAGCTTTGGGCACTCCAAATGTTGATCCGCTCGGTGTCCTCCGTGCTCTCCGTGTTTCATCTCTGCCTTGTTCTTTCTCTTCTTCGCGTGCTTCGCGCCCTTCGCGTTCAAACTCCTTCTCTGTGCCTGTCTGTGTACTCTGTGGTGAAGTCTTATGAGTGAATCGAACACCAAGCCCAAGTCACTCTTCACGCGGCTCGGCCCTACGGGGCTCTTGGGGCTGCTGTGGACCGCGGCGCCGGCGATCTGCGGAATCCTGTTGCTGGCGCACATCGGGGAGCTGTCGGACCTGCTGCGGGCGCAGGGAGAGGGCGGCGTGCTGATCTACAGCTTGGCGTTCATCATCAGCGCGGGGCTCGGGCTGCTGCCCACGTACTCGCAGTCGATCCTGGGCGGGTGGGTCTTCGGCTTTGCGCTCGGCTTCCCGGCGGCGCTGCTGGGGTTCGTGGGCGGGAGCCTGATTGGCTACGTCATCGCCAAGACGGTCTCGCGCCACCGCGTGCAGGACCTGATCGAGGAGAACGCCAAGGCCCGCGCCATGCGCAACGCGCTGATTGGTCACGGATTCTGGCGAACGCTCGGGCTGATCATTCTCATCCGCGTGCCGCCCAACTCGCCGTTCGCGCTGACGAATCTGGTCCTCGCGTCTTGTGGTGTGAAGCCGTTGCCCTACGTTGTGGGCACGGCGATCGGGATGGTGCCGCGCACGGCGATCGCGGTGGCGATGGCCGCGGCGGCGGGCGCGCGGGCGGCGGACATCGGCGCGTTCATCAAGGAGGGTCCGGGGCCGTACGTGCTGGTGGGCGGGCTTCTGGCGACGTTCGTGATGCTGGGGGTGATCGGGGCGATCGCCAACAAGGCGCTGGCGCGGGCGACGCGTGGCAAAGAGGCGGTCGTGGCGGCTCCGGCTGGTTCTGCTGCCGTGGCTACCTCAGGAAGCGGATGCACGCCGGGTAGCGGAAGTACTGGCCCTTGTGAGCCGCCACCGAACCCATGACCATGCCGACGATGCCGAGGATGTAGGCCGCGACCCAGACGGCGACTCCGATGCCGCAGAGGGGAGTGAGCGCGAGCCCGAGCACGCCGTAGAGCAGGAGACTGATCTGGAAGTTGACGGACTCACGTCCGTGGTCGTCAAGGAACGGTGAGTCATTGCGGCGGATGAGCCACATGACCAGCGCTGGCACGACGGGGATCAGAACGTGCCAGAGCAGGAGCGAGAGGTGGGTGAAGGTGGCGTAGACGCGCTCGCCGGAGTCGGCGAGCGGATCGACGAGGCGCTCGCGCCCGGTGGAGGCGGGCGGGGTGTCGAAGGCGGCCGGGGGTGCGAAGGACATGGGCGGGGCTCGCGGGGGGGGGCGGACGGATGTCATTGTTGGGAGGTGGGGGCTGGAGATTTCGGACGAAGCGGTCGCGGCCGTGTGTACGTCTGATAACCCAATCTCGGTGGTTGAAAATTGACCATTGAATGGTCAAAATTTGACCACTTAATGGTTGAATATTGACCACCGAGAGTCGATGATGTGGGCATGTTCAGGCGATTGTTGACACGCTCCATGGAAGCGGCTGCGGGCGATACACCGGTTGTTCTGCTGCATGGGGCACGACAGACGGGGAAGACCACGCTGGCTCAAGCGGTGGGGCGAAAGCATGGAGCGGCCTATTTCTCCCTTGATGATGGGGCGACATTGGCCGCGGCGAGCTCGGACCCGGACGGGTTTATTGCGGGGCTGCCGGGACCGGTGGTGCTGGACGAGGTTCAGCGTGCGCTGGGACTCTTCTTGGCGATCAAGGCGGCGGTGGATCGGGACCGGACACCGGGACGATTTTTGTTGACTGGCTCGGCGAATGTACTGATGCTGCCGCGGCTGTCGGAATCGCTGGCGGGACGGATGGAGGTTCTGACGCTGTGGCCGCTCTCGCAGAGCGAGATGGCGGGGAGCGAAGGGCGATTCGTGGAGGCATTGTTTGGTGCGAGGTTCTCACATCGGCAACTGCAAGTTGGCACCGACGGGCTGGCGCGCCGGATCGTGCAAGGGGGATTCCCCGAAGCGGTGGCGCGGCGTGGCGCGGACCGACGGAGCGCCTGGTTCAGGTCGTACCTGACGACGGTGCTCCAGCGCGACGTGCGCGACTTGGCAAACATCGAGGGGCTGACGCAGCTCCCCCAATTGCTCGCGCTGCTGGCGACGCGGACAGCGGGGCTGCTGAACTTCTCGGATCTTTCAAGGAGCGTGTCGATCCCGATGACGACGCTCAAGCGGTACTTCGCGCTGCTGGAGGCGACGTTTCTCGTGACGCTCGTGCCTCCGTGGATGACGAACCTCGGACTCCGGCTCGTGAAATCGCCGCGGCTGTATGTTGCGGACACTGGGATCGCGGCGCATCTGGTGGGGGCGGACGAGGAACGGCTGGCGCGTGATCCGACGCTGCTGGGCCAGCTCCTGGAGAACTTCGTCGTCATGGAGATCCGCAAGCAGCTCGGGTGGACCAAGCGGCGGGTGTCGATGTTCCACTACAGGACTCAGGCGGGGCGGGAGGTGGATGTGGTGCTGGAGGATGCAGAGGGGGGGATCGTGGGCGTGGAGGTGAAGGCCACGAGTTCACCCAATGGGGACGACTTCAAGGGGCTGCGCTCGCTGGCGGAGGCCGCGGGGGCGAAGTTTCTTCGGGGGGTCGTTCTCTACAACGGAACGCAGGTGGTGCCGTTCGGGGAAGACCTGCTGGCGGTGCCTGTGGCGGCGCTGTGGTCGCTTTGAAAGGAATAGACTTGGCCTGATGCCGCTCAAGAACGCATCGGCCCGCGCGCAGGCACAGGCGCCTGCACCAACGACACCCCGTGCTCAAGCTGATCCCGTTGGCCGGGCGAACGCCGCGCCGGCCGAAGGGGGCGTCGGGGCGACGCCGGAAGGCGGCGCGCCGGGGGAGGTCTGGACGCACCGGCACCTGCTGGGGTTGGGGTCGCTGACGGCGGCGGAGCTGCGGGCGCTGCTCGAGACGGCGCGATCGTTCGCGGACGTGTCCACCAGATCTATCAAGAAAGTGCCGGCGCTGCGCGGCAAGGTGGTGGCGAACCTGTTCTTCGAGGACTCGACGCGCACGCGGATCAGCTTCACGCTGGCGGCGCAGCGGCTGAGCGCCGACGTGGTGGACCTGACGGGGGCGGGGTCGTCGGTCTCGAAGGGTGAGACGATCGACGACACGGCGGCGAACATCGAGGCGATGGGTGTCGATGCGGTCGTGGTGCGGCACAAGAGCAGCGGCGCGGCGGCGCTGGTGGCGCGGGCGGTGCGCTGCGCGGTGATCAACGCCGGAGATGGGAAGCACGAGCACCCGACGCAGGGGCTGCTGGACATCTACACGCTGGCGCAGGCGCACGGGCGGCTCGACACGTTCGACCTGAGCGGGCTGACGGTCGCGATCGTGGGGGATGTGGTGAGCTCGCGGGTGGCACGCTCGGGGATCGCGGGGATGACGGCGCTGGGGGCGAGGGTGGTGTGCGTGGGGCCGCCGACACTCGCGCCGCGCAGCCTGGAGGCGCTCGGAAGGGGAGGCCCGGGGAGCTGCGTCGTGGAGAGCGACTTCATGGCGGTGCTGCCGACGGTGGATGCGGTGAACATGCTGCGGATTCAGTTCGAGCGGCACACGGGGGTCGAGAGCGCGGGTATGGCGGTGAAGTCGTCGCCGGCGTTCCCGAGCCTGCGCGAGTACAGCCAGATGTACGCGCTCACCGTGGAGCGTGCGGCGCGGATGAAGGACGGCGCGATCGTGATGCACCCGGGGCCGATCAACCGGGGGGTGGAGCTGGCCGGTGAGGTTGCCGATGGGGCGCGATCGGTCATCCTGAAACAGGTGACCAACGGGCTGGCGGTGCGGATGGCGGCACTGTATATGTGTGTGGGGAGGGCGTAGGTGTAAGAGATTCACCACAGAGGACACAGAGAGCACAGAGGGGACGGGGAGGAGCACACGTTGTGCCGGGCATGCGCAGGCGAAATGCCGCGCGAACCGAAACTCCGCGGCTCTGAGCGGCGTGACGAGCGGATGAATACCTCGTACATGAACGAGCGGGAATCGGCTCGCGCCCTGGCGCGGTGACCGCTGGCCCTCTCGCGCTTCGGGGTCGGATGGACGCCGCACGCGGGATCAGATGTAGGAAGTCGCGAACCAATAGAGGTGGGTGCCGGAGTAGAGGGCGAAGAGCACAAGGGCAAGGCGGACGAGATTGCGGCGGGCGCGTTCACCGGCGCCGCGCGAGCGGGCCCACCCGAGAAAGGCGAGGCCGATGAGGGCGCCCAGCGCGAGCGTGGTGGCCCACGCCATGGAGTAGAGCGTGTGGTTGCCGACACTGAGGAGGCGCTGGTGCCACGGCGCGGCGGGGGCGGCGACGGGCTGGAGCGTGCGCGCGACGGTGAGGCCGCTGGTGGTGGAGAAGGAGATGAAGCCGGTGCCGGTCACGCGGGTGGTCATGGCGCCGCCGGTGAACTGCATCATCGTGGTGTTGTTCATGGCCTGCTGGATGTAGCCGAGGTTGCGGACGGCGTTCATGGTTCCCGCGGCGAGAAGCCAGCCGAACGCGAGGAGGAGGAACCAGCGCCATCCGGCATTGTGAGGGCCGCGGAGCGCGCCGGCGCGGGCGCCGTTGCCGACGGTGATACCGAGCTGGATGGGGGTGCTGCACTCGGGGCAGGCGGGGGTGTGCAGGCCGCGGAGGTTGTAACCGCAGGCAGGGCACGGTGTGTTGGCGGAGGCGAGGAAGGCGGCGAGGGGATCGGTGTCGGTGATGAGGAGGTGCGAAGCGGGCGCGCTGGACGGGGTCGTGTCCATGGCTGAGTGTACCGGCGAGGATGCGCGAGGAGGCGAGCCGAGGACGGCACATACGCCGCATCAAAGAAGCCGATCGAGGCTGCGCAGGGCGAAGCTGCACTCCTAGCACCCGCCCGCGGTGATCGTGCAAGGAAAGCCGCCAGGGAGTCGATATCGAACTGCATGCCGAGGTAGGACTTGAAAGCACCGACTGGTCGCCCCCCCTCTCCGAGCCGCGACGAGTCGGTGGCACGACGCGGCGGCACGGGTCGGTGGTCGTCTGTGGCACGCGCGGCTGGGGGTTAGGATTGGGCGATGCCCCCCTCGCCCCCGCCATCATCGTCGCCTCTTTCTGTACCACGCACACTCACCGAGCACCTGGCGATTTATCCAGGGTCGTTCGATCCGATCACGTTCGGGCATCTGGATGTGATCGCGCGCGGGCGGCGGCTGTTTGATCGGCTGATCGTGGCGGTGGGGCGGAACCCGGGGAAGGATCAACTGTTCTCGCCGGAGGAGCGGGTGGAGATGGTGCGCGAGTTGATTACAGAGCTGGAGCGGCGCGAGCCCGGGCTGGCGCCGGTGGAGGTGCACTCGTTCGCGGGGCTGACGGTGGACTTCGCGAAGCAAATGGGCGCGACGGTGCTGCTGCGGGGGATCCGCAACCTATCGGACCTGCAATCCGAAGTGCAGCAGGCGCTCACGAACCGCCAGGTGGCGGGGCTGGAGACTGCATTCGTGGTCGCGGGGCTCGACTTCGCGTACACGAGCTCGAGCCTGATCAAGCAGATCACCGCGATGGGGCGAGATCCGTCGGCGCTCTCGAGCATGGTGCCACCGCCGGTGGTGCAGCGGCTGAAGCAGAAGCTGGCGGAGCATCATCCGGCGCTGGAGCGGCTGCGCGCGGAGGAGGAGGCGTGAAAATTACGCGACTCTACCCGATTCGCTTATGAATCTGAATGAGCGGCGTTGCGACTGCCTACTTCATTTGAGGCCATCAAAAGTGAGCCTTTGACGACGCCATCTACGATGATGGTACGGTGCCTGTTTAGTGAGCCGGAGGTGGAACATGGCGGTCGGATCATCCATTGAGTGGACCGAAGCGACTTGGAATCCGGTGGCCGGATGCACGCCTGTTTCACCAGGTTGTCTGAACTGCTATGCCGCTCGGATGGCACTCCGGCTTGAGCAAACGGGCGGAACATGCGGTCGCAAGTATGCTCTGACCGCGAAGCGTTCACGTGACGGCCGGCCGGTATTTAGCGGTCAGATCAACCTCGATCCATCATCGCTAGAGTTGCCCCGCTCTTGGCGCAGGCCTCGACTGATCTTTGTCAACTCGATGAGCGATCTGTTCCACACGGATGTGCCTGTTGAGTACATCCAACGAGTGTTCGAGGTTATGGAAGGGTGCCAGCAGCACGAGTTTCAAGTCCTGACCAAGCGGCCCGAGCGAGCCCTCCAGCTTTCGGCGGATTTGCCGTGGCCAGCGAATGTGTGGATGGGTACTTCGGTGGAGAACGCGCTATACGTCCATCGTGTCGAAACTCTCAAGCAGATTCCAGCAGCAATTCGGTTTCTCTCGTGTGAGCCTTTGCTTGGTCCGATGCCGAAGTTGCCACTTGAATTGATCCATTGGGTAATCGTGGGGGGCGAATCGGGGCCCGGCGCGCGGCCGATGGAACCGAGATGGGTTGAGCAGATCCGCGACCGTTGTCTTGGTTTCGGAGTTCCCTTCTTCTTCAAGCAATGGGGAGGGGTACAAAAAAGCAAGACGGGGCGTCTATTGGATGGCCGGACTTGGGACGAGAAGCCAAGGAGGAGCTTCGACAGTGGCAAAGAACTACGGGCGTGAGGCTTGGCAGCGAGCTTGCGATCTCGTTGCCCGTGACCACGGGCCTGAAACCACGCTTCTGGGAGGGAGTTGGACAGTAAAGAAGTTGTACTTCTTGTGCGCCTATCTTGAGCTATTCGCCCGAGGCATGGGCGGCAACCCCAAGTTTCCAAATGGGCTCACGTACGTCGATCTATTCTGCGGAAGCGGCATAACGGCGGTTGACGATTCTTCCGGTCGCCCTCGCCACTATCCGGGCTCAGCATTGTTGGCCGCAAGTACACGCGTCGAGTCGAGGGACGGTCAGGCAAAGACATTCTCGCGACTGGTCCTAGTCGACAAGAATCCCGGCAGCGCAGAAGCGAGCGGCCGGCGGGCTCGCGGAGTGGGGTTCGAGGGAGCGATTGAACAGTTTGTAGCAGACAGCAATAGTATCGCCTCCAAAATAGCTGTCGCCATCCCAACCGGCTCAGTAGGAGTTGCGTTTGTAGATCCCTACTCGCTCGATATCCACTTCGAGACGATTGCAACTATCGCGAGAGGACGTCAATTAGATATAATCATACTCTACAGTATGCACGTTGATTTGATACGGAATGTCGAGTTATATTATGCGCAGCCCAACTCGAAACTTGATAGATTCTTGGGCACGGACTCAGATTGGCGGCAGGCGTACGACTCGCTTCCGGACCGTTCGGGAATTCACGTCTCGGAGCTCTTCTCGACGTTGTATCTCTCTCAACTCGGCCAACTGGGGTACAAATACGCGGACTCGTGGCAGCTCGAAGGACCTAAGGGTCCGATGTTTCGGCTTGTATTCGCCAGCAAGAATCCGCTTGGACTGAAGTACTGCGGCATTGCACGATCCGAGGACTTTGATGGGCAGCGCGGGCTGTTTCCGTGAAGTGCGTGCAGGACGGCCGCATTCAACCGTGCAACAGCCGCGAGTAGTGCTCCGCTCGTCCCCTCGTCTCAGCACCCGCCCAGGCTGACCGCGGTGAACCAACTGGTCATGAAGGCCGTCAGGTCGGCGGAGGTCACGCTGCCGCTGTCGTTGAAGTCGGCGCGGAGCTGGCCGGAGTAGATGTCCTCGAACCAGGTGCTCATGAAGGCGGTGATGTCGCTGGAGGCCACGGCGCCGTCGGCGTTAAAGTCCGCCGGGCAGGGATCTCCCAGGGCGGGCTCGTCGTCGGAATCGCCGAGGTCAATGCCGCCGTCGCCAACGCCGTCGTCAATGATGCCGCCCTGCTCGTTGTGGCCCTTGATCGACTCGGGCTGCCCGGGCGCATCCATGTCGGTCGGGTCGAAGTCGCCGCCGTGCTCCGGGCTCTGGGAAGCAAGCAACGGCGAGGGGGGAATCTGCGACGGTGGCGGCTCGGCGAGCGCGGCCGCGCCACCGATCACCAGGGCGCCCATCAGGATTTTGCCGATTCGAACGTCTGGCCTGCTCATGCCCCGATGTCCCTTCTGCCACTCCGCCGCCGGAGTACTGCGACTTGTCGCCCCCGCCCCTTCCCGCCCCGGTCTCAATCGAACGCTTCGTGTGTCGCCGCGCTCCGCCGGCTGCCTCACGCCCCGTTCCACCCCTGGACGTATCCGCTGCTCGTCACCATGCCCGGCTACCTGTTCGCTGAACCGTTTGCGGGGTTCCGCTCGCACGCGCCGGGGACCCTAGTTCTCACCGACCACCGTCGCTGTCTCGAGGATCCGCCAGCCGGTGCTGCGGAAGCCCGGAAACCGGCCCATCGTCCCGACGATGACGCGGACCTCTTCGCTGTCGATGGTCCAGCCGACGTCGATGCCCGCGAGCTCGTTGAGGCGCTCGCGCTGCAGATACTCGAGGGTGAAGAGCCGCTCGCGCATCGCCCAGTTATCCAGGCGATCGGCGATCTCGTACCCCTTATTTGTGAAAACGGCCATGTGGCGCTGGAGCTCTTTGCCGGTGAGTTTCCGCAGGGCGATGTTGCACCCGAAGATGCACCACCAGCCCATGCTCTCGAGGCGGTCGCCCACCAGGGCGGCGGCCGCTGGGGCGGCGCCGGGCTCGCCAGCGTCGCTGTCGACCGAATCGAGGCCGTCGGCGAGCTGCGCCACGGCGCTGGAGGCATCGAGCTCGCCGAGTTCAACGGCGATCTCGATCAGCCCGCCGCGGCAGGTGCTGGCGATGCCGCGCCAGGGGTCGTGGTTGAACTCGTCGGCGAGCGCGGAGTAGAGCGCCTCGGAACGCTCGAGGGCGCGCCTGGCGTGGCGGGCGTGGACGGGAGCGCGGTCTATCTCGAGAGCCATGAGGCGGCGCTCGGAGTGGCCCAGCACGTAATAGCTGAAGGCCTCGGCGGCGCGGGCCGACCGGGTGGTCGGCTTCTCATCGAGGAAGTGTTCGATGAGGTCCTTGGCCAGGGCCCGGGCCTCGAGCGGCTGCCAAAGCGTGTAATAGGAGTTCGCGAGGTTGACGCGGAGGAGAAGGCGCAGGTCGGCGCCGCCGGGGCCCTCGGAGAGCCCCCGCCGAACGGCGTCGAGCTGCTTGAGGTAGCGGCCCAGGCCGTCCCACGCGCCGCTCTCGCGATGGCAGGCCAGAGCGCGCTGGTCGGCGGTGGCGCCGATCAGGTACATGCGCTCGGCGATGCGGAGCATGTCCTGGAAACGGCCCTCGCGGTGCGCGGTCTTCGCCTGGTCATCGAGCAGCTCAAAGTCCTTGCACGCGGCCTCGGGGCCCCGGGCCTCGTCGCGCGCCCAGATGGCCTCGGCGACATCGCCGACCTGCCAATCCAGGACATCCGACAGGCGGATGAGGTAATCCAGCTTGGGATTACCTGAGGGCGGGAACAAGCGAGTCTGATCTCTCCCAAGGGCGTCCGCAAGTTGCTTGCGGGTGAGGCCCTTGTAGATGCTCGCGAGGTCCAGCAGCTTCTCTTGTTTCTGCCGGCGTAGTTCGGTTGTATCCATGACTCCAAACTCTCCTGCAACGCCCGCGCCTTGGCGGTCGTTCGTGCCCCCCCTGGAAGGAGAAAGCACGAGCGCCCGAGACTTCTTTCGTCAACGGCCCATTATCGCCAACTTCTCCACACTCTCGCGCGAGGTGTGCAAAAACGCAAAAGAAAAAACTTGGGCATGTTTCCGTGGCCACCTTGAGGGGTGTGGTACAACCCTCCCTCACTCGGCGTACCGCGGCGGGGCCTGGTGGTGGGACTCCACCCTGCCGCACCCAAGAAAGTCTGTGATCGCAGGGGAACTCGCCCCCGATCCGGGTATTGCTCGTCATCGCCGCCCACTCGGGCATGGCCACGATGCATTCTGGGATCAACGTGCCGCCGGTCGAAGGGAGACTCGCGATGGCTGTCGCGGAAGGGTGCAACGTTGTGGAAAGAATGTTCGAAGAGCACTTCGAGGGTCTGTATCGCTACCTTCGAAGGTCGCTGCGTGCGGACGAGGCGGAGGCCGCGGCGCAGCAGGTTTTTATGGAGCTCTTGGATGGTTCGAATACTGTCACCAATTCGAGACACGAGCGAAAGAACCCTGATCCAGTCAGACTTCTCTTCCGGAGAGCCCAGGCACTCGTCGAGGAACGACGGGGGCGTGGCGTTCAGATGGAGACGAAGGGATTCCATGTTGCATCCCGAAACCACATGCTTGCCGGCGGCTGAACCAGAAATGGCCGTCTGCACCGATTCGGAGGTCGCCGCGGCGCGGGATCGCACCCGGGCGGTGCTCCAGCAGGCGATTGCCCGACTGGCAGAGGAAGCATCGGCGCGCCAGGCCGCGCGCCCTCTCGCGAATGTTGTGCGGAACAACTGAGGCGCAGGGATTGCGCACGACGGTCGGCCCGTCTCCCTGACTCTTGGGAGTTGCGTGGCTCGGCTCAGCGGATCGGCTGACCCAGCTTCGCGAGCACCTTCTCGCGGACGACTTTCGCGTCGGCTGTGCCCCCGCTGAGTTTCATGACCACCCCGACCAAGCGGCCCGCCGCGGCCACCTTGCCTGAGCGGACGTCATCGGCGACCTTGGCGTTCTCGGCGATCGCCTGATCGACCCATTTCTCGAGCGCCCCCTCGTCGCGCACGGTCATCATGCCGCGGGTTGTCGCGAGCTGGGCGGCGTCAATGCCGCTCTGGCCTGGCTCGCAGAGCAGACCGAAGAGCTCGTCGGCCGAGGTGCTGGTGAGCGTGTCATCCTCGCGCAGCTTGATGATCGCGGCGATCTGGGCCGGCGTGATGCCGAGTTCGCTGGCGAGCACGGCGCGTTCGTTGGCGCGCTTGGCGCCGCTCTGCAGAACCATGTTGGCCGCCTGCTTGCCGGCGCGGGGGTAATCGACGCCAAGCGCCTGCGCTTCGGCGACGCACCGCTCATAGAAGAAACAAACATCGCGCTCGTCAACCAGGGCCGCGGCCTCCTTGTGGCCGAGGTTGAAGTCGTGCCGGTAGCGTGCAAGGCGGCTGGAGGGAAGCTCAGGGATTCGGGCGCGGACTTCCTCACGCCAAGTGTCGTCAACGGTGACGGGGAGGAGGTCGGGCTCGGGGAAATAGCGGTAGTCGTGGGCGTCTTCCTTCTCGCGCTGGATCATGGTGCGCATGGCCTGGTCGTCCCAGCCGCGGGTGAACTTGGTGCCGGCGCCCATCTCGCGCCCGTCGGCGAGCCAGCGGCGGGGCTGGTCGGCGAGCTCGAACTCGATGGCGCCCCTGAGGGCCTTGAAGGAGTTGAGGTTCTTGATCTCGATGATGGGGGTCTTAGCGAGCCGGCCGTCGCTCAGGGTGATGATGGTGTTGATGTTGGGCTCGAAGCGCATGTGGCCCTTCTGCATCACACCCTCGGTGGCGCCGAGGAATCGGCAGATGTTGCGGAGGTGCTGCGCGAAGAGGACGACATCATCGGCGGAGGAGAAGTCGGGCTGCGTGACGATCTCGAGCAGGGGCGTGCCGGCGCGGTTGAGGTCGACGAGGGAGAAGTCAATGGGCCGGCCCCCCCCTCCCCCCCCCATCACCCCGGGCGCCTCGTGCAGCAGCTTGCCCGCGTCCTCCTCGAGGTGGGCGCGGATGATGCCGATGCGACGGGGGAGGTCCGGTGCGGAAGCCCCCCCCCCTCCGCCCCCGGCGGGCACCGGCATCTCCACGCTTCCATCGAAGCAGAGCGGGAGCTGGTACTGCGAGATCTGGTAGTTCTTGGGGAGGTCCGGGTAGTAGTAGCTCTTGCGGTCCCAGCGCGTGAAGGGCGCGATGGAGCACCCGAGCGCCATGCCGACCATCATCGACATCTCGACCGCCGCCTTGTTCATCACGGGCAGGGCGCCGGGGAGGCCGAGCACGACGGGATCGATGAGCGTGTTGGGCTCGGCGCCGTCGAACTCTTTGTGGGCGACATTCGGCGAACGCGAGAACATCTTGGTGCGCGTCGCGAGCTCGACATGCACCTCGAGCCCGACCATCAGGCGGACCGAGGCGATGTCGGCCTCTGTGTATGAATGCGTCGCGGCGGGGCTGCGGGCGGGTGTTGCGGCGGCCATGCGGGCATGGTACGGGGGGGCGGGGAGCGGGGGCCCCCGGCTCTGCTCGATCACCTCCCCTCAAACGGCGCTTCGCCGTCCGCCGACCGCCTATGGGCATCCGTTGATCTGCGTGAACCACTCGCTGAGGAAGCTCGTGATGTCGCTGGACTGCACGGCGCCGTTCCTGTTGTAGTCGGCCGAGCAGAACCGGCGCCCGTTGATCGTGATCGCCCACCCGCCGGTGATGGCGATGGGATCAAGTGCGGGGAAGGTATCGAGCACGAAGAGTGCATAGACGCCGCTGGCCGATTGACCGTCGAACGCCGAGAGCGAGGCGCCCAGCCCATCGAGCGGCGCCGGGGCCAGGAAGAATGGGAGGGCCGACTGCGGGCGGAATCGGCCGCTCACCACGGGGACCGGGAGCGGCGGCGACTCGTCGTCGAAGATCACCGTCGCCTCGGCGATGATGTACTCCGAGTCGAACCCGTGGTTGGCCATGAGCACGCAGGACTTGCCGCCGGGGCCCACGAGCAACAGACTTACGTCGGCACCGAAGGGTGTCACCAGCCCGTGGATCTCGACGTCGAGGTCGATGATCTCGCCCGGGACATCGGCGCAGATGACGCTCGGGTAGTTCGCGGGCGCGGCGAAGCCCAGGGGGATCTCGATCGGCGCCGGGTTGTGGGCTCCGCTCTCGAACGTGATCTCCCACGAACCGATCTGGCCACCATCGATGGCCGCGAAGTCGTCGAAGACGAAGAGCTTCCATTGACCGTTGGCGTTGTAGCCGCGGAAGGCCTCGAGCGAGCCGGCGGGAGTGGCCGGCATGGGCGGGGGACCGGCGTCGAGGTCCTCATCGATGTTCGTGACGGCGTAGACGCCGCCCGTCATCGGCGCCGGCACGGGGAGCGACGCGGTAAGTGAGAATGTAAGCGTGGCGCCGGTGACGGCGACCTCGCCCCCCGCGTCCGACATCAGCATGACGGCGGGGCCGCCCGGCGACTGGAGGACGATGTTCAGGTCCGAGGGGTAGGTGTGCCAGACGTTGCGCAGCGTGACCACCACCCTGTCGATCAAGGCGGGCCCGTTGGCGACGTTGATCGTGGACGGGAATGGCGCGGCCGAGGGCGAGTTGAGCGGGATGGAGATGGAGCCGCCGGTGTAGGTCTGCGCGGCGGCGCTGCGGCAGGCGAGGATGATCAGCGCGGCGGTGGCGATCGCTCTGAACATCGCGGGCTCCTTCTCTTTCCGATTGGTGCGGGCACGACGGCCCGCAGCGTGCGTCTCACGCCGGGCCAATACGAGAACGTACCACCGCTCGGGGAGGGCCCCACTCTTCGCGTGCAGAGTGGATCGGCCGGCGCACGTTTATGACGGCGCCAACGCCTGATAAGCGATTGGGACGCGAAACATCGGCGCCGGGCTGAGATGATCGAGCGGGTTATCCGACGCCGAGCTTCTCGCCCACGAACGCGGGCACCTGGTCGAGCGCGATCCGCTGCTGCGCGCCGGTGTCACGGTCGCGGCAGGTCACGGTCTGATCCTTCAGCGTGTCACCATCGATGGTGAAGCAGAAGGGGCACCCCGCCTCGTCCATGCGGGCATAGCGCTTGCCGATCGACTGCTTGGCGTCGGTCTCGATGAACCCTTGGCGGCCGAAGCGGCGCGAGAGCTCGCCGTGCAGCTTCTCCGCGACCTCGGGCATGCCGTCCTTGTTCACGAGCGGGAAGACCGCGGCCTTGATGGGCGCGATCCGCGGGTGGAACTTCATGATCTCCGGTGACGGGCGCGAGGCATCCTTCGTATAGGCCTCGCAGAGGAGCGCGAGGACGCCGCGATCGAGGCCGGCGGCGGGCTCGATGCAGTGCGGGATGTAGCGCTCGCCCTTGGGCGAGCCATTGGGGAGCGGCTCGCCGCGCTCGGTATCGAAGTAGTCGAGCTTGACGCCGGAGTGCTTCTGGTGTTGGGTGAGGTCGTAGTCGCCGCGGTGCGCGATGCCCTCGAGCTCGCCGAACCCGGGCGCGGTGAAGGGGAACCGATACTCGACGTCGCTGGTCCCCTGCGAGTAGTGCGAGAGCTCGTCCTTGTCGTGCTCGCGGAGAATCAGGTTCTCGCCCTTGAGGCCGATGGACTGCCACCACTCCATGCGGAAGTCGCGCCAGAACTTGTACCACTCGACGCTCTCGCTGGGGTGGCAGAAGAACTCGAGCTCGGCCTGGTCGAACTCTCGCGAACGGAACGTGAAGTTCCGCGGCGTCACCTCGTTGCGGAAGCTCGTGCCGGTATTGCCGATGCCGAAGGGCACCTTGACGCGCGTAGTGTCAACGACGTTCTTGAACTGGACGAAGACGCCCTGAGCGGTCTCGGGACGCATGTAGGCGATGTCGTCCTCGCCGGCCGTTGCGCCGATGTACGTCTTGAACATCAGGTTGAACTGCCGGGGTTGTGTTAGCGAGCCGGCCATCTGGGTGAATGGCGAGGGAATCTTGTCATTGAATTTTTGAAGCAGCGTGAGCGGCACATATCCAACGGCAGCCCGACGCTGCCCATGCCGCGTTTCAATTTCAAGAAGCGCTTTGTCACCGCCGGTCTGCCCCTCGAAGCAAGCCTTGGCATTCCCGAGCCCGAGTTTTTTACGGAGAACCTTGTCTTCGAGTATGCGCTGGAAGATCTCGAAGGGCGAGCCATCCACAAAGGTTGCGTGAGGTACAAGTGTGTCGTCAGCCAAGTAACGACTCAACTCGTCATGTGTGCTCGCGTCTCCGGGTGGAACAAACAATCCGACCAAATGATCCGCCCTGAACCTCTGCTTCGTCTCCTTGTCATCCACCATTGGGTCATTGAACCCCGCGATGTGCCCGCTCGCCTCCCACACCTTGGGGTGCTGGATGATCCGCGTCTCGACCGGCACGCAGCGCACGCGCTCTCCGCCTGGGCCCTTGCGGCCCCAGCACGGGATCATGATCATGTCTTCCCACCACGCCTCGCGCAGGTTCTTCTTGAGCTGGGCGCCCAGCGGGCCGTAATCCCAGAAACCGTTGATGCCGCCGTAGATCTCGCTCGCCTGGTAGACGAACCCGCGGCGCTTGCAGAGCGCCATGATGTCGTCCATCGACTTGGTGCCTGACAACGCTGACGACGGGGCCGGGCTTGAAACGGGTGCGTCGGACATAGGAGCCGACTATAGGGTTGAGGGCTTGGGGTTTAGGGATGAGGGAAGAGGCTGAAAAGACGGCAATCGAGAACTTCGGCGCCCGCTACCGCAGCCGCAGCAGCCTCTTGACCGGCCGCGCGATGCGACCCGGCGCCACATTGAGCGCATCGACGAGCTGGCCCGGCATCAGCAGGCGCGCCCCCACCAGGAACACCACCCCGCACACGCCGCCGAGGAGCAATCCCTCGGCCATGTCGCCGGCCATCGTCGAAAGGCGCGCGGCTTCAATTCCCGCGATTCTTCGTTCCGGCAGCCTCGCCGCGGCCCACGGCGTCACGCGATCGCCAACGGCCAGCCATCGGTCTACGCCGATCGCCGCCGCGCCTGCACCCACCGCCAGCAGCCACCACGACATGAACGCCCCAACCACGCGCGCGATCGGCACACCCAGCCCGCCCAGCAGGATCATCGTCACCACCAGCCGTCCGAGCGCCATCGCCCCGCCCGCGCACGCGGCGATCCCCGTTGCATTCCCAAACACCGCCGCGCCGATGCCCGCGCCGATGCAGATGCCCGTGCCCTCCATCAGCGTGAGCCAGAAGTACCTCTTGAAGTGCCCGCCCGCGAGCATGATCGCGGCCGTGAGGCCGAACGTCACGCGGAACGGGAAGATCACCCCCAGCACCTGCAGCGCCCCCACCGCCTTGGCCCACTTGCCGCCCCAGAGGAACGACTCCATCGGGGCCGCGACCACCGCGAGCCCCACGCTCGACACCGACCCCGCGAGCATGAGCGCCCGCAGGGCCCGCAGCGAGGCCTCACGCAGGCGCTCGGGCTGATCGCCCAGGCGCGTCAGCGTGGGGAAGAGCACCTGCTGGAAGTTGAACGAGAGCAGCACGCCGATCTGGGCCACCCACTGGTTCGCGAACGCGAACTGCCCGACGATCTTCTGGTCGATGATGCGCCCAGCCACCGCGAAGGGCCCGAAGTCCAGCACGATCCCCGAGAGCGCCGAGAGCACCAGCCACTTGGTCTGCTTGAAGAGGCCCCACCACCGCCCCGGCTCGGCCGGCCGCTTCCACGGCCTCTCGCGCACGAGCCGGTACGTCCACCCCCACTCGAAGAGCGCGATCACGATCAGCGGGAGAACGAACGCCAGCGCCCCGTGCTCCTCGGGCAACGCCGCGGCAAATCCGATCGTCGCCGCCGAGCGCACCAGGGCCGAGACGATCGTGATGCGGCTCAGGTCGGCGAAGCGCATCTGGATCCGCAGCTTGCACTGCATGATGGACGCCGGCGTGCTCACCGGGATCGACGCCGCGATCACCAGCAGCATCGCCACCAGGCGCGGCTCTTCATAGAACCACGCGACCGCGGGCGAGGCCGCGGCGAGCACCAGTCCGCACGCCACGCTCAGGGCCAGGCCCATCCAGAAGACAGGACCGATGAGCCCCTCGTACTCGCGCTCGCCGCGCTGCACGATGAACTCGCGCACCCCGCCGTCGCGGAACACGCCGACCATCCCCGCAACCGCGAGGCTCGTCATGTAGAGCCCGAAGTCCTTGTCGATCAGCAGCCAGCCGAGCACGAACTGCGTCACGAACGCGGCGAGCTTCGACAGCACCGTGCCGGCGAAGATCCAGCTCATCCCGTGTCCGACGGCCTTGCCGAGTAGCTTGGGCTCCTCGCTCTCGGCAATCGGAGCGAGCGCGGCCCCATCCAACGCCGCGGGGGCGCCGGTCGGGTCGATGGGGTGTGGATCGGCGCCAGCGACAACCCCCCGAGTGCCGGGCGCGCCCCCCCTTTCCCCTTCCTCTCCCCCGTTCCCATCCGGCCAGGGGGTATCGGGCTCGTGCGCTTCGGGGTGTCCGGTGGGGTCGGGCGTCATGGTCGCATTCAATCTCTTGAGCACGAGGCGCGGGCAATCATCCGATGAGGGTGAACGTACGCTTCGGGCTCCTCAAGAGGTCTGGTTCACGATTCGTGTTGGTTAGCCGCGACGGAGAGAGACATGGCCCTGCGAATCCCAAAGCCGCGCAAGCACTGGACGCCAAGGTACATCATCGACCGGATGGCCTGGGGCCTCTGGCAGAAACGCCACCCGACCGAGCCGTGGTTGGTGCCCGGGGCGGTCGAGTTCCTGGGCCAGTGGCTGCGCAGGACCGACACGCTGGTCGAGTTCGGCTCGGGCCGGAGCACGCGCTGGTTCGCGGGGAAGGTCGGGCATATCACCAGCATCGAGCACCACCCGCAGTGGCACGTCACCGTCACCGGCCAGCTCTCGCAGGCGGGGATCAAGAACGTTGACTACGTGCTGGTGAAGGAGGACGAGGCAGGATATCTGGCGCCCCTTGCACACCGCGGCGAGAAGTTCGACATGGTGCTCGTGGATGGCATCCACCGCGACCACTGCGCCCTGTGGGCGTTCGAGCACGCGAAGCCGGGCGGACTGCTGGTGATCGACAACGCCAACTGGTACGTGCCGTGCGGGTCGCGCTCGCCGGCGTCGATCGCTCTGAACGGCTCGCCGCCGACGGAAATGTGGAAGCAGTTCCTCGAGAAGACGGGCGTGTGGCGGCGGGTGTGGTTCTCCAGCGGCGTGACGGACACATTGGTGATGTTCGTGCCGGTGGGGTGAGATTCAGCCACTCCATCCCTCGGTGCCTTGTTCTGTCGCTTTCTGGTCCCGTTGTCCGGCGATCCGCTGATCCCCTCTTTCCTCTCCAAAAAACAACGAGCGGCCCCGCAATCAAGAGGAGCCGCCCGGAGGGAGAAAGAGAGCTTGGTTGGGGGGACAGCGGACAGGTGACAGGGGTTAGCAGAACGTGGCGAACACATCAGCTGCCGGATGCCCGGCCCGCGATCCCTCTCTATCGTCACGACGCCAGCATCTGCTTCACCGTTTCAAGGGTCTCCGGCAACTTCGCGACGATCTCATCGAGCTTCTCGCGGCTGAGCTTCAGGTCATCCATCACGTCGGACGGCAGCTCCAGGCTCGGCAAGTCGAGGCGGAACCCGCCGTCGGTCAGCGGGAGCGCGCCCGCCATCTTGTCCGCCAGGCACACGATGTTCGCCAGCGTGCGGCAATCGGCCGGCAGCTTCAGCGGGTTGTGGTGATACCCCGTCACGTACGAGAAGCTCTTGGGGAACTTCCACTTCTCGCACAGGCCGCGTCCGAAATCCTGGTGGCTCGCGCCGAAGACCTGTTCCTCGCACGCCAGCATGTCGGCGGTCGGTACGCCCGCATCATCCGGCGCGAGCTTCTCGATCGTCTCCACCAGCTTGTGCCGGTCGTACTGGATCTCAACAACGATGCCGATGTCGTGGATGAGCCCGGCGAGGAACGCCTCGTCGGTCAGCCCCAGCTTGAGGCTGTCGGCGATCATCTTGCTCCCCGAGGCCACCGCCATCGAGTGCGCCCACAGGTCCTTCGCCGCGAATGTCGGCGTGATCGCCCCGCCCTTGAACAGTTTGGCCAGGCTCGCGGCGATCGCGATGTTCTTCACCGCGTTCAGCCCCAGCAGCACGATGGCCCGGTTGATCGAGCCGATCTGGCCCGGTAGCCCGTAGAACGCCGAGTTGACGACCTTGAGGATGCGGGCGCACAGCGCCGGATCGTTGGCGATGACTTTGTGCAGGTCCTGCGCCGTGCTCTTGGGGTCCTCGACCAGCGAGATGATCTTCAGCGTGATCTCCGGGAGCGTCGCGACGTGCGAGATCTCGCGGATGGCGTTGCCGATCGCCTGGTCCTTGGCGCTGGTCTGCGTCTCAACGGGCATGGCTCACTCCCACGGCCCGGCCGGAAAGGCGGGCGGATTCGGGAGAGCATCGGCGGTTTGAAGGTCCGACTTGCCCGGCAGTTACCCGCGCGAATCAGCCGGAGTTATCCGGGCCTTGCGGGAGGGCAGGTGCAGCCATATCCCGGTTGCCCCGCAGGCCAGCGCCACCGAAGCCGTTGCAATAAACACTCGCAGCGACTCCACCGCGGTCGCGGCTCTCCCCGTCCGCCAGTGCGTCCCCATCGGCGAGATATTCAGATGGTTGGCCCAGTGCCTGGCAGCGACCCAGTTGCCCAGATCGTCATAGAGAAGCAGCAGCGAAAAAATGCCCGTTGGTATCGCGATTCCAAGCGCAATGCCAGGAAGTGCGTTCCGCCGGCCCATCCCCAGCATTACCCACCAAGCCGGCCCCCCGACCGCCATGATAGAGATCCAGTATGGAGCATCCGCAGGCTGATTCCACGTCCCCTCAGAGAGTGGCAGCAGCAGGAGCAGGTACAGCAGCATTCCCGGGCGGTAGCCGCGCCAAGGCCGCACCGAGAGCGTGACAAACAAGCTCAGGATCGAGAACAGCAGCGTGACAACGCCGATCTCGAACAGGTCGACGATGGCAAGCACGACGGTCAGGGCGGCGAGTCCGACCGAGAGCACAAACAACCGCCTCTGCACCCGCCGCAGCCGCTTCGCCCTGGCAGCCGCACCATTCGCGCTCAGCAAGTCGGCACGATCAAATGCCCCGCCGCACTCGGGGCACACATCCTCGGTCAGCCCCGCGAGGTCGTACCGGCACTTGGGGCACTGCATGACGCCCACGATCCGTGTCACGAAATCTCCCTCGACGGACTCCGCGCCAAACCTTCCGCACCTCACTCAGCCGCCACACTCCGCCGCTTCTCTCCGTGTCTCTGTGGTGAATCGTGCTCTTCCTCTTCCTCTCCGCGTCCTTCGCGACCTTCGCGTTCCACGCCTCTCCTAGTACGTGTTCCTCTTCCTCAACATCATCCGTCCCTCCCGCGCCGCCAGTTCCGCCGCGATCCGTTCCCCCGCGCGCCCATCCCCATACGGATGCACCGTCGGCGGCCTGCCCCGCTGCAGCGCCACCGCGAGCGCGCCCGCAACCGCTTCCATCAACCCCTCCTCGCGTAGCGGCACATCCAGCGCGTTCGCCCCCCGCTCCCGCCCCGCCTGCCGCGGCCCCACATTCACCACATTCACGCCCAGCGCCGCCGCCTCGATCAGCCCCGCCGACGAGTTCCCCACCAGCACGCCCCCGCGGACGCTCATTCTTTTCAGCAGCGACAGCCACACCGCCCGCGGCAGGTGCTCCGCCCGCTTCCACTCGCGCCGCGGGCGCGAGAGCTCCTTCGCCACGATCGCGCGGTCCACATCGTGATTCGGTGACAGCACCAGCACCCCGCATGGGTCCATGAACCCACTCAGGCCCGCGCCAACCCCTCCCGCCCCTCGTTCCCCGCAAACGTCCTTCACGGCGTTCATCACCGCGCGCGCCATCCGCGTCTCCTCGCGCGCGCCCAGCCCCGTTGGATGCAGCAGCACCACCACGCGCGGATCACCGAGCTCCACCGCGTCGCGATCACTGAGCGGCCTCACATCCGCGAGCCCATCCACCCCCGGCGACCCCGCGATCACAACCGCGCCCGGATCCTCCCCCATCCGCACCAGTCGCTCGCGCGACTGCTCCGTCGCCGCCAGGTGCAGGTGCGCCAGCTTGCTGATCGCGTGCCGCATCGATTCATCCGCCACGCCCTCGGCGCGGTCGCCGCCGTGGATGTGCGCGAGCGGCCATCCCCCCACCGCCGCGGCGCTCGCCGCCGCGAACGCCTCGATGCGGTCCCCCAGCACCACCACCCAGTCGGGGTTCCGCTTCACGAACACCGCGGTGTAGCCCAGCACCCCGCGCCCCACCGCCGCGGCATCCGCCTCGCGCGTGCGCTCCTCGCCCGGCTTCTGCATCCGCACCTTTGCAGCGACGTCGAACTC